>JBCDBW010000039.1:0-32717 GCA_039182965.1 Verrucomicrobiota bacterium
CGACGACAAAAAAACGAAGCAGGAATTCTATCCCACCGTCGAAAAAAAGAATCTCTTCAAAGAAGATTACATCGCCGACCGCTCCTCCCACTCCCGCGGCAGCACCGTCGATGTGACGATCATTTCCCTCACCGGTGACAAGGAGGAACTCGATATGGGCACCCGCTTCGACTTCTTCAGCCCCGAGTCCTGGCCCACCTACGCCCGCCTCCAACCCGACCAGCGGGCCAACCGGATGCTCCTCCACATCCTCATGATCAAACACGGCTTCACGCCCTACCCGAAGGAATGGTGGCACTTCACCCTCGCCGACGAGCCCTTCCCCGATACCTACTTCAATTTCCCCGTGGAATAGCGCGTCTGCTTGCCGGTTTGCCAAACCGCCGCTCGCCCCCCACACTCCACAGATGAAAACTCCCGAGGCGATCGCCCACGGTGGAACATCGGACTTCAAAGGATACGATATACACGTCCGCACCACTGGCGATACTAACATAGCCCAACGACTTCCCCACCCCACCACACCGTCGGGCAGTAAGGTCATTGAATAGCCTCGGCCTCTTTTCGAGAATGAACCACAGTCTACGCAAAACCATGACACTCACCAAATCACTCTTGCACATTTGCCTGACTGGCCTCGTTTCCGCCGCTGCACCCGCTGCCGAAGCTGAAACCGACACCCTCAACGTCCTCTTCATCGGCAACAGCTACACCGGCCGCCATAACCTTTCCGAGATCGTCAAAGAAATGGCCGAAGGCGGCAATCCCGGTCTTACCCTCAACCCCACCACCGTAATTTATGGCGGTCGCACGCTTGCGGATCACTGGCGTCTCGGCACCCAGAACATCGTTAACATCGCAAATCTCACCAAGACCGATGAAGAAGCCACTATCGCTTCGCTGAAAGAGACGATCGCGAATAACCCGGAAGACTCCCACGCCGCAAAGGCGCTCTCTCGCCACGAAGAACTCCTCGCCAACCTCGAATCTCAGCGTACCAATTGGGACGTCGTCGTTCTCCAATCCTACCGCGACGACCTCGAGGGCGATCCTACCAGATACGCCCAGTTCGCGCCCAAGTTCGCCGAGCTCGCTCAGGCCCAGGGCGCCCGCGTCATTCTCTACGAAACCACGCCCACGACCCAAAACCTCGAAGCCCTCACCACACCACCCGACCCCGCCTCGGTTCACGAAAAAGCCAAAGCCATCGCCGCGCTCGCCGACCAAATCAACGCCCACGCCGCCCCCATGTCCCTCGTCGCGCTCCGCTGCCAAACGGAACGCCCCGACCTCACCCTTCGCTTCATCAACGACGCCCACCTCAACCACACGATGGCTTATCTCACCGCCTGCACGCTCTACGCGGCCCTCTTCAACGAAAGCCCCCAGGGCAATTCCGTGGATTCCGTCACCGATATCCGCTTCCTCGACAACGACCCCAAAAATAAAGACAAAGATCGCGACGGAAATCCCATCACCCGCACCTTCAACAACAAAGACCTCGCCGACCTGCAACGAATAGCCTGGCAAGGTTACAGCGAGTTCCAATCCCTCCGCGACGAAGAGTAAACAAATTCGCGCTAACAGATGCCGCTGATCTTCACGCTCGTCTTCCTCGGCTTCTTCGCCGGGGCCCTCGTCGCCCCCATCTTCTCGCCTCTCTTCCTCCACCCCGACCACGGTGGCGGCCTGCTCGCCGCGTCCGCTTCCACCGCTACGAAAGCCTTCTTCCTCGGTACCGTTCTCTCCGCCGCCCGCCTCGGTGAGTTCGTCGGCTCCCCCATCCTCGGCCGACTCTCGGATCGCTTCGGACGAAAACCTCTCCTCGCACTCGCGATGACGCTCACCGCCGCCGGAAATCTCATCAATGCTCTCGCCATCCTGAAACACAACGTCTGGATTCTCATCGTCGGCCAGTTCCTCATCGGCTTCGCCGGGGTCCTCCTCGTGCTCACCCAATCCGAGATCGCCCACCGCCACCACGGCCCCGAAAAAACCCACCGCTTCGGCCTCGTCTACATGGCCAGTAGCCTCGCCTACGTCTTCGCCCCGGCCCTCGGCGGCCACCTCGGCGATATCTCAAAATACTCGTGGGCCTCCTACTCCCTCCCATTCTACGCTGCGGCCGCCATCTCCGCCCTCTGCGTCGCCCTCGTCGTCCTGCGCTTTCCCGCTACCTCACAGAGCGAACACACCCGCGACACCTCAATTTCTTTAAACCCCCTCCGCGGCATCACAAAGGACATCCCCTGGCCCACCCTCCGCCTGCTTCTCCTCATCAATTTCATCATCTACATCGGCATCGACTTCGTTTTCCAATTCAATCCCGTCTACTTCGTCCAAACCTGGCAATTCACCTCCGCTCGCGTCGGGTGGTTCATGTCCTACACAAGCATCGCCATGGTCCTCACCCAATGGCTCCTCGTAAAACCCGTCGGCAAACGTCTCTCCCCACGCCGTGCCACCGCTTTCAGCGCATTGATGCTCGGCCTCCTCCTCATCTCGCTGGTCCTCCCAGGCAACTGGTCCTGGCTCTACCTCATCCTCCCCCTCGTCGGGGCCACCATGGCGCTCGCCACTACGAACATGTCCGCTCTCATCTCCGAGTCCGTCCCCAACAACGCCCAGGGACACCTCCTCGGCGTCGCCCACTCCGTCCGCGTCTTCGGTTCCGCCCTGCTCTGCTTCACCGGCGGCATCCTCACCGGTCTCAATGCCAAACTCCCCATCCTCCTCGGCGCCGCCGCTTCCCTCCTCGCCGCCATACTCCTCAAAAAATCACATTTCCCTCAACGATCCCCCGATTGACGCATCGCCCCCGTCCCCTTCTGCCGCGCCCCACCGCCCGGAGCCGACACTTTGCCACCCCCCGCACTCCCCGTCCGCGAAGCTCCCCCCTCCGATACCTCCAAGTCCCCCGCTTCGATCAACGCCGCCAACGCCGGACGCTCCAACGCCTTCGACGAAACCTGCCCCGTCTTCCCCGGCCCCAAAAATAACTTCTTCCCGCCCGGCAAAGGCACGCTCATCGGCTTCTTGGTCTTGTTCGTAATATCCATGTCCCCTTCCAAAAACTCGACCCTAAGCCTATACCCCACACCTTTCAAACGAACCTGCCCCAAAGGCATTTCCACCGCTATAGTGAAAGGATTCCCCGGCGGCCTTCGTATCCCATGTAGGCCCATTCGCAAATTCCCACACCAAAAAAACCCACCACCGCTTCGTGATTCCCGGTCCCAATCTACCCAAGCGCCCCACGACCGTTCCCCAAATGTCGGTCATCGCCTCCGGTGTCATTGCCCCATTCCTGTTGCTTCTCCCCCTCGCCACCGTCTCCGCGAAAACTTTCCCGTCTCCGTTCGCCACGACACTCGAACCACTCTTCCAAAAGCATTGCATCCAATGTCACGGCCAAGATGGCGTCGTAAAAGGCAAGGTCGACCTCCTCACCATCAAATCCGAAGAGGATTTCCTCAGAGACCCAGATCTCGCCGCGGTCGTCCTCGACGTCATCGAATTCGAAGAAATGCCCCCGAAGGACGAACCCCAACCAACAGCCGACGACCGCACCAAATTCATCGCCGCTCTCAAAACAATCCTCCACTCCTCCGTCGCCGAAAACAAAGCCTTCGCGCAAGCCCCCATCCGGCGATTGAATCGCTTCCAATACAATAACGCTGTCACCGATCTCTTCCAACTCAACCGCGTCGTCTTTCCACTCCCCGAAAGAATGATGCGGGAATACAAAGACTACTTTCAACCCGCCTCCGGCAAAATGCCCGAGCAGGTCACCGTCGGGTCTCGTCCTCTCGGGAAGTCCCAAATGATTGAACCACGCCTCGCCGGCGTCTCCGCCTTCCCACAAGACCTGCGCGCCGAACACGGCTACGACAACCGCGGCGACCACCTCTCTCTCTCCCCTTTTCTCCTCGAGGCCTTCCTCAAACTCTCCAAAAGCATCGTCGATAGCCCGGACTTTACCCCGGCCAACGTGGCTATCTGGAAAGAGTTCTTCGCCCCGCCCGTCGACGGCACCCCCCTGAAACCCGAAATCAAAAAACGCCTCCGCGCCTTTCTCACGCACGCCTTCCGTCGCCCTGTCGATGACACTCTCCAAAGCCGATACACCGATCACGTGCTCGCCCAGATCAATCACGGGACACGGTTCACCGACGCCATGAAAAGCGCGGCGGCAGCAGCCATCGCTTCTCCCCGCTTCCTCTATCTATACGATCAACCCGGCGCCGGTTCCTTGGACGAATATGACCTCGCCTCACGCCTCTCTTTCTTCCTGTGGGGAAGCATCCCCGACGATGAATTGCTCCGCCTGGCCAAGAATAATCGCCTCACCAATCCCGAAATTCTCGCCAAACAAATCGATCGCATGCTCGACGACCGGCGCTTGAAGAGATTCTGCGATAGCTTCCCCGCCCAGTGGCTCCAGCTCGACCGAATCATCTCAGCCGCTCCCGATATCGAACGGTTTCCCGAGTTCTACAGTCGAGCCCGCGCCCAATACCGCCTCAGCATGGACCAAAGCCTGGAACCGCTCCTCCTCTTCGAAACCGTCCTCGTCGAAGACCGCCCCATCCTTGATCTCATCGATCCTGACTTCACCTACCGTTCCCCCCTCCTACATCAGGCATATGGACACACCATCGACTCAAATAAATTCCCGGTCACCGCCCTGCCCTTCAATCGCCAAGAAATCACCGATCGTCGCGAAGGAGGCGTCATCACGAACCAAGCCGTCATGACGATGACCTCCGGAGCCGAACGCACCCACCCCATCACCCGCGGGGCATGGCTCGCCACCGTCATCTTCAACAACCCACCTCCGCCTCCGCCCGCAGACATTCCCCCTCTCTCAGAAAAACCGCCCGAAGGCGAGGAACACCTCACTCTGCGTGAACGCCTCGACGTCCATCGTGAACGCGCCGACTGCGCCGGTTGCCACCAGAAAATCGATCCCCTCGGCTTCGCCCTCGAAAATTACGGACCGACCGGCCTCTGGAGAGATCAATACGAAAATGGACGCGACGTCGATATGCAAGGGGTCCTCTTCCGGAAACACGAGTTCAATAACCTCATCGAATTCAAAGATGCGATCCTCACCGAAAAAGATCGCTTCACCCGAGCCCTCGCCGGCCACCTCCTCTCCTTCGCCCTCGCCCGCGAACTCAACGCCGCCGACGCCCCCGCCCTCGATAATATCACTGCCAATACCGCCGAAAACGAATATCGTATCCAAACCCTCCTGAAAGAGGTCATCCTTTCCGAACCGTTCCTATCGAAGTCCAATCCCGCCACCCTCGCCGATAACTGATCCTGCCATCCCGATCATGAAAACCACTTCGCGACGCTCATTCCTCCGCGGCCTCGGCGGTGCCGCCCTCTCCCTCCCCTGGCTCGAAAGCATCGCCGCCACCATTCCCACCAACGCCGTCGCCCAGCGCATGGCACACTTCTATGTGCCCATCGGCGTGGTCCGACGCGGCTTCTTCCCCGGCGAAGCCCAAGCCGATATCCCCGTCTTCCAAGGCGGTGCCCGCGTCGAAATCGATGTCGACTCCAAGATCAGCGTCGGCGAACGCCCCATCGACTTCACGCCCACCATCGAACCGCTCGCCCCTCACAAAGACAAAATCTCTCTTCTCACCGGCATGGACCGCACCTTCCAGGAAGGCACCGATGTCCACGCCCAGTGCGCCTCCTGCTACCTCAGCTCCGCCGAACCCTTCAGCATCAAACAATCCGCTTGGCCCCTCGACCGCACCCTCGACCATATCGTCGCCGATCACGTCGGAGCCTCAACACCATTCCGTAGCCTCGAATTCAGCTGCAACTCACATAAAGACAACAAAGAATCCATCTACTTCGACAATATCTCCTGGTATGGCACCGGCCATGTCGCCCCCTCCCTCCGGGACCCACGAAAAATTTATCGCCGCCTCTTCTCCACAGACGATGTTCAGGACTTCCGCAATATTACCGATCTCGTCCTCGAAGACGCCCGCTCCCTGAAACACAATCTCGGATACAACGATAAACAGAAGTTCGCCGAATACTTCGACTCCATCCGCACCATCGAAGAACAGATGGAAAAGCTGGAAAGAATGAAGTCCGAAATCGCCTCCGTCAAAATCGATGAACCCGCCGAAGCACATCTCCCTCGTGGTGAATATATCCGCCTCATGAGCGACCTCATGGTCGTCGCCCTCCAAACCGGTCTCACCAATGTCACCACCTTCATGGTCGGCCCCGAACGCTGGGACACCCCGTTCACCTACGAATCCCTCTTCGACGATGGCCCGCGCAGCCACCACAAAATGTCGCATAACCAGGGCAAATTCCTTGATGACCTCCTCAAAGTCGACCGCTTCCACATGGAACAGTTCGCTTACATCGTCGACAAAATGGACTCCATCATCGAATCCGATGGCTCCACTCTCCTCGACAATACCTTCCTCACCTACGGCTCCGGCCTCGGCGATGGCTCCACCCATCAATACACCGATCTACCCATTGTTGTCGCCGGCTCCGGCGGCGGAAAGTTCGCTCCCCGCGGAAAACACATCAACCTTCCCGATGGCACCCCACTCGCCAACCTCTGGCTCACGCAAGCCCAAGCCATGGGCGTGAATATGGAACGCTTCGCCGACTCCACCGCTCCGATCACACAACTCCTCGCATAAACCCTGCTTGCGTCTTCACCTCCAAGCGACTAAGTATCTATCCCTATTTCTTTAAACCCTAATCCGCGTATCACCATGTCCATTCAAGTTTCTGAAAAAGCCGAAGGTAAAATTCTCGAAATCCATATCAGCGACAAACTCACTAAGGAAGACTACGAACACTTCGTCCCCGAAGCGGAACGACTCATTCAACAGCACGGAAAACTTCGTATCCTCTTCGATATGACCCAGTTCCACGGCTGGGACATGGCCGCCCTCTGGGAAGATATTAAATTCGACGCGAAACACCATGGCGATATCGAACGCATCGCCATGATCGGCGATAAAAAGTGGGAAGAGTGGATGGCGAAGTTTTGCGGACCGTTTACCCAAGCGGATATCAAGTATTTCGACCACGAAGACGCCGGCGGCGCCTCTCCATGGCTCGAAGAGGGCCTATAACCACGGAGTCTTCGTTCCACCAAAGCGACGCTGCTGCGAAACTGCCTGCAAGCCTCAAGTCTAACCGGAATTCTTCCTAGCCCATTGTGATCTGGTCAACGGTGACCAGCACTCGAAGTCGCGTTCCGCCGCCACCCCAATAAGTCCCCTCGATCGGCGCCGCATCTCGATAATCACGACCGGACGCAAGCTTGATATAACGATCATCCACCACTTGGTTATTCGTCGGATCCAACCCTACCCAGCCATTCTGAGCTGTAAGATAAACTTCGACCCATGCGTGACTCGCATCGCTTCCCCGCATCTGACTTCCCCGAGTGTTGTCCAGAAAATACCCGCTGACATATCGTGCGGGAATACCGAGGCTGCGACACATACCCAGCATCACATGGGCAAAATCCTGACATACCCCTTTCCGACTGACAAAAACCTCATTCGCATGAGTCGAAACATTCGTCGCACCGGCGTCGTATTGGTAATTCTCAAATATGTGCTGCATGATCGCATAAGCCGTTTGAAATACATCCGTAGATTCGTCCCTCACATCGATGGCCTGACGCCACACCTCTGGAGAGAGTTCGACAAAGAAACTCCCCTGCAAAAACTCGTGACACTCCAACAGTCTCCGGCAATACGGAAGATCATCATGCGAGCTCCCATAGGGTAAGTCTTTAAAATCTACCTCGGCATGCTTCTCCACGGTACATCGGCTCTCCACGACAAGACGACCATGCGCTTCCGGTATCTCAAATCGATGCACCGTGTTCCGAAAGAGATCGTGGTAGTGGAGCAAGCGCGTCGGCGGTAGGACTGAAATAAATGAACTCAGGCAAACCTGCGCCTTCGTGCTCGGCGGTTGCAATCTCAACTCATTGACACTCTGAGTCACCGGGTTCTCATAAACATACTCGGTGCGATGATGAACGCGGAGTTTCATGGTCAATCAATGAATCGAACAATATCAGGAAACCACCAATCCTGGGATCACTGTTGCTGCTGCTGCTGCATTTGAAATTGCAACGGAACGGACACCGTCGAAGGCGAGACGCTTCGGATCGCAGAGGGCAGTAATACATAGGCTTCAAATATCTCCTGCCCAATATCATTAAGTTGCACTTGAATGGCATCCACATACTGATTGAGGCCTCGCTTTTTCACATCACTGATTCCTGAAAAATTCAAATTCGCCAACGCTCCCCCGGTCAATCGCTCTGCTTCGTTCGAATACTCACCTCGACCCACACCGGAAATGGCGTGCAAAACTTCATCAAGTTTCCGCAAGCAAAACCGAATCGACCTCGGGAAGGCCTGAGAAAACAAGAGAAAAGCCGTCACGTTGTCCAGCGTCACCGCCCCGCCAAACTCATCGCGGAATGCCGATACCGCACTGCAACACCGCAACACCGCCAAACACCTGCCTCGATCGCCATCTCGTATGAAAGCAATGCTGTCAAGAATCCGGCTTGTCTTGTCCGCCCGCTCAAGGAACTTTCCCAGCTGAACAAACCGCCACCCCTCATTGTGTGGGACTGTCGCATCCGTTAGTCCCTGAAATAGAAGGGAAAATTCCGACAATTTGCGCAAGTAAGCTTCCGGAGAACGCCCCCACATCATCTCGGCATCGTCCGATTTCAAAAATAAATGCAAGGTGTTCAACTCCACCCACATTTCCTCGGAAATCTGATCGCGCACCATCCGCGCATTCTCTCGCGCCTGCGCGATACAGGCTCTTATCGAATATGAATTCGATGGATCCATCGTCACGAAATATCCCAAGTCCGGAGCAACCCCGCCTTGTGCCTCAGTCGCCGCCGCATACGCTTCGGACATCGCCGGTAACTGCATCACCGGCCGCCACATCTCATCTTCTCCGTAATTCCCACTCCGCCGCGAATCCAAAAGAAAAACGCGATTCACCTCAACCAGACGCGCCAGATTCTCCGCCCGTTCAATGTAGCGTGCCATCCAAAGAAGACTGTTTGCATCCCGAGATAACATATCAATTCAAGGTTTGTCGTATAAAACCCAAGTGTCTTTGCTGCCCCCACCCTGCGACGAATTCACGACGAGCGAGCCCCTCGTCAAGGCAACTCGGGTCAATCCTCCGGGGATGATCTCAATATCCTGGCCATAAAGAATGAAAGGGCGCAAATCAATGTGCCGCCCCTCGATGACTTCCCCGCAGACCGTGGGATGACGGGATAAGGAAATTACCGGCTGCGCCACATAGTTGCGAGGATTCGCTTCGATCCGCTTGGCAAATTCCTCACGCTCTTCACGTGTTGAACTCGGCCCCATCAACATTCCATAGCCACCCGACTCGTTGGCCGCCTTCACGACCAGGTCTTCCAAATTCGCCAAGATATGCGCACGATCACTGTCCTCAGACGCTAGGTAAGTCGGCACACTTCCTAAAATCGCATCTTGATCCAAGTAATACTTTATCATGTCTGGGACATACTTATAGGTAACCTTGTCATCAGCCACCCCCGTTCCTAACGAATTGGCCAATGCCACATTCCCCCGCAAGTACGCATCCACGATGCCCGGCACGCCCAGCATCGAGTCCTCACGGAATACCACCGGGTCAATAAAATCATCGTCTATCCGTCGATAAATGACATCAACTCTCACTAACCCCTTGGTAGTCCGCATATACACATATCCGTCCAAAACGATCAAATCTCGCCCTTCCACAATTTCAATCCCCATCTCCCTTGCCAAAAAGGTGTGCTCAAAATAGGCACTGTTATATACCCCAGGCGTTAACAAGACGCATACCGGAGTCCGGTCTTGCCTCGGTGACAGATACTGGAGCGTTTTCAATAACAGGGCCGGGTATTCGTCGACGGGACGCACCCCCATATTCTGATAGAGTTTGGGGAAGGCGCGTTTCATCGCCGACCGGTTCTCCAAAACATAAGAGACGCCCGAAGGGCATCGACCATTGTCCTCCAAAACCACATAGCGCCCCTCGCGATCACGAATCAGGTCTGAACCACAAATGTGAATGTAAATGTCTCGCGGAACGGCAATCCCCCGCAACTCCGGACGATAATGCGCCGCCTCAAGAACGACCCACTCGGGGATGACCCCGTCCTTCAGAATCTTCTGATCTCCATAGATGTCGGCAAGGAATAGGTTCAACGCGATGATGCGCTGCGTTAGCCCCTCTTCGATCAGTCGCCATTCGTCCCCGGGAATCACTCGGGGGATCAAATCAAATGGGAAAATCCTCTCCGTGCCCTCCGTGTCCCCGTACACCGTGAACGTGATCCCCTGCTGAAGAAAAGCTTCGTCTACCGTTCCCTGCTTCAGCTCCAAATCCTCCCGCGATAACCGCTCAAACCGCTCGTGAATCGCGCGGTAATGCTCGGATGGCAAGCCCGCCCCGGCGGGAAACATTTCATCGAAAAAATCTCCCTTCCGATAGTTGCCAAACAGCGTACCCGCACCGGGAGCGGAGTCTTGGGGTTTGGAGGCTGGTGGCGTCACTACTGGTTACCCGTTGGTAGCATGATCCAAGCCAATCGAGGCCTCGCACCGAGCAGCCAGATCCATTTTAACTCTCATAAAATATCCGTAAGCAGAATTCTCAATACGATACGTCACCCGGTGGTCCGCAATCCGCTCGAAACGGCACTGATCGATACCAAAAGCTCATCAAACACCGCCCCCTCACTGGGTGATCCATCTGCTCGCCACGATTTCAAAAGCGCTACCTGCTGACCATGAAGCACACGCAATGGCTCGTCTCGCAATGATAGGGTCCATACCATTCGCGGACGTCGCTCCTCTATCGAAGCCCCAAACACTTCGCCAAGCAATCCAGTCGTCCGCGCATACTCAGCCTGGATCCGTCCAAATACTTTCTCGCGAGTCTCTTCATCGACCACCATTCCCGCATACCATTCCATGATCTCAACATTGGCACTCGCCAGACTCGTCTCTACGTTCGTGAGCACATACCGAAGAAGCGAAGACTCCGCAACACCGGATCGCAATTCCTCCATGCCATCTGCTGTCCTCTCCAAATACGCCTCCAACGCAGATCCCACCCCAAACCATCCCGGCAGGTAAAAACGCGCCTGCGTCCAACCGAAAACCCATGGAATCGCACGCAAATCCTCAATGCTGCTGCTCCGTCCGGTCCGACGCGCCGGCCGCGAGCCAATCCTCGCCCGTTCCAACACATCAATCGGCGTCGCTTGACGATGAAAATCAAAGAATCCATCGCCGCCCACTAAGGCTCGATACGCCGCAACACTCGCTTCACACAATACCGGCATAATCTCTCCCGCCGGGTCCTCCTCTGCAGGTAAAAATCGATGAACACAAGTCGCACGCGCCACACCCGCCATCAACATTTCCGCGTGATACGTTGCATTCGCTAAATGCGCATACTTCTGCGCCACAGTCTCCCCCTGCTCCGTCATGCGAAACGAACCGGACACCGACCCATGCGGCAAAGCTCGCAAAAACCACGATGTTGGTCCCGCGCCACGGCTCACGGTCCCACCACGCCCGTGAAAGAAACGCAATGTCAATCCTAATTCACGCCCTAAATCCGATAATCCAGCCTGAGCTCGATTCAACTGCCACTGCGCCGCCAAAATTCCACAATCCTTATTGCTATCGCTATACCCCAGCATCACCTGCTGCTCCGGAAGCTCGTGATGATGCTGATCCTTCCGCCATTCCAGACTCCGGCGCACCAGGGGCACTTCCAAATACTCTCTCATTAAATCTACCGCACCCTTAAGATCATCAAGCGTCTCAAATAGCGGCACCACCGCCAAAGGATATACCAAACCATGTTCCCCTCGCTCCACCAAATCCACTTCCCTCATGAAAACATGCACCACCAGCAAATCACTGAGCTGCCGGGTCATACTCACGATCAACGCACCCACACCGGAGGCCCCATGACGCCGCATCTGCCGACGAACAACCGCGTAACACTTCATCACCGCATCCGCCTCGTCCCCCACCGAATCTCGGCCCGATAAAAGCGGACGCCCAGACTCCAAATCCTTCAGCAAAAATTCAGCACGACGAGCTTCCGGCCAATCGGCAAAATTCTCGCCATCCTCAACCCCCGCCGCCGAGAGCAACTGCCCCATTGCGAGATCGTGAAACGCACTGTTTTGCCTCACATCCAGCTTCGCCAAATGAAACCCAAACACCCCTAACGTCGCTAAAACCGGCTCGATGATTTCTTTCGCTAACCAACTCGCCCCCGCTGATCGCAAACTAACCTCCAGAACCCGCAAATCCCCCTCGAAAGCCTCCGGACACGCATAACCCCCAGTCCCCGATTCCCCCAAAGTCGCCAAGTCTACTCCCAATTTCTCCCGCATCAAATAGACCACCGCCCGCCAAGGTTCTTCTGCGTTCAATTCATCAATCTCGCGCCCCGCTTCCCCCAGTTCATCACGCAAACGCCGCCGTAACGCGCTAATCTCATCGTCGGGCTCTTGCACTTGCGACGACAGCGTCAGTCGTGTCGCAACTTCCTTCAGTTCCCTCCGGAACAATTTCAGTGCATGCTCACGCAACTCACGGAAAGACCCCGCCGTGACGTCATCGGTCACAAAGGGATGACCGTCCCGGTCCCCTCCAATCCAAGTCGCAAAACTCATCCGCGGAACTCCTCCTCTCTCGCAAAGTTCTTCCCAAGAAAAACCGCGTGCCTCCCACGCTTCCCGAAAACTCCGCTCCGACCGACGGACCATCTCCGGAAAAACCTCACGCAGGTAAAAAATCGCATTGCGCAATTCCTGCATCACCGTCGGCTTCTCCTCTCGAATCTCTCCCGTCCGCCACAACAGTTCCAACAAAGTCTCCATCTCCGCCCGTGCCCGCACTCGCTCCCGCTCCGTATACTTCGGATGCTCAAGCTTCATAAGCTGAAAGTACAAGTCGCGATGCCGCTCGCGCACACTCGCACGCTTCGCTTCCGTTGGATGCGCCGTCAAAACCGGTTCGACATGCACCCGGCCTAAACCCTCCCGTATCTGCTCTTCCGATAATCCCGCCTTGACCAATCCCCAGAGCGATTTTGCCCATAACCCACGCTCCGCCGTTGGCCCGTGCTCACTCTCACGCTCACGGCGCACCCCCACCGCCACGCGCTCTTCCACCATGTCCAAAAGCTGAAAGCAAATTGAATAAGCCTGACCCAAATCCTTTGGGAACTCCCCGCCTAGCGCCGAATGCTTGCCGTCCCGCCATGGCAAACCACCCGCCAAATCATCCCGGCCCATCCGCCGCAAAACTTGCGCCAATTCTTCCATCAAATACCCCAATTGCGCCTGAATCTTCGCAAATCCAGAGTCTACGTATTGCGAGTCTCGCGCCATCACACCGAAATGATACCTCCTGAGAAGTTTTCAACCTCAATATCTCCTGCCCATTTCAAAGGCCTGTCTCTGATCATAACCTTGAGGGTAGCATTCTCCGCGCCGTCTGCGAAATGAATTCCAACCTCCCCAAAAAGCAACCGCTTACGGATGCTTTTCTGCCATATCAGCAAGTACGGCCTCAAACAACGGCATCCACCTCCGCGTTTCAGCCCAATCATCTCCCACCTCACGCTCGATTGCCCAAATCGTAATATCATCCACTTCAATTTCTCCCCCTCGCGGACCCGCAATCCCCAGGCCATTCCCCCCACTCGGGTTTGGACTCGCAAAGCAATCATGCCGGGCATAAAACATCGGCCCGTTCTCAAACTGCACCACCACCTCATCCCCAGCAACCTTGAGCGTTTCCCGGCCTGCCAACATAAAGATTACGAACTCAGCTCCAATTTTTACTCAAGAAACGTGATGCCCGATTTCCACAAAAGGCACGATGCCGGTCTCTTCCCCGTCCAAAAAACGAATCGAAAAAGCCATCAAGAGTTCCTGCGGGGTCTTTGGAACACTCGTCCGCGCTTCCAATCGACGATGGTCTGACTTCCATGCCTGATATCCCGCCGACGATGGGCGTCCTCTAGGCACCCCGTCCGTAATTTCCCAACGGGTTCCCTGTCCCGGTATCCAGTCCTCCTTATCTACCGCACCCGCCTCGGAAAAATCGCTCGCATACACCTCGGTCCCCGGCACCACCATTAACGGCTCCAACTCCGCATCCGCCTCGAACACGGTCAATCCAACCAGACTCGCCCAAATACATCCCAGCCTCATCCATCTCATCATCTTCACAACCTACTAGGAAGGGTCACACATCGCGGTTCCATCAAATGACGTTTATCGTCCTCCGGCAATCGACTCCCCTCAAACCCTGCACTTGCCTCCACCCCCTGAATCATCTTCCTTAAGACACCGTTCTACTGTCAAATGATCGCCATCGCCCGACTCCATCACTTTTTCGCGCTCCTTCCCCTCACCCTTGCCACCGCCTGTTCCACGTTTCCCGTCGAACGCACCTTCGACAATCCGGAAATGCGCCGTCTCCAGGCCGAATCCCTCATCAACATCCCACCACGTCCCATCGCAGGCCAGTCCATCGAGGATTTCTTCTCCCGCAAAGTCGCCTTCATCGAAAGCGAAGCCGGCGCCTCCGGTCGAGCGGCGCCCATCTCCCCGGACGGATACTTTCTCACTGCCGCTCATGTCGTTGACGATGGCCCCTTCTACTTTACTAATCTTGTCATCCTGAAACCGATCCCTCCTCTCCCTCAAATTCAAACCGACCCAAACGTTCCCAGCGAATACTTCTTCATCGAGAACCTTCCGGGCCGGAAAGTCTGGTCCGATAAAAAATCCGACCTCGCGATCATTCATTTCGACTACCGCGCCCCCGAATTTTTCAGCATCATGACCGATGACTTACCCGTGGGCGCACCCGTCTTCGCGGGTTCAAATGAAGGCATCCTCTACACACAGGAAAACGTCGAAGATGGCGTCGGAAACGGTCCCTTCGAAACAGCCGGTCGCGTCCTGAGCGTAAAGCGCGCTCGCAGCGACCTGCCCTTCACCACCTATCAGTCCACTCTTGTAGGCCGCGGGGGCATGAGCGGCACGCCCGTCGTCGATGACCAGGGTCGCCTCGCCGGCATCCTTACCGGTCTTCTCCAAACCATCCACTGGAATCTCAAGTTTGAAACGAAAGCACGCTTTTCGATGATCAATCCCACTCAGATCCAGTCGATCGTCGCCAACGATCGCAATAGACGCTAGCCCGTCACTTGATCAGCCGAGCCTCCGGGTAAACCGCACGCCACCCGAACCAAAACGCTCGGTGCGCCGGATAGCGTTTGAGTAATTTTCCTCCCGGCCCGGTCAACTCCGCCTCTGCCACGATCCACGGACTGCCTGAGGAATCAATCACCTCACCCACTCCATCCCAGGAATCGAGCCTCACCCCGCCAGATTCATAGACCCGCGACGCCCCGCTCCGGTCCGTCAGAATGACCAAATCCTTCCCGCCCAGCACCAAATGATAAACCGACTTCCCCTTTAAATATGCCACCTCAATCGCCGCACGCTCCCCCGATCCTCCCTCCGCCGCCAGAGCCAATACCTCGTCCTTGTTTTTCAATCGCCGATCCCGCAATCCGTCCGGGACATCAAACATGAGTTCGTCCGTCGCGAAGTAGTCTCGATAAGCGACACCCTCCCCGTAATCGCGCCGGTGCCCCGTGTCCAGTGTCAACACCGTCGTCTCCGGATGCCGACGCTTCCATTCCCCCCAGGTAGTCGTCACCACATATAGACGCTCCAATTCTAGTCCCTTTCCCACTAACGGACCCACCACAGGCTTGCCTTCCAGAGTCGACCACATCGACTTTGTCGCATGATCATACATCAACTTGTTTGAGCGATATAGAAAACCACTCGTCCCAAGTTCGTAATGCTTGCCCCTTGCCTCTGTCGCGTAGACGATCATCGAACCGCAGAGAGTGCAATAGACCCCATTGATCGATCGCCCACCCACCTTGTCCTTCACCATCTCGTGCCAGGCAAGAATCCGCTTCGGATACGCCCTCGCTTCTCCGTTGAAACTCACACCGAACACCACGTCATCATCTGCCAAATAACGCGCCGCCCGATCGCGCACGCTCACCACCGTCGGATTCTTTAGCGGCGGTATCCCATCCCGCTTGACCCCGCCCCAACGAATTTCATCCAGCCGAATCAATGCCGCCGGTTCATCGTCAAAATACTCTTCAAACCGCGCATCGATAAGTCGATACAACCTCGCCTTGAATTCCGCATACCCCTCCCGCGGCGGATACGGCTGCGTCCAAACCCACTGCCGCCACTCATTCAATTCCCGCCGCTCCCCATCCCCCGCCAAGCTCTTCAATAACCCAAACAATTCATCCTGCATCGTCTTCGACCGCACAAACGGCATCACCTCCACCAACAACGCTGCATCCCCACTTGCCGCCCCCGACTTCACCCGTGCCAACGCCACTCCCGCCACCTCCGGCTCCCGCGCCAACAATCCCAAAAAATCCAACAACGACGCCCGCTTGCTCCCCACCACCTGCACCTGCACCACCTCCGGCTCCGCCGCCGCCTCCCGCAAAACCTCATAACCCAGCCCCACCACCACCATACACCCCAGCGACATCACCCACATCCACAAACTCGACACACGCTTCACTCAAGTAAGAGCCTGAAGCCGCGCATTTCTTACAAAATCTTCTTCCAAGAACAAAAGTAAGCCTCCCTAGTCGTCGAGGCCCTTGAGTCCACGGTATTTCAAGAAACGAGCTTGCCGTCCCTCGTCGAAGCGTCCCTGCCCTCGAATTCCAATTCCGGGGTCGTCCCGAAGGTAGGCTTGAATCGCCTCCATCCACAGAGTCCAATCCCGTCCGATCTCCGACTCAGGACGAACGATCAGCGTCAACTGATCAATGGCACGCGCCCCAACGCTCCCCGACCGATTTGCAATCCTCAAAAGACTCTCCAGGTGCGCCCGATCTCCGCGATCCAACATAGCCTCAAACACCCGGTCAATCTCAGCATCAGACGGATTCCTCCCCTCAAAAAACAATTCCACCTCGCCCGCGAAACGCCCCTCATCAACCAGGTAGAGACCATATTCAAGCGCCTCTTCCCGAATCTCGCCGGGAATCGCTTCGTCTCTTGCCATCGCCATAAGCTGCTCGCCACGCATCCCCTCCGACTCGTCTTCGCCATCCCGCAATTCCGCCAAGCGCACGTCCCATTCGCTCTCGCGCCGCCCCTGCCCCTCTCCTAGAAGAGTTCCACTCGTCCCAAGCGTGTCATCTCCGCTGAAGCGACGACCAACCTGATGTCCAGATTCGTCACGACCGCCATTGAACGGTTCGGAGGGCTCGTCCAACCGAGCTTCTGATACAAACCAAATTAGGCCAACGAAAAGTAACGCACTCGCGATAAATATTCCCTTCCGCTTCATCGTAACCACTTTCTCATAACGAATCACCACATCCGCCACAAATAGAGGTGTTGTGACAATCACGCCACACATCGACCCGTGAAACGGTCTCGTCGCACAGCTTCCGGCGCTGTTACACAGCTTCCATAGTCGTCGCACAACTTTTAATGCCTCCCGCCCCATTCCCCTCTACAACTCGCCCACGCTTGTTGATCGATTTCAGGTGATCTCGATAGCGACGAAACGCTCAATGCATCGTCGACTTCAAGCAGCCGAATCCTTCGGCCTAACATATAAACTAAATTATTCAAAAATGAAAAATATTGCTACTATTGGTGCGCTCTCAGCCACACTATTGGCCGTCAGCTTTGACGCTCATGCAGGAGGATACAAAAAACCATCTGTCGACTTCGTCCTAACGATTCTCCATAACAACGATGGCGAATCCGACCTCATCGCCAGCGACGTCTTTGATGATGACGACAATAATCTCGGAAGATTCGGCGGCATCGACCACTTCACCACACTCGTGAATCAACTCCGCCGCGAAGCCTACCGAAATCCTTCCAGCGATCCTTCGTTCCCACGCCGGGCTAGTCGAGGCGCCATTATGCTTTCTTCAGGCGACAATTTCCTCGCCGGCCCCGAATTCAATGCCAGCCTCGAGAACGGCATCCCGTTCTTCGACGGAATCGGCCTCGGCCTCATCGGCTATCAGGCACTTTGCATTGGGAACCACGAGTTCGACTTCGGTCCGGAAACCTTCGCCGCTGTCATCAATAGCTTCCGATTCTCACGCCCCCCCTTCCTGAGCGCCAACCTCGACGTCTCGCCCGAACCCACCCTCGCCATCCTCGAGGACGCCAATCGCATCGCGTCTGCTCGCATCGTCCGCCGGGGCCGCCGCCTCATCGGGATTGTCGGAGCTACCACGCCAAACCTGCCGTTCATTTCTAGCCCACGCGACGTCGCCGTCGAACAAGATGTGGCCGCCGCCGTCCAGGATGTCATCAATCAAGCCACATACTACGGTGCAAAGATCATTATCCTCGTTAGCCATCTCCAAGGTGTCAGCGAAGATGAAGTCCTCTTGGCCCAGTTGCGGAAGGTCGATGTCGTAATCGCGGGAGGCGGAGACGAGCTGCTCGCCAATGACAAAAACTTGCTCATCGGCGACGAATCCCCTCAGGGTCCCTATCCTTCACTGCCCACTGACGCGGACGGCAAACAAGTTCCTCTCATCACAACTTCCGGGAGCTACTTCTACGTCGGCCGCCTCGTGGCGGGTTTCGATCGCTTTGGTAACCTCATCGCGATCGATAATGCCAAAAGTGGTCCCGTTCGGGTCGCTGCCGGAGATCAGGACGACGCCGTCCGATCAAATCTGCTTCAGCGTCGCCTCGTCGTCGAGCCCGTCCAAGCGGCCGTCGATGCCCTAGCCACCAATGTCATCGCAAACAGCGAGGTTCCGCTTAACGGCATCACCAACGATATCCGTAGCATCGAAACCAATGAAGGAAACCTCATCGCCGACGCCTACCTCGCGCGCGCCACGGCGCTCGCCCCCACCTTCGGAGCGCCCACCCCGGATGTCGCGCTCGCCAATGGCGGCGGGATCCGAAACGATAGCATCCTCCCCGCCGGAGACTTCACCGAGCTGGATACCTTCAATATCCTGCCGTTCTTGAACTTCCTCGTCGTCGTCGAAGGGCTCACCGCCCAGCAATTCAAAGACCAACTCGAAAGCTGCGTCTCGAAAGTCGTCGACGTGGGCGGAAGACCCGTGCGCCAGGGCGATGGAACGGGGCGCTTCGCGCAAATCGCAGGATTCACCTTCGAATACGACATCACCGCCCAAGCACTCGAACTCGATGGCGACGGCAATGTCATCACCCCGGGAGAGCGCATTATCAGCGTGGCGCTTGATGACGGTACAGACGTCGTCGTAGCAGGCGTCCCCCAGGGCGGCGTGACTATCAACGTCGCCACCGTCGACTTCCTTGCACGCGGCGGAGATCAGTATTTCTTTTCGGTGCTTAGCCCGGTCTTCACCATCTTGGGCGAAACCTACCAGCAGGTGCTGGAAAATTACACGATTGACCTTGGTTCCATAACCGCGACTCAGTATCCCGTGGGTGGCGAAGGACGCATCACACCCCTCGGCCTAAGCACTCCCTGACACAAGTACACACCTGGTCGTGTTAGAAACCGCAGCTGGCCTCGTGCCGGCTGCGGTTTCTCGCGTCCGCTTCCGTCTCTCCGGCAGAGACGGTCCAGACGATAATTTCGAATTTCGCCAAAACATCACTCCAAATCCATCCGTTCCTACTTCACAGGAAGAAAACCTTCCGCAATACTGCCATCATGAAACAAATCTTCTTCCTCCTCCTGCCGGTCGTCGCTGTTCTCGCCGCACCAGTGACGCTCCCCGCCCAATCACAGGAGAATGATACCTCCTCTGTCGCCCGCTCCATGGCCCAGGCCGCTAATAACTTCCTCGCTTCCCTCGATAAGAAACAACGCGCCTCCGCGTCCTTCGCCTTCGATAACGAGGAACGCGACAACTGGCACTTCGTCCCCATGGAAGATCGCGCCGGTCTCATGATCAAAGACATGCGCCCCGATCAAACCCAGCTCGCCTACGCCCTCCTCATCACCGGCATGAGCCAGCAAGGCTTCAACCGCGCCCTCTCCGTCATGAGCCTCGAACAAATCCTCTGGGAACTCGAAGATCACGATCCCCGGCGCGACCCGGAAAAATACCACGTCACCATCTTCGGCGATCCCACTCCCGATGGCACTTGGGGCTGGCGCTTCGAAGGCCACCACCTCTCCCTCAATTTCACGATCGTGGACGGCCAGGTCGTCTCCCTCACGCCGTCCTTCTTCGGCGCCAATCCCGATACCGTCCGCGAAGGCCCGCGCAAAGGCCTCCGCGTCCTCGCCGGCGAAGCGTTCATCGCCCGCAAACTCCTCAAATCCCTCGACGACGAACAACGCGCCCTCGCGATCATCGATACCAAGCCGCCCAAAGACATTCTCACCAGCCAGGAAAGCACGGTCACACCACTCGATAACAAGGGCCTCCCCGTCGCCAAAATGACGGATGATCAAAAAGCCGACCTCCTAACCCTCATCAAGCTCTACCTCTTCAAACACAACCCGCGCGTCGCCCAAAACAATCTCGCCGAAATCGAAGCCGCCGGACTCAACAAGGTCCGCTTCGCCTGGGCCGGCGGAGAAAAACCCGGCGAGGGCAACTACTACCGCGTCCAAGGCCCCACCTTCCTGCTCGAATACTGCAACACCCAAAACAACGCCAACCACTCCCACGCTTCCTGGCGCAATTTTAGGGGAGATTTCGGTCGCAACATTCTTGCCGAACACATAGCAGCAGACCATTGACCACCACCAATGGCGCCGAGCCCCACTGCCAACAACCGTTCCCCAGTTTTTGACTACGTCCGACCGTCCGACGACCACCCATTACCGTATCTAATACCATGGATAAAGCCGAGTTGATGGGCCGCTATCGGGAACATGTTTTAGAAACGGGTCACCCGCCCGCCTCCGTATACGCGTTCACCAAGTCGTTCGGAGCCTCCGAACGCGATTTCTTCGAACAGTTCGCTTCTTTCGACGCCCTCGAATCGGGAATCTGGCGGACGGCAGTCGATGAGACCGTTGCGAAGGTTCAGGAATCCGATGATTGGGAGGGTTTTACTGCCCAGCAAAAGCTCCTTACCTTCCACTTTGCGTTTACCGATCAAATTCTCAATCACCGCTCGTTCTTCCTCGCTCGCTTCCCGCGCACAACCGATCGCCCCGGTTGGCCCTCCAAACAACTGCACGGAATGCGTGATTCCTTCGTCCCCTTCGCAAAAAGCATTGTCGATACCGGTATGGAACGAAGTGAAATCGTCTGCCGCGGCCCCTTGAACCGCGGCTATCCCCAAGGTCTCTTCCTCCACTTCCTCACCGTCGTCGATTTCAATCTCAACGACGACAGCCAGGGATTCGAGCGCACGGACGCTTTCGTCGAAAAGTCAGTCCGCCTCGCCTTCGATCTAATCGGGACACAGGCCATTGATTCGGCCGCCGATCTTGTTCGCTTCCTCTTCCGGCGGAAATCGTGATGGCACAGGAGCAAACTTCGATCCCTTCGAACCGTGCCAGCCGGGTCGCCGCCCTCGCCGGTGCCGGTGCGCAGGTGGGCGTCAATTACCTTAAACACTACGGTCGAAGAGTGGTCGGCAGTGAACCCGCGACCGATACCCTCCACGAACAGAACGCCGATGTCGTCTACGACGCCTTCTCAAAACTGAAGGGCGGTCCTCTCAAACTCGCCCAAATGCTAAGCATCGATAAAAACATGCTCCCCGAGGCCTATCGAAATCAGTTCGCGCAGGCCCAATACTCCGCCCCGCCACTCTCATATCCTCTCGTCGTGAAAACATTCCAGCGGGAGTTTGGAAAAAAGCCTCTCGAAATTTTTGATACTTTCTCAAAGGAAGCCGCTCACGGCGCATCGATCGGGCAGGTTCATCGTGCCGCCATCGGTGACAAAACCTTCGCCGTAAAAGTCCAGTACCCTGGGGTGGCAGATAGCCTGAACAGCGACTTGGCGATCGTGAAGCCCATCGCCCTTCGAATCATGGGAATGAGTGAGCGTGACTTCGCGCCCTACATCACAGAAGTGCAAAAGCGCTTGCTCGAAGAAACCGATTATGAACTCGAACTCAAGCGCTCAATCGAGTTGTCCAAAAACAGCCGGTCCCTGAAGAATATCCGCTTCCCTGACTATTACCCCGAATACTCCGGCAAGCGGGTCATCGTTATGGATTGGATCGATGGCATTCCCCTCGATCAATACGCCGAAAACGAGGCGTCCAAAGAAAAGCGCAACCAGGTCGCCCAATCCATCTGGGACTTCTATCATTTTCAAATTCATACGCTCCTGCGCTTCCACGCCGATCCTCACCCCGGCAATTTTCTGGTCGACGAAAACAATGCCGTCGTCGCTCTCGACTTCGGATGCACAAAAGAAATTACCAGGCAATACCGGGACGATTACTTTCGATTCCTCGACCCCGCTCTCCTCGAAGATCGAGAAGGCTTCGAGGCGGCCATGCGGAAACTCGACTTGATTCTCGAGGAAGATTCTCTCCAGGAAATCGACCTCATCCTCCACAACGCCATGCTCGGCACCAAACTGCTCGGACGACCGTTCTACGAAAAGTCCTTCGACTTCGGAGACGAAGACTTCATGAAGAGCATCTATGAGTTCGGCGAACGTCAACGAACCGATCGCGATCTCAAGCAAATGAAAACCGCACGCGGTTCCCCGGATTCAATCTACCTCAATCGAGCATACTTCGGCCTCTACTCCCTCATGGGCCTCCTAAGGGCTGAAATCTCCGCGCGCTCGCCCGGCACCCGAGAATCATCATGACGGGTTGATCGCCATCCCCGACGCCTGGAGCAAGGTCTCGTGCACCGCCAAATCGTGCGCCGCATCCCACGCGAGCGATCGCTCCCCGCGGATCGCCGCCGCAAAATCCCGAAACTCCCCGTCAAAGCGGCCCCCCTCACGCGCCAACTGAATCGCCTGCACCCCCTCCGCATACTCCCCGCGTGCCGCCTTCAAACTCAGGGTCGCCTTCCCCGATTCCATCGGCATGACCTCAAGCGCCCCCAAATCACCCGCCACTTGGAACCGCCGCCGCGGAAACCCGAACGGATCGCGCATATTCACCCGCACCGCCGCCGTCGCCTTCGGCCACTCCAACACCGCCAACCCGTTGTCCGCAAATTCATCCCGCCCCGGCATCGTCCGCTTCAAAAACGGCGTCACCGTCTCCGGCTTCCCCATCAAATACACAATCGAATCAATCAAATGCCCGCCCAACTCAAACATCCCCCCGCCCGAAAACTCGCTCAACTCCTCCCGCATCCGCTCCGGCGCCAGCTTCCCCATCATGCAGTCAATCTCCATCACTTCCCCAATCCATCCCGCCGCCACCGCTTCATACATCAATTGAAACACGGGGTTATAACGCAACATATACCCTAACTGAACCACGATATCTTCCGCTTCCGCCGCCTCGAGCAATTCCCGAAACGCCGCCATCGAATCCCCCGCCGGCTTATCCAAGTGCACATGCAACCCCGCCCCCACCGCCCGCCGCGCGGTCGGCACCAAATCCCGCACCGCCGTCTCCACCGCCACCGCCTCAATGCCCGCAACCGCAAACAGCTCCTCCTCACTCATCCAATTCAATCCCGCATACGCCTTCTCCCCCTCCACGCTTGCCCGCTGCTCCGGGTCCGCCTCCACAATCCCCACCACCTCAAATAAATCCGCCTGCCCCCGCATCGTTTCCATCTTCCCCCGCGCATGCCCATGCGCCGTCCCAATCTGCCCCACCTTGATCCGACCTCCCTCCGCCGCCCCTCGCGATACCCCCGCCCCCGACGTCATCAGCCCCGCCGCCGCCACACTCGCCCAACTCACAAAATCCCGTCGCTTCATGCCCACAGGGTACCGCTCCCGCCCGCCGCTGAAAACACCCAAATCGCCGTCGCATTTGCCCTTTCCCTCCCCACCCGCATAAGCCACCTTGTCGCGTCGGCTCCAACCCGCTCCCCCTCCGATTCACCCATGAATCCATCAGACGAAATCGAAGTCGAACTCCAGCCGTTCGCCCTGTCCCAGGAAACCGACGCCCCGCACCACCGCCGCGAAATCCTCTGCAAACGCCCCTACCGCGAAGGCGGCCTCCGCATGGAACCGGAAACCATCGACGGCAAATTCGTCATCCATTGCTACGGACACGGCGGCAGCGGTTGGACCCTCGCTCCCGGCTGCGGCAAACGCATCCTCGACATCATCCAAAACCAGCTCAGTGCAGACTGGCAATCCGCCGCCGGAAAAGACATCACGATCGTCGGCGCGGGCGTCGTCGGCCTCTTCGTCGCCTATTACCTCACCCAATTCAAACAAACCCACCCCGATGCCTTCGGCGAAATCATCATCGTCGCGGAACACTTCGAAGACATCACCAGCCACAACGCCGGCGGCCTCTTCGAACCCTTTACCATCGGCGGCGATCCCGATCTCGCCCTCCTCGCCGATTCCTACGAGTTCTATCACGACATCGCTCTGGGCCGGGCCGCGGAACCCGAGTTCCAGGAATTCGATATCGAGCTGCTCACCATGTTCTCAAATACCCGGGACATCATGCCCTCCCTCGTGAACCTCGGATACATCCCGCACGGCATCCCCGCAAAGATGCGCATGGGCGCCCACTCCCATAGTCTCTTCGCCCATCAAATCTTCTACATGGACGTGGCCGTGCTCATGAACCATCTCCTCGAGATCGCCACCCGCAACGGCGCCCGCGCCATTCGCGGATTCTCCCTCAACAACCTTGCCCAAATCGAGAGCCCCATCGTGATCAATTGCGCCGGTCTCGGCGCCCGCGAACTCGTCGGCGATGACCACATGCGCCCCGTGCTCGGCCACCTCATCCGGCTCCAGAAACAGCCCCGCGCCTTCCTCGACGTGGAACACAATCTCCACACTTGCACCAAACAAAAAGTCCCGCTCCTCGAGTCCCTCTCCACCTTTCTCGACACGGAATCCACCGAATCCCTGATCGACCTCTTCGCCCGCCATCAACAATCACCCGCCGACATCCTCACCACCCGCTTCCCCCGCGACCACGACACCGCCTGCCAATCGCTCTTACACCTATTCTTCGAAGTCCTCACCGAAGCCCGCGATAATCTCAACAACAACGTCCCCACGCCCGATCCCGATCGCCCCGCCCACTCCCGCATCCGCCTTTTCCAAAAACAACACCAGCGCAATCGCTTCATCGACGGCCTCGCCCTGATCATCCGCATCGCCGAACTCATGGACGAGACTGCTCTCCACGAAAAAGCCACCCGCATCCTCGGCGCCTACATCCCCCGATTCTCAAAGCGATACATCTTCCTCCTCGAACAAGACTTCCCCGATCGCGACCATCCCTCCCAATCCTACCCCGGCATCTCCTATTTCATGCCCATCCTCCGTGAGACCCCCGAAAAAATGGAGAACGGACAATTCAAATTACCATCCGAATCTGGCGAATCCGCAGAAGTCACCGCCGGTATCGTCGGCGGTACCACGATCGATGAAGAAGACGTCGACCTTCACGCCAATCGCCGTGAGTTCGACCGGATCATCGAACGCATGAATCACCTCGGCTTCCGTTGATTCCCGCTTCCCTTCCAAATCGATTCGATAATAATCTTCACAATGCGCCCCCTCATCTTCCTCCTCCTTCTCTCCACGATCACGACCATTGCCGGTGCCCAATCTCCGGCACCCTCGCAAAAAGGATCAGAACTCCTCGCCCACATCGCCAAACAACCGCTCCCAAAAGGCTACACCGGAGCCAACCACCAACCTTACGTCGACGAAACGATGGCCGCCTTGACCCCCTCCCAGCGCGCCCGCGTCGGCCAACTCTGGAAAGAAAAACAACGCCTCTCCCCCGACATGCCCCATCGCGGACAATCCTTCGTCAAAATTCTCGCCCACGTCGCAGGAACCCCGGCAGGACATCCGCGCATATCCAAACCCGCCGCCACCGAGGAAGGCCTCATCGGCAAAGCCACCCCCGTCACCAACCCCCTCCCCCCCGTCGACCCGAAAGCCGCCGCCACCCAATGGCACCACTGGCGCGGCCCCGATGCCACGGGCGTCTCCCCCACCGCCACACCCCCCGTCGAATGGAGCGAAAACAAAAACGTCCGCTGGAAAGTCCCCATCGACGGCCGCGGCAGCTCCACCCCCATCATCTGGAACGATCAAGTATTCGTCCTCTCCGCCATCAACACCGGCAAAGTCGATCCCTCCCTCCCCAAACCCGAAGACCAACCCGAACGCATCTTCGGCATCAAACATCCCAATACCGAATTCGAACTCGTCGTCCACTGCCTCAACCGCAAATCGGGCGAAGAAATTTGGAGACGAACCGCCACCCGCAAAATCCCCCACGAAGGCCATCACGGCGATAACAATTACGCCAGCGCCTCACCCACGACCGACGGCGAACGCCTCTACTGTTCCTTCGGCTCCGGCGGCATCTTCTGCTACGACCTCAACGGCAACAAACTCTGGGAACGCGACCTCGGCGAGGTCGCCATGGGCGCCAGCCTCGGGGAAGGCACCTCGCCCGTCTACCACGACGGTCGCCTCATCATCGTCCGCGATAACCAACGCCAGTCCTACATCGAAGTCCTCGACGCTTCCACCGGCGAAACCCTCTGGAAAGCCAATCGCAATGAAGGAAACACCTGGGCCACCCCACGCGTCATCGAGCACAGTGGCAAAACCCAGGTCATCACGCCCGGCACCAACCTCATCCGCAGCTACGACCTCGATACCGGCGAGATCATCTGGCAATGCGGTGGCCTCACCAATAACGCCATCCCCTGCCCCGTGGTCTTCGGCGATTACGTCTACTGCATGACCGGTTACAAAGGCCACGCTCTTCTCGCCCTCCCGCTCTCAGCCAAAGGAGACATCACCGGCTCCGATCAAATCCTCTGGCAACACGACGAAGGCACGCCCTACGTCCCCTCGCCTCTCCTCTACGATGGCCAGCTCTACTTCACCCAAAGCAACCAGGCCATCCTCACCTGTCTCGACGCCGCCACCGGCGACATAATCATCGATCGCACCCGTCTCCCCGACATGACCAACGTCTATTCCTCCCCCGTCGGCGCCGACGGCCGGGTCTACCTCACCGGTCGCAACGGCGAGGTCCTCGTCATTGAGCACGGAAACGAATTGAAGGTCCTCGCCTTGAACGAACTCGACGATCGAAACTTCACCTCCCCCGCCCTCGCCAGTAACCAAATCTTCCTCCGCGGCGATCAATTCCTCTACTGCATCGAAGAATAACCACCGCCGCCTCACCCAGATCACCGTTCACTTGAGCACCGCCTGCGCCGCCTCCAACCCCGTCTCCATCGCGCCATGAACAGTCGCCGGGTGCCCGTTCTGATTCATGGCTTCGCCCGCAAAAAATATCCGATCCGCCACCGGCGCCGCCGCAATCGCTCGCACCTTCCTCCCCGCGCCGACTCTCGGATACGAATAAGCGCCCCGGATATACGGCTCAGCCGTCCAGTTAATCACTTTGGCGTCGAGAAACTGTTTCGTCGCCTCGCCCTCATACATGGCATCAAGCTCCTCCAATAGCGCCTCCACCACGGCCTCATCCGAACCCAAGGCCCCCAACGCCGCCGCCTGATCACCCATGATAAACGCCAGCATCACATGATCGTCCCCCTTCTTCCCCACCGTCTCATCCGCATAGACGGCACAGACTTCGCCCCCGATCACATACCCGCCGAAAAAATCCTCGTTGAACTTGAGAAACACTTTCATCCCCGGCCCCATCCCTAGCTTCTGAAAGGCCTCCCGCTTCGCCTCCGGCAAGGGCGGCGTAAACGCAATGTCCCCGTCCTTCAAGACCGTGATCGGCACCGCCACGATCACCCGGTCCGCCTCATAAACCGCCCCGCCCTTGGTGGTGACCCGAACCTTCGCGCCCGAGTAATCAATCGCCGTCACCGGTGAATTCAATACAACGTGGTCCATCACAGGGGGCGCAATGTGATTCGCCACGACATCATAGTAAGTGTCCTCAAACTTGAAGTCCCGCAGGCCCGCCGACCACTGCTCTCCCTCCACCGCCGCCCACTTCGCCGAGACATCCCAAGGCGCCGCCCCGGATTCGGAAGCAATCCCATCGAGTATCGCCCCGTATTCATCCCCGAATCCCTCCGCCGCCGCATACTCGGATAACGACACATCCGGCGCCGACGCATCCTCTCCCAATCCGAACGGCTTGCGCGGCAATCGCTTCACCATCGCTCCCTCGAACCAAAATCGCACCGAAGAGGTATCCCACTTGTAAGGAATCTTGTGCTCGCGACAAAGGTCCGCCGCGATCGATTTGTTCCCGTGCAGCCACTGCGCGCCCAGGTCGAGAGGATAATCCGCAAACCCCGTGAGTTTCCCCAGGCGCCCCCCAATGCGATCCGATGCCTCGAGTACCCGGTAAGAAACGCCCGCCTTCTCCAGCTCATAACCGGCATATAATCCCGCCGCACCCGCACCAACAACAAGGACGTCCAGAGATTCTGACTCAGCGAAACACCCAGTCATGCTGTACACAAAAAACCAAATCACCACCCAAACCGGGTTCCACCTATTGATCCATCGATGCCGCCACTTCACCACACACTCATCACCCCCCTGCCTCCTTGTGGCAAGCATTCTCCCATTCGTTTGCAAGCAAGCAAAGGAACGCCGCCCGGCACCTCTGACTCCACCCCGACAAGAAATACCCTCGCTCCATGAAGATGGGCAACTAATCTAGGAACAAGTCCTGCTCTAACCAAGTGAACTCCCAATACCGATGAGCTCCCTCTTCCAAATGGGCGACACCCGATCGCTCGGCCGCCGTATCCTCGGCAAATACCGCTTCTCCCTGCCCCTCGCCCTCACGAAAGCCATTCTCTGTGCCACCGTTGCCCTCTTGGTCGCCGCCGCACCCGAATATTTCCAATGGGAGTCCGCCGCCAATCTCTCACTTGCCGGAAAACGAATGCTGACCATCCTCATTTTCGCCGCCGGACTCTGGATCACGGAAGCCTTCCCCGCATTTGCCGTCTCGCTCCTCGTGATGGCCCTCCAAATCGCCATCCTCGGTCGCCCCGGTGGCGCCTTCACCGAAGAAGGCGATACCGAAAACTGGCGCCTCTTCCTCGCCCCATGGTCTTCTCCCCTCATATGGCTCTTCCTCGGCGGCTTCGTCCTCGCCAGCGCCGCCGTCCAAACAAAACTCGATATCACCGTCGCACGAGCGGTCATCCAACGCTTTGGCACCCGCCCTAAAAACCTCCTCGCCGGAGCCATGCTCACGACCTTCCTCCTTAGCATGTTCATGTCGAATACCGCCACCGCCGCAATGATGATCGCCGCCCTCACACCGGTCGTCACCGGTCTCGGTGAAACGGAAAAATCATTCGGCAAGGGCCTCCTTCTCGGAATCGCCATGGCTGCTGCCGTCGGCGGGATGGGTACCATTATCGGAACGCCGCCCAACGCAATCGCCGTCGGAAACCTCGCACCCGAAAGCCAGGTCGACTTCTTGCGCTGGATGACCATCGGCTTCCCTCCTGCTCTCGCACTCACAGCCTTCGCCTGGTTCTACCTCACGAAACGATATCCTTCCCACGCCGAACAGGTGGATATTGCCTTCCTGTCCGGCAGCAAACGAGCCGAAGAAGCCGCCCTCGAACCACTCGTCCGGCGCCACCGAAAAATCGTCTTGGTCATCTTCGCCGCCGTCATCACAGCTTGGATGACCGAGTCCCTCCATCACATCTCCGCCGCCGTTATCTCTTTCTTCGCCATCGCCGCCCTCGCCGTATCCGGCGTCGTCAACGCCGACCAAATGCGAACCCTCCCCTGGGACGTGCTGATCCTGATGGCCGGCGGCCTCTCCCTCGGCGTGGGCGTGACGGAAACCGGCCTCGCTCAGTGGCTCACCACGCTCATCCCCCCTGATCTCCCCGAGCCCCTCCTCATCATCGCCATCATTTATCTCGCCGTCATCATGTCCAACGTGATGTCCAATACCGCCGCCGCCGCCATCCTCATCCCCATCGCCGCTGGCCTCCCCGGCGGCGATTCTGCCCGGCTCCTCGCCCCCATCGCCCTCGCGTCCTCTTGTGCCATGATCCTACCGGTCTCTACCCCGCCCAATGCCATCGCCTTCGCCTCAAAAAAATTGCGCTCCAGCGACTTCGCCCCAGGGGGTCTCCTCATCGCAGCCCTCGGTCCCATCGTGTGTTATGCCTGGTGCTGGATCGTCGCTCGCTGATCGAAGATCACCCTCTGATTCGCAGGCCACACGTGTCAACTCTACCGCTAATGATCGGCTCTTTTATGGAAGAAGGCCCCTAGAAGTGAATTTACCGTCACAATCCCGTCATCCTCCCCAAGACTTCATGCCAATTCTCCGCCTCACAAAAACCGTTCCCCAAACCAGTCCTCACCATCTGAACTCAGGTTTCAGCCAAGGTAAAGTCAGTGCTGGAGGCTAACCACCTCCCTCATCAGAGGCGTCCAACACTCCTCACCGGACGGCCCAAAACCACTCCTGGTTCCAAGAAAGTGCATATCTCCGAAAATGCTTCCTCAGTCGACAACTCGGCACTTCATCTGCTTCTTTTCGTTTAGGAAACATGAAGATGACCGAAGAGAACATGGAAGAACAGTTGGGTTTCGGCCCGGTTGGCCATGCCGCCGAACGCACCGGCATGCTCAAGGATTACGCCAGTCTTAAGCTGGCAGCACGCGGCTTCGGCACGGTGGGCGAAAACGGACACGCGCCTTTCCTCAAACTGGGTAAGTCACTCATCCAAAATTTTCAGGAACGACTTCGGCAGATGTCAGACTATCTCTGCCCCGTGGATGCCACTATCGATGCCTTCCTCAATCGATACCTCGAGGACGTTCCCGGTTTTCGTGGTCCCGATGGACTCTTCGCTGATGACGAGTTCCTCATTCCTTCAAAAGCCCTGATTCTCGAGCGCCACGGCCTCGCCCGCGAATTGTCCCTGCCCGCCCGAAGCGACAAATTCGAATCGGAAATCGGTTCCAGCTATCGCGTCTTCCAAGGGGTTCTTCATAATCCCAAACACGACCGACGCACCACCAAGGGCGCGTTTCATATCGTCGCAGGAGGATACGGCGTTCCATGGGACAAAAAGGAAGTCCCAAAAATCGCCTTTGCCCACCTGCTCAAAGCCGCACTGCAACCGCCCAATGATCACCTTATCCTGCCCTACGCCTGCGAAGAACCAGAACCCATCCGAACCTTCGCCTCACTCTTCCTTCGCCCCATTGTCTGCCCCGCCGTAGACGGATTTATCGATGAAAAGACTTCTGAAGTCCGATTCTTCGCACCCGGAAACCTCGTCGCGAATCTCGATTTCGTCGAATCCATCTTCGGAAACGCGGGCGACCCTAACCTTCCGGAAAACAACGCCCGCCTCGACCCGGAACACTGGACGGGACACACCGGGTGCGTCCTCCTCGCCCCTCATCTTATTGCACTCAAGAAAAAGGACATCGGACTGCCGCATATCGATGATGCAACCGAACGCCAGAAACGCGACGGTATGTGCTGGTCATCAGAAGACGATCTCTACAACGACGGAGTCGCCTTTAAACTGACTTGCCGGGACAAATCCGGTGTCGTGGTGACGCTCATCGCCGACAACTACTTCGGCTACTGCAAAAAAGAGGTGAAAACCCAACTCAGCTTCGCTGCAAATCTCTACGGCATGGCCGAAGAAGAACACGCCGGAGGAGCGATCGCCTTCCCGCGCCGCGACCTCGGTGAGGATTTTCAGTTGTCTCAGTTCCGTGATCGCCCTACCCACACGTTCGGAGAGATCATCGACCGCTTCGGAGAAATTATGGAGCTCCAACCCGGCGGCTACGGAATCGACCGCCGCTTTCAAGACATCATCTACCTGCCCGAAACCGCTTTCATCAATCTCCATGATCAGCGCATCACGTGGGAAGCCGACGGTCAGGTACAATCGCTCAGCCTTCAACCCGAGAAAACATATGTCCTCCCCTCCGGATACAAGGTCGAGATGCGCTTCCCCTCCGCCCGGCAACGCTGGCGTCTCATCGGCATCAACGCCGAAGGAACCTTCTGCCATAAACCCTGCACGGTGTCGGGGGGCGGCAAGTCCGAGATCTCAAAGTCGCTCTTCGACGCCATGCAAGCCGGCCCCGTGATCATTTCCTCTTTCCAAGAAGAAATGAATCAAGCCGAAAGCATCATTAACCACGATTTCGGCCACGGCGACCGCTTTAAGGCCCCCCGGGAACCGCGCGAAGAAAGCCGCCCCATCCTCGATTCCCGTCGCTCCCTGGGCTCGGTCATTTCCCTGCTCACACCTTCGGAAGACTTCACAGACGAGTACAATGCCTGGCTCGACGGCATTCCGCGTGCGGTAAAAGACCTCGTTTTCACAATCAAACGCGTCTACAAAGCCGATTGGGGTGACGACTGGCGTACCCGCTTTACGGTCGATACAATCAACGGCGAACCC
>JBCDBW010000040.1:0-32706 GCA_039182965.1 Verrucomicrobiota bacterium
TACGAAAATAGTCGTATTTTTTACCTGTATATTCAGAGGACTGTCTTCACTATAGCAGGAACGCGACAACGGCGACGATGAACGGCGAAGAATGCACGAAAATCCATTGCCCGTCAAGGAATATTTTTACCCACAACCCAGCAACGTAATCTGATTGCCGCTTGCGATCCCCGCTCTTGTAAACATACCCGTCACGCAGAACGCTCTCCATAACTGGCACAGAGACCGTCCGCATTTCCTTTCGTTCCCCATTCTCCATCGCCGGCACCTCGATGATGCCGTCTTTGACAAAGATTTCCTTCTCGTTCTTCCCTTCCACATGCTCGCTCTGCACGTAGATCCGATACCGCATTTCCAATCCCTCAACCAAAACTCGCGACCGGTTCTCCAACACCACATCATACACCCACTTCTCTTCTTTGATCTCATGCGAGTTCGTCTGCCGCTCCTTCTTCCCCGTCATCTTTTTCTCATAGCGCAAATCGAAATGATAGTCGATCGGTCGCGGATGCTCTTCAATCCATTCCCGAATATACTCCTGATCCTCAGCACTGAATCTTGTAATCTCCGTCGTTAACTCACGGCCCCCCTCCATCCGAATCGTTACCGTATCCTCCGTCCCATACAAAAGCTCCGCCGTGATCTCCGCCCCCGCGTCATTCGTGAATACCCGCATCTCGCCAAATACACTTCCCGCCCACAACAATCCCCCAAGGAGTAGCACCCCCTTGAAAGTGAATTTCACGTCACAGTTACTCATGGTGTTCTCCTCTGGTCCTTAATAAATCCAACCCCAGTGATTCTAACTCTTCACCCTTACCTCAGTTCAATCAAAAACATCGATAACTTACGTCTATCCCCCTTCACATCAGCACTCTCGACCACTCAACCGCCAACTTAGCCCACCCCGTTCCTCCTCGAGCCGATACCCCGCTATCCCATGGTGTATCAATCCACTCACCCGCGTTGACCCTCGCCCGCCCTCAGCCTCACCCAGGAAACTCACCCCCCCACAAACGGATTCGATACCCGCTCCACGCCCACCGTCGTCTCCGGGCCGTGACCCGGTAAAACTCGCACCGCGTCCCCCAACTCAAAGATCTTCTCTCGTATCCCCGAAAGAAGCAAATCGTGATCCCCATGCGGAAAATCAGTCCGCCCAATACTCCCCTGAAACAAAACGTCCCCTCCAAACAGCAGCCCGCCTTCTTCCCCACCAATCAAATAACAGATACTATCCGGTGAATGCCCCGGCACATGCATCAAGCGAAACGAATCACCCAATACGTCCAATAACTCTTCACCCTCAAGATACCCATCGGCCTCCACAGCTTCAACCACTGCCTCCATTCCCATCGACTGCAGAAGGGTTTCCAGCGTCAACTCCGACGTGATTTCCTGAAAACAGTACACTGGGCAGCCATGCTCCCGCTTCACCCGTGCCGCATCCAAAACATGATCATAATGCCCATGCGTCAAGAGCAACGCACCCACGCTTGCTCCCTCTCGCTCCAACCAGTCGGCTACCCCCTCCGGCGCATCCACCAAGATCACACCATCCGGAGCCTCAAATAAATAGCCGTTCGTCGCCGCCATCCCCCCGGTAAACCGCCGAATTTCGCTTACTTCCATAGATCTTGTAGTTCAGCCCCAATCATCCACGCTTTCAAGCTCGATACCAGCCCCCCAAACCCGCAATTTGATTAGACTTTTCACGTCGCCTACCCGAGAATGACCATCGGAAGTGGATAGAATCAGTCGTAACGCGGCGTTTTCTCTTCGCATCCCCCAATCCATCACAGCCTTCCCCCCCTAAGGAACTGTGGTATGTTTTGGACCGTATACATTGATAGCCCCATTCGCTAAGCATAGACAACGGAACAGTTCATAATGGCCTACAAATCAACCACCGTCGCCCTCATAACCGCCACTCTCGCGTTTTCCTCACTTCTTCCTGTCCCCTCCCGGGCCGAAACCGATTTCGGCCAGGTTGCCATGCATGTCGCCAATATGCTCGAGCGCAACCATTACGGTCAGAGACCGTTTGACGATGATGTCTCCGAACGGCTCCTCGATCGCTACCTCGAATCGCTCGACTACGACAAAAAATTCTTCACTCAACAAGACGTCGAAGGATTCAGAATGAGATATGGCATCACTCTCGATGACCACCTCCTCATGAGCAACGTTCAACCTGCTCACACCATCTACGAAGTCTACGAAGAACGGGTCAAAGACCGCATCGCCAAGGTCAAGGAAATGATCGAGCAGGCCGATTTCGACTTTGAATCAGACGAAACCATTGAACTCTCCAGAAAAGACTCCGAGTGGCCCCGTGATTTCGCTGAGGCCGATGGACTCTGGCGAAGATGGGTCCAAAATCAACTGCTTAGAGAAGAACTTCTTCTCATCAGCGAAAAGAAAGGAGACCTCGAAAAAGAGGCAAAAGACAAGGCAAAAGAGGACAATACCGATTCCGCCGATGCTCCCAGCATCGACATCGCCGCCATCGAACTCACCGACGATGATCGAGATGAAATTCGAGGCGACCTCATCAAGCGCTGGGATCGCGTCCTGACAAGCCTCGAAGACAATGACAAAGAAGAGGTGGTCAATTATTTCCTCACTGCCCTTTCCATGGCTTTCGATCCTCACTCCGATTATTTCAGCCATCGGGAGTTGGAGAACTTCCAGATCAGCATGAAACACTCGCTCACCGGAATAGGTGCCATGCTGAGTATGGCAGACGGAATGGCAGAAATTCAGGGCCTCGTCGTCAACGGCCCCGCTCATAAGAGTAAAAATCTCCAAGTCAAAGATCGCATCGTTGCCGTCGCCCAAGGCCTCGAGGGCGAGATGGTCGATATTATCGACATGCAACTTCCGAAAATCGTCGAGCTCATCCGCGGCACAAAAGGAAGCGTGGTCCGCCTCAAGGTCCTTCGCGAAGGGGACCCCTCCAAACCCGACGAAATCCTCATCGTCCGCGACGAGGTCGAACTCAAAGACAAACTCGCAAATGCCGAGCTCATCGAGACCATCGACGAACAGGGTGAATCTCAACGCTTGGGCTGGATATACCTCTACTCCTTCTACGCCGATATGACCGGGGGTGACACGTCAACCACCACCGATGTCAAACGCCTCCTCCAGCGGCTCATGAAAGAAAATATCGATGGGCTCGTCCTCGACCTCCGAGGAAATGGGGGTGGTTCCCTCGAAGAAGCCATCGATCTCACTGGGCTTTTCATCCCGCGGGGGCCCGTAGTTCAATCAAAGGATTGGCAAGGCGATATCGATTCACGGGATTCCACCACGAAAGAACCCCTCTGGGATGGTCCCCTTGTCGTGGTGACCGACAAAGCCAGTGCCTCAGCCAGCGAAATTCTCGCAGCCGCCCTGCAGGATTATGGTCGCGCCGTCATTGTCGGTGAGAAAACCTTCGGCAAAGGCACCGTCCAAACCATCATGCCCGTGAAACGACGGATGCCCCTCTGGAGCGATAAAGAGCGCGCCGGTGCTCTCAAAGTTACCATCCAGAAATTCTATCGCATTGCCGGAGGTTCTACCCAACTGCGCGGCGTCACCCCCGATGTCATCCTCCCGTCACGAAATGATGCCCTCGAAATTGGGGAAGCCTCGCTTCCAAATCCCCTGGGTTACGACGAAATTCCTAGCCAGCGCTACAATTCCTTTGAAGTCGCTCTCCCCACAGACGAAGAACTTCAACGACGCACAAACAACCGAATCGCTGAAGACGTGGAGTTCCAATACATCCTCGAAGACACAGCCCGCCTGAAACAGCGTTTCGACGAGAATATCCTCTCGCTTAGCAAGGCACAGCGTATTTCCGAGGCAAAGGAAAATGAGCAGCGTGCCGATGCTCGCAATGATGAACGCCGCAAGCGATTTGCCGAAGTTCGTGAAGCGGAAGACGGTCTCTTCACCACGTACAAAATCACACTCGACAATGTCGATGAAACCACCCTTACGCTCGATATTGACTTCAGCGACGAGGAAGCAAGTGGCATGATCTATGCAGAAAACGACGAAGAGGAGGAAGATAAGCTCGAATACCCCCACGGATTCGATCCCGTGAAACGGGAGACTCTCCACATCCTTCAGGATTTCATCGATCTGCAGAACAGCGGCGCCTCCCAAACCGTCAAGGTGACAGATTCTTCGTCCGAGCAGAAGTCTGCTCCCGCCACCGTCCAGTAGGGTCCTTGCTCCAACCTGCTCCAAGGGGCAACGGATGAAACAGGCATTCGACAAATAAGGTTGCCCCCTCGCAACACGGTTCTTCTTTCACCTAGGATTGGGGCCTCACTCCCATAAAAGAAAGCGGCGGTCACAGCTCGAAAACCCTCGCACTTGCCCTTGCCTTTACCTAGTCTACGGGGCTTTCTCTTCGACACCACCCACTCAAACGGAACCCGCCATGCCCTCTTCTCCGCTCCTCCATGTCGTCCACCACCCCCTCATCGATGTCCACTTGACCCGACTTCGCGATGCCAAAACCACTTCCGATGAATTCCGACGCCGCCTCCATATTATCGGACAACTCATGATCTTCGAAGTCACTCGCAATCTCGAAACCGAGGCCACGACGATCAGCACCCCGCTCGAAGAAACCGAAGGCGCGATCCTTAGGCGACCAATCATTCTCGTTCCCGTCCTACGGGCGGGCCTTGGGATGCTCAATGGCGTCCTCCCATGCGTCCCCGAAGCTCAAATTGGTCACATCGGACTGTATCGAAACGAAGAAACACACCGGCCCGAAAGCTACTACTGTAATCTTCCCGGCAATCTCGAGGAAGCCGATGTCATCTTGATTGATCCTATGTTGGCCACCGGAAATTCCTCGGTGGAAGCCGCCCGCCAACTCATCGAACAAGGTGCCAATCGCCTCTCCTTCATCAGTCTTGTTTCCTGCCACGAAGGCATTGAGTGCTTCCAGAGAGAAATCCCAAATGTCCCCATCTATACAGCAGCAATAGATTCACACCTCGATGAGAATGCCTATATCGTCCCCGGACTAGGGGACGCGGGGGATCGATATTTTGGTACCCTTTGAACAAGGAACCATCGCGCTACACAACCAATCTCGTTACAGCTCTTCGACCCGGCGCAACAAATCAACAAACTCGCGCATCGCAGGCGTGACGGCTTTCGTCCGCTTCCGCATGATGCCCAGCGGTCGCCACATCTCCTCGTGCTCAATCGGCACCGCTTGCAATCGCCCCGCCTCCACCTCTTCGACAGCCGCTTTCTCCGGAATAATCGAAGCGGAGCCCTCAATTTCAACCGCCCGCTTCACCGTCTCCACGTTGTCAAACTCCATCACCTTCGCAACCTCAACCCCCTCCTCTTCAAAAATCGTGTCTAAAGCATTGCGCGTCGGTACATCCGGTTCAAAGGACACAAAGTCTTCCCCTTCCAAGTCTGCCAGACGTAGTCGCTTTCGCTTTCCAAACCGATGCCCCGGTGCGCAAACCAACACTAACCGATCTCTCCAAAAGGACTCTACCACCAAACCCTTCCGTTCCTTCGGGTAGGCCACCATGCCCAGATCCGCGCGTCCTTCGAGAACATCGGAATAAATCTGCGTCGATCGACGATAGGAAACCTCCAAACCCACCTGAGAAAACTCTGTCCGAAATTGCTTCAAATGCGGGGAGAGCTCATGCAACCCGATGCTATAAACCGTTGCCAAACGCAGCTCACCCGCTACGAGACTCCTCAACTCCTCAAGCCGCTCCCGCGTCCCATCCAAAGTCTCCATAATACGGCGGCTGCCTTCCAAGAAAACCCGACCCTCCGGCGTCAGTCCAAAAGAACGCTTTCCCCGTTCCACCAACACCGCCCCGAATTCCTTTTCCAAGGCACTCATCCGCTGACTCACGGCACTCTGTGTAATGCCGTTCCGCTCAGCTGCCGCGGAAAAACTCTCGGTTTCAACAAGATCACAAAACAGTTTAAAAGTTTCGATCTGCACTCTGGGCGCTAAATTACTTTGTCTCACAATCATTGCACAACTGGGCCGCTATTAGCCAGCCTAATAACCAATACGAACGCCAACCCATGCCGGATATCCAAGAAAATCTCGCCAAAGTAAAAAATCAGCTCGCCGAAGCCGCCGCAAAGGCCGGACGCAAGCCAGCCGATATCAACCTCCTCGTCGTCTCCAAGACATGGCCCCCCGAGATCATCCAGGAAGCCATTGACGCGGGCCACACCCTCTTCGGCGAAAATCGAGTTCAGGAAGCGCAGGCGAAAATACCACTCCTCTCCTCCAATCTCAGTTGGCACCTCATCGGTCACCTCCAGAAAAACAAGGTCCGTAAGGCCCTACCCCTCTTCGACACCCTCCATAGCATCGACTCGCTGGAGCTCGCCCAACAGACCGATCGTATCGCCGGCGAGCTCGGCCTCTTTCCTAAAGTCTATCTCGAAGTCAATGTCGCCACCGAAGCTTCAAAATACGGCTTCGCTCCCACGGATCTCAACGGCCAAATCGATCAACTCCTAAATCTCGAACGCCTCCAGATCGAGGGCCTCATGGCCATCCCCCCCTTCGATCCGGAGCCGGAAAAGACCCGCCACAGCTTTGCAACCCTTCGCGAACTCCGCGATCAACTAGAACACAAAACCGGGGTGCCTCTCTCCAAACTCTCTATGGGCATGAGCCACGACTACCACGTCGCCATCGAAGAAGGCGCGACCATCGTCCGCGTAGGCTCCGCCGTCTTCGGTCCAAGACAGCAAAAGAAAAACGATTCTTAGCTCCCCCAAAAGTCTCTCGCGTCTACTTCCTGAAGTAGCGCGTTTGTCGATCTCTCGTAAACCCACAGATTCTCGGCTGCCAAACCACAAGTACCAAATAATTCAGCCGTACTGCACGCTCCAAACAGCCTGAAGAACCTCAGCGAATCTCCCGCTCCAAAGCCAGCCCCGCATGGCGCCTCTCCAAGTCGCAACTTACCTATGACCGCCCACCCCTTCTACCGAACGGACTCATTCGGGGGAATCACGCGAGCAGCTTCTCCCGACGTCAAAATCACCGTCTCACCTGCGTTGTAGTACGGCCCCTGTGACACTCCACCACCTTGCACTGACCGCACCCCGGAACCATCCCCAGCACAGGAAGCCACTAAAGCTAACAGAAATACAGATAGCAAACGCATCAAAAGCATCCGAAAAAAACCGGTCTTTCCTTGAAACAGATCTACGACCCTCACTTTTCTACATCTTCGTCATCTCGTGCAATACAAACGAAGCAACAGCTCCTTCCGTCGCCTGCATATACGCAGCGATGTGCAGCGCTTCCATGTGGGCCTGCCATAATTCCCTACTCTCCCAATTCTCAAAGAATATAAATACTGCTGGATTGTCGTTGTCCTCGTGCAAGTCATATTGCAAACACCCCGCCTCCTTCCGCGTTGGCTCAATCAACTTGATCAACTCCGCCTTCACGAGCTCTTCCTGACCTGCTTCCGCTTCAATCAGCGCGACAACTGTTAATGATTCACTCATAACCCTTCCGTTCTACCCCGGCAACCCTACTGATGACAAGCTCGCGGATACTCGCCATTCCCAATACGCCAGCAGAAAATCATTCGCCCCTCCCTGCTGGTCGATGATTGGCACGTATCTCATTTTGAAAAACCTCGACCATCTCCCGCAATCGAGTCGCCACATCCGGAAACTCGCCTATTCGATTCCTCTGTTCCGCGGCATCCTGACGCACATCGTATAGACCAACCACCGGACCACTCGCCGAGCTGTCGGCTTTTCGACGCTCCTTGATCAAGGCATTCCGCTTGCGCCGTGGCAGCTCGAGTTCCTCTTCAGAAAGTGGCAATTCCGCCTTGGACTCCTCCCCCTCCGGCAGGTCTTCTACGAGGAATTTCCAGTCTCCAACCCGAACGCCTTTGACAAAACGCCCCTTGAGAAAATAAATCGCCTGATGCGGAGATTTCGCTCCTTTCCGGCCCGATAGTAAAGGCCAGATATCCTTCCCATCAATCACGGGAGCCGTCGATACCCGCCCTCCAGCCAGACCTACCAGCGTCGGTAACAGGTCCATTACGGCCACCGGTTCTTCGGTGACTCGATCTGCTGGAACCTTCCCCGGCCAACGCGCAATAAAAGGCACCCGAACCCCGCCCTCGAAACTCGATCCCTTTTCTCCCCTCAATCCTCCAGCGCTTCCTCCAACCGATCGCTTGGGACCGTTGTCCGAAGTCAAAATAACCATCGTCTTCTCATCCAAACCCTCCTGGTGAAGCACATCTAAAATTTCCCCGACACTCCAGTCCAATTCTTCAATCACATCGCCATACAAACCCCGCTCACTGGTCCCGCGAAACCCCTCGGAGGCATGCAATGGAATGTGCGGCATGTTGTGCGCAAGGTAGATGAAAAACGGCCGGCTCTTGTTCGCTCGGATATGGCGAATCACTTCCTCAGTATATCGCCGCGTAAACTGCGCTTGATCAGCCGGTATCTCCACTACTTCCTCGTCCCGCATAAGCGCACACGGCACGCTGCTCAAACCAACAACCCTGTCCCGTGCCAAACCATCCCGAAAATAACAGTTTTCGGAAAAGAGCTTCCCTTCAAGAGAAAACGGAGCGCTGTTGGAAGCAATCGTTCCATACCAGTAATCAAACCCGTGATGGGGCGGGTGCTGACCACTCTGAAAACCCAGGTGCCACTTCCCAATCAATGCCGTCGCATAACCCTGTTCCCCCAGCAATTCGGGGAGCGTCACCTCGTCATGATGAAGCCCTACAGTATTGCGCTCAAATAAGACGCCGCCAATCCCGACTCGCTGCGCATAACACCCCGTCATTAAGGAAGCCCGCGTCGGCGAGCAGACTGGCGATACGTAAAACGACGTGAACCGAATCCCCTCCGCCGCCATCTGGTCGATCCGCTGCGTTGCAATATCCTCAGCCCCATAACACCCCAGGTCACCATACCCTAGATCATCTGTAAGAATCACAACGAAGTTCGGCTTTTCGAAGCCTCGACTGACATGAATCGTCAGAACCAAAATGGCGGCGACGAAGGCGATAGGCCAGCGTCTTACAGATCTTTGGAATTCTCCCATCTCTAGCCTCTTGTCAAAATGTCGATGGTTGTTTCTACCACAATACACTTCCAATTCCCACTCTCCATGAGACTCCCACTCTGCATGTGGTTTCCCATACGCCGCAATACGCGGCCGGTTTCTTTGCGCAAAAAACCACACGCCCAATCCTAAGTCGGAAGCCCGGTCCACAACACGCGCGCCCCACTCTTACCACCCTCCACAAAACCATCATCCTCGCCCATGAGAGCCGGTATCAGAAAAAAGTCACCCTCCCGAAACTCTTCTCCTCCACACAAAACCACCCCCTCGATTACTGTGATGATCCCAAAACACCCCGCTCGCACTGCCCCCTTCCGCTCACCCACACCAAGTCCCCACTCCTCCACGAGGAATTGCTCACACGATACAAGCACCTCACCCGTTCGCCGACTCATCTCGGGCTCAACGTCCCCGAAGTCAATACACTTCAAAGACGCTTCAACATGCAAGGCCCGCGGCTCCCCTTCCAACCCAACCCGGTTCCAGTCAAACACCCGATAGGTCGTATCGCTGTTCTCCTGTATCTCATAAATCAACAACCCCGCCCCAATCGCATGTAACCGCCCGCTCGGGATGAAAATAAACTGACCCGCCGATACTGAAATCCGATGCACTTGCTCCTCCGTCGTCCCCGTCGCGATCCCTCGTTCAAAATCCTCCCGGCTCACCCCCGCTTTCAAACCCACATACAATTGCGCTCCCTCGTCCGCCGCCGCAACAAACCACATCTCCGTCTTCGGCTCCCCACCCAACTCGCCCGCAACCGATGCCGGCGGATGCACCTGCAGCGATAGTCGATCCCGCGCGTCCAAAATCTTCAGCAGCAACGGAAACGAACCTCCCATCGACGCATACACCTCCCCAAAAATCCGCTCGCGCATCCACGGATCACCCCAAAGATCCGCCAATGTCTTTCCCGACATCTCCACCGGCCAAGACACCTCGCTCGCTGCTCCCTCCCGATCCGATATTTCCCACGATTCACCATACGGCTCTTCCGCCAACGGCAACTCTCGCCCAAACCGCTCCCCCAAGGTCCGCCCACCCCACACCCGCTTCTGATAAATCGGCTTGAAAACAATCGGCCCCTTCATGATAACCCCACTCTACTTCGAGATGCTGCAGACTCAATCGCCCCTTTTCCTTACCCTCTAACCGCCACAACCTCATTCACAATTCATCGACTCCCAGTCAGCAAGCGTGTCCACGTCCCGCAGCAGCGCTAGCTGCCCCACCGATAACCCAGCCGCTGTCGCCGCCGAAAGGCTCATTTCCAAAGTCCGCTCGCTGCTCCATTCAATGCCCTCAAGAATCCCGTCACACACTCCCTTTACTCCAAGAAGATAATAGCCTCCATCCCGCGCTGGCCCAAAGACAACATCCACCCCCTCCAACATCTGCCAAAGCTCCGTAAAAAGTTCTCCCGACAACTCTAGGCAATCCGTCCCCACCACTCCAACTCGACAATATCCCGCCGCCACAGCCGCACCAATTGCCACCCTCATCCGCTCCCCCAAATCGCCCTCCACCTGCCCCAGAAAATCCCACTTTTGAGCTGCTTCGCCCGCTAGTTCTCCAACCCACTCTCGAACCGCACCCCCCATCCCTGCCGGATCATAACAGATCCATACCGCTACTCCCTGCAGACCAGCAATCACCCCCAACACCCGTCTCACCATCTCCGCGTAAATCCGTGCCGCTTCATCCTCACCCACATCCCGCGCCAACCGCGTCTTCACCCGACCCGCTTCCGGATACTTCAAAAAGACCAAAACAACCCGCTTTTTAATCATTTAAAACCTGTTAATCATCAACATTTCAGAGATAATCATTGCTGGCTAGCCCCGAAAAGTCTATTATTTCAAAGAAAATTTCCCCTAGAGAGGGTAAACCATAAAAACAATAGGTACGAGCAAGGTTAAAAACGCTCCGATTCTCCGCACCTGCTTCTCTCAGCTTCAGCTTCGCCACCATTCATGGCCGCCAAAAAACGCTCATCTTCATCCTCCACACGTCGCCGCCGCAACACCTCCGGTAAATCAAACGCCCGGCGCAAACCCAATACCAAACGCTCATCCCCAAGCTGGAACGAACCCGTCGCCATCGTCCTCATGGGATGCGGTCTCCTTCTCTTCCTTGCCCTCATCTCCTACACTCCGGCTGATCTCCCCTCATGGGTCAAATTCAGCCGCGCCGCCGTCGCCGATACCGAAATCACCAACTTCATCGGCCCCCTCGGGGCCGTTATCGCCGGATACGCATACTTTTTCCTGGGAGCCGCCTGCTTCCTCATCCCCGCCATCCTCGTCTGGTTCGGCTTTCAATCGCTCCTCGGCACCCGCGTCCTCACACTCCGAAACATAGCGTCCTGCACCGCCCTCGTCGCCTCCGGTGCCTGTCTCGCCGATGTCCAATCACTCTTCTTTCTCGAGTGGCCCGCCCGCTTCAACATTTACAGCCCGGGTGGAGCCATCGGATACGTTGTCGGACAATATATTCTCCTTAAGACCATCGGCAGCATGGGATCTTTGATCGTCGCCACCACCGTCTACTGCGTGAGCCTCATCGTCATCACCGGATTGCATCCCATGGTCTTCCTCCACGCTTCCTACCAAGGCATGAAAAATATGGCCGCCAACCAGCGAGAAGCCCGCGCTGAACGCCGCGCCCTCAGCGCCGAAAAAGCCGATGCTCGCGGCTCCAGACCGATCGGACCTCATCAGGATTTGGACGTCCCGGCAACTCCTAAACGCACCCGCACACGGAAAACGGCACCAGAGCCTGAACCCGCCGTAGTCACCCCCGAACTCCCACTCCAAACCCTCCCCACACCGAAAATTATTGATTCCTCCGTTCGCAACGGAGACGACAAAAAACCCACCCTCGCCGAGCTCATGGCCGGCCGCAAAAAATCCAAGAAAAAAGAACACCTCGCGCCCGAATTCGCTCAATTCAAAGACTACTCCCTTCCCGGTTCAGACATCCTAGATCCCCCCAGCCCCAATAGCGCGACGCCGGCGAATAAATCCCATCTCCTCGGCATCCAAAGCATCATCGTCGAGACACTCGCAACCTTCGGCATCACCGTCACCCCCGGCGATATTACCCGTGGCCCCACCATTACCCGATACGAGATTCTTCCATCACGCGGACTTCGCGTGAATCGCATCACCGCCTTGGAGGCAGACCTCGCCCGCGCCACAAAAGCAGAGCGTATCAACATTATCGCCCCCATTCCCGGCAAGGATACCGTCGGAATCGAGATCGCCAATTCACAAAAGGTTCTCGTTCCCCTTCGCGAACTCCTAGAAGACCCCGTCTTCCATTCTAACAAGTATAGAATTCCGCTGGCGCTCGGCAAAGATGTCTACGGTCATACCATCGTCGGAGATCTCGCCGCCATGCCCCACTGCCTTATCGCCGGCGCCACCGGTAGCGGGAAATCCGTGTGCATCAATTCCGTCATCGCCAGTATCCTCTACCGCTTCTCTCCCGATGAACTCCGCTTCATCATGATCGATCCAAAGGTCGTCGAAATGCAAAACTACGACAACCTCCCCCACCTCGTCGTCCCCGTCGTTACCGATCCAAAAAAAGTCATCCTCGCTCTCCGCTGGGTCGTCAACGAAATGGAACGCCGCTACCGCATGTTCGCCTCTCAAGATGTCCGCGATTTTGATTCCTTTAACAGCCGAAAAGCCCGCCGGCAAAAGGCCTCCCGCAAATCCGATGCCCCCGTTCCCCCCATCGAAAAAGAAAAATCCCCCTCCGAAGACGAACTCGTCATGCATGCGGTCTCCATCGAGCAAGCCGAGGAAACGGATGCCCCGTCAACGGCCCGCGATGCCGCTAAACTTGAATTCCCCGAGGAAGAGATTCCCGACAAAGTCCCCTACATCGTCGTCATTATCGACGAACTCGCCGACCTCATGCAAACAGCGCCCGTCGAAGTCGAAGGCTGCATCCAACGCCTCGCGCAAAAAGCTCGCGCCGCCGGCATCCACATCATCCTCGCCACTCAAACCCCGCGCAAAGAGGTCATCACCGGAAATATTAAGACCAACGTCCCCACTCGTATCGCGTTTCAGGTTCCCTCGAAAATTGATAGTCGCGTGATTCTCGATAGCAGCGGCGCCGAAAAACTCGTCGGCCAAGGGGACATGCTCTACCTCCCTCCCGGAAGCTCTACACTCCAACGGGCCCAAGGCGCCTTTGTCACCGATCAGGAAATCGAACGGCTCGTCGCATACTGCACCTCACAAGCCGATCCCGCATTTGAATCGTCCATCAAGGAAAGCCTCGAAAGTGGGACTCCACAGGAAGAAACTGAAGTCTCAGACGAGGACGAAGAAATCATCGAAAAGTGCATCGAGGTCATCCAACAGGAGAAGCGCGCCTCCACTTCCCTCCTCCAACGCCGCCTTCGCCTCGGTTACACCCGCGCCGCCCGCATGATCGATATCCTTGAAGAACGAGGAATTATCGGACCGGGTGACGGCGCCAAACCGCGAGAAATTCTTATCGATTTAGCCGATACTGTGGACTAAGCTTAAGAGTCCTACGTAACGATCCACTAATGTCTCATACCGTCGGCCAGAGACTAGCCGAGGCACGCAACAAGTTAGGCCTCTCCATTGAAGACGTCGCGCATAAAACGCGCATCCGTCCCGATACACTCCGTGACATGGAATCGGACGACTACTCCAATTTTCCCAACCTCACCTATGCAAAAAGCTTTCTCTCAATGTATAGCTCCCACCTCGATGTGGATGTGAGCGAGTTCATTCAAGAATTCGGCCCCGCTGATTCAGGAAGCCTCGACGTCATGAGTTTCCTCGATCCTGTCAACGGCGCTTCCGCTCCTGCCGTTTCTCTAAATCCTCCCGCGGCAGATTCCCGTTCCGGTTTCTCAAATACCATGCGTGCACCACGTCGCGGGCACCCCATTCTCTTCATGGTCATCCTCTTGGCAGCCGTCGGAGCTGCCTACGGAATGTTTCTCGTCGCCAAAAATTCTGGAGATGACAACGCCACCGCATCCGACTCGACAGGACAGCCACGCGCTACCGCTCCAGTAGATAACAATCCGGCATCCGATACAGAGCTTCCCCCCAATTTGCCACCTTCCCCTTTTCCAGACAAAATCGAGCAACCGGCCCCTCTCCCCGCTGAACCCATTGCACAGGCAAACTCAAACGAACCTCCAGTTATTATTCGTCCCGCCATCATCGAGGAGGCGGATAGTCAAGATGACTCCAACGACGACGTCCCCAGAGCCGTTCCTTTTCGCCCTAAGAAACCGGAGTAGCTAGAATAATTTGGACGACGACACGCACGGCGCTAGGTCGACTAATCCGGTCCTAGATGACGCTAATCATACACCAAACCTTATTCCACTTGTACACCCGAGACGATCTCATCAATCGCCTCCCGTTTTACGCCGCCCGGGACACTCACACCACTAAACTTTTCCCGTGCCTCCGACGCCATTTCCGGTGTGACTTCACTTGCATTATTGCCAAAGGATTGACGAACGTAAGTCATCACCGACGCCAGCTGATCATCATCATATGCAGATTCCAAGGCCGCCATCATGCCGACATACTCGCTCGTGGGCTCCCGATGAATGCCCTTTAAAATAACAAGCGCCATCCGATCCGGTTCTCCCATCACAAGCTCTGAACCCACGAGGGTCGGAGCCATTAGCTGAGGCCCCACCTGCATCCCCTTTCCATCCGGTCCATGACATGCCGCGCAAGTGGCATAATTCTTCTTGCCCTCCTTCATCATCGCTGCCAGTCCAACATCTACCATCTCAGACCCTCCAGCGGGGATCCCACCGTCCGGCGGTGTCGCTGCCACCATTGCTGCTGCCGCCGCAGGTTGCCCCAATTCGGCCTGTTGTTCTTGTGCCGCTGCGATCCTCTTTGCGTCTCGAGCTTCGATCAAGCGACTTCTAGACTCGCTGAGCAGTGCAAACGCCATCACACCCAGCATCAGGACGAGGCCCCCAGGCAATGCATATCCGAGAGCAGCTAATACCAACTTCGAAACTGGTCCTACAGTTACTTCTTCCTGAGACATGGCGTCACCTAAATTGAGAACGTTTTTAGTGTCAAGACGGTTTCACACACCCCCTCGAACACCTCAAAAGCGGCCCTTCAGACCATGTCCAAAAACCCGTTGCGGGCCGTCTCATATTGAATAAACTGATCCCTCTTGCGATCCAAAAATCGGACATCGTCGTATCTCCACTAAATGATAAAACCATGAACAGACAAATTCTTTTCACCCTCGCCATTTCTATCGGATTCAGTGGGATAGCACTCGCCCAAGATGAGGACGCTCAGGTAGTCGTCATCAACACAGATAAGCTCCAATTCCTCTACACCGATGCAGAGGGAAAGAAAATGGATGGCTTCACCATAAAGGCCGGTAAACCCGTCGTCATTAAGTTTGCAAATACCTCAACTGGTGCACCCCAGCCCCACAACATCATCTTTTGCAAGCCGGGCAAAGATGGTGCCATCACTCAAGCCGCCATGGCCATGATGGCCGATCCAACCGCTCTCGAGAAAGGATATGTCCCGGATTCCGATGATATCTTCGCCCACTCAAAGCTTCTTCAACCCGGGGAGTCTGAAGAAATAAAGTTTACCGTCGAAGAAGCAGGAACCTACCCCTATCTTTGCACTTTCCCAGGTCACTTTGTCCTGATGAAAGGGGCAATGACGGTCGAATAAAGACTCTTGATCTCAAAATTCTCTTCGAAAAAGGGCGAGAACTCATTCCTCGTCCCCTCTCGGCGCTTGTGCCTCGTCGCTGCTCTCTAGTTTTTCTTGCGCCTCTTTGGTCCGTCTTTCGATCTCTTCAGCGCTCATGATCTTCCCGTTCTCGATTCCGACCGGAGGGGTGACTGCGGTCGCCCGCGGCTGAGCCGGCTGAGGGGTCGGACCGGAGGGCCCAGGCGGAGGAACCATCAAAGGTCCTGCCGCACCGGGAAAACCCGGAATACCCGGGGGCATCCCAGCTCCACCTGGTAAAGGCATCCCGCTGGGACCAGTCGTCGCCGGAACTTCATCTTCTACTTTTAGGAGCTCAAAGCGACGCTTCAATAGTGAACTCACGACAAAATTAGGAACGAGGTATACATGCCCTTCAAATTTCTTCTCCCGATCCAGCTTCTCCTTCAATCGCTCCATCTCCGCCACAAATGCCTCATCCGCAGCAGTCTTTTCCTCGTCCGTCTCATCCGCTGCAGGCTCACGTTCTTTCCCCAAAACGGCTTTCACCCGCATCGTTAAGTGGTGATTTCTCGATTCATCCACCTCCGGCCCCACCTCAACGGTATACACAAAGCCGTCAAAGGTCTGTAAAACCATCTTCGTACGTTCGCCTTCTACCTCTTCAACATCCACCAACACATCCTCAAACCGCGCATTCGAAAACGCATTTCGGATACTCGATATCCGTGCCGCATCCACTTCTTCACCTTCTTCAAGCCCTGCCAGCTGCCACTCGGCATCCTCGGGACTCTCTCGATAAAGCCGCCAATTGAAAGCAGGATCCTCTGCGCTGATGGCGACTGACTTTAGATTCTCCACTTTGAAAAAATCATCATCTAACCACTCCGCCGCGTCCAAGGCCACGTCGCTGAATATCTCTGAAACCAACCATACCGATTCATCCTCTCCCACGCGCACATACCGCCCGGCCGGCATGCCACGCAAACCACCAAACGGACTCGGCGTATCAAAACGCTGCAAATACTCTTTGCCCAACAACAAACTGCCCAAGTCACCGCCGTCTCCGTCTGAAAAAGAAACCAACAAACCTTGCCCATCCGCATCCCCTTCAGCCCCAGGCGACAGTAGCTGCAAACGGGCAAACTGAGAAGGACCCGCCTCAATCCATTGAGATATCTTGACCTCCGACAAGGTAATCAAAAATTCTCTGATCTTGTCAAAATCAGCGGGATACCCCTCGCGACTCGCCACGGACCACTTCGCATCCTCACCCTCGCCCGCCTTCTCAAGGACAAATTGCCCTTCCCCAGACTCCAACGTGATTTTCTCAATCTCATTGATCTCAAGCTCGGGAAGCAACATCTCGCCAACGCCCTCATCAACCGATTGCACTGCCCCCGTACGAACCGATTTAACCACGACTGCAATGACCAAAACCACCGCAAGGATGACCACCAGGATTGTAAGCTGCTTCTTTGCCATGATTTAGACTCTGCTTCTTTCCTTCCGAAAATTCTCTCTCCAACCCTAGCGCGCAGCCCTCTTCGAAGCGCGTACCAGCGCAAAAGCAATCCCGATCAAACCTACAAAAATCGGTATCGTAAAAACGTTCACCCCCTTGAAGACGGCAATCAGCCGGTCGATGTCCTTGCGCAAATCCTTTCGCACCTGCCGCAGCTCCTTGTTCTTGTCCGCCACAAGCACATTCAAATTCTCGATCACATCCTGCTGCTCCGGTGATAAGACAAATTGCTGGCTCGCATCCTTCTCACCCTGCAAATTTGCCAACCGCGTCTGCGCGTCCTGAACCTCTTTCTCCAACTCCTTAATCTTATCCTGAAATTGGGATTCCGCCGCCGCCTCAATCTCGTTGATCCTCGTAAATGGCCGCCGTGTCGAAGAACGACTCCGCACCGCAATCAAATCCTCATCTCCCGCCAGCTGCTCGACAATGTTCTGTAACAAACTCAAATTCTGATTTAGCGGAATCATCACCCGCTGACCCAAAATGTTTTGCTCCTGCGCCACCATTCGGTCGAACAAAAAATCCACATCCGAAAACAGAACCAGAGTCCCCTCGCCCGTCGCTTCCACAAGCGGCTTCTTCGACTCATCTCCCGCTTCTTCTGCGTCTCCGTCTGCCACACTTCCCTCTCCTCCACCCCCGTCTCCGTCACTCTCATTACCGCCCTCACCCTGAACCGCCGCGCCCTCCTCGTCACTCTTCTCTCCCGCATCTCCCTCCGGAGGAAACGCCGTCTTGAACTTCCCATGCAACCGCACGGCTATCGGGATCACTTCACCCGAAGGAGCAAACTCCTCCACCAAACGCTGCACCCCGGGGCCCAACTCCGCCTCCCCAGGCGTCACAAATTGACTCTCAGGTGAACTCGCCAACAAGACATCCATCGTCAGACCCTCCGCCGGTTGCCCCTTAAATCCACCCGCCATCGCCATCCGCACATCCTGCAGTTGCGCCGTCGTCACATCCTCCTCGCTGATCGCATCCTCCGTTAGCGTCAATACCGCTGGATGCACCACTCCCCGACCCACCGGAGACCGAAACCGGTTGTCCGCCAGCACTTGCCCCGGATCGAACTCCAAGCCCCATGCCTCAAACAGTCTCTCAAAAGTCGAACTCGGCGCCGGCCCCCCCTGCGGCGGTGCCATCGGGTTCTGCTGTGGAGGCGTCAGCAACTGCGCATGAAAGAACATCGGATCCACCATTGCTACGACGTTGCCCCCCTTCAGCAAATACTGATCAATCGCCTTCTCACCTTCTTGCGTTACATCAAACGGATGCACCACCAGCAAGACCTTCACGTCCTCCGGTATCTCTGTCACATCCGGCGCCAACACCTCTAATTGGTAATCCTGACTCAATTCACGATAAAAAATCCACGGCTGCTCCGGCGGCTGCTGAAAATTCATCATGCCCCCAGCTCCGCCAAATCCACCCGCCACCTGCATACTCGTCATGACCGCTACCTTCGGCAGCTCCGGATTCACGACCTGCGTAATCGCCCGCGACACATCATATTCCAACAACGTCTCTCGCGCCGGATGAATGAACGGAATCGATTCAGTCTGATCCAAACACTGCACCGCCAACCCAAAATACAACGGATCCTCAGCCGAAAAAACCTGACCCTGAGGACGAATACCATCCAAGTTCGCCGAGTCCTCCTCATCAGAATCTGGCTTCACCAAGATCTTCTTCACACGCACCATGCCGTTCGACCCCTTCTTATATTCCATCAGGAAATTCTCCACGCGAGGCGCCATCGTTTGCACATCCGCTGGCTGAATCGATTTGTCGGCACTCACATAATATCGAATCGTTACCGGGGTATCTAATTCAGACAAAATCTTCTTCGTCCCCTTCGACAAGGTGTAAATCTTGTCCTCAGTGAAATCCATGCGGAGATTTAGAAATCCTGCAATAACATTCACGGCCACCACAATCCCGATCACTATCAAAATCCCAAGCGCCGTCGTCCACGCAGCTCCACGATAATTCCGCTTGCCCTTCTCTTCGTTGCTCTTCGTCTCACTCATCTCGTCTCTCTCCCTCCAACTATGCTCTCTTCGCCCGCAATACCGCCGAAGTCACAAACAAGGATAACACCGTCACACTCAAAAAGAAGATCAGGTCTCGGCTCACAATGATCCCCTTCGTGAACTCCGTGAAGTGCGTCATCGTCCCAAACGACGCCACTCCCTCCGCAATCGATTCCCCAAAAACGTTCCTCAAAAATCCCGTCACCGGATCAAACCCAGCCAGATTCAGGAACATGCACAATGCCACCGAAATCAACAAGGTCACCACCTGGCTCCGCGAAAACGCCGAGACCGCGGACGTCACTCCGAGAAAACTCACGCCCAGAAGAAAACTCCCAACGTAACCAGCAAAAACCGCACCGTGATCGGGCTCGCCCAGATAATCAATCGTCAATACCGCCGGAAAGGTCAGTGCCAACGCCACAAAAATCACCACCATCGCCGCCAAAAACTTCCCCAAGATCACCTGCCATGGCGCAATTGGCATTGTCATGATCAGTTCCACCGTCCCCATGCGCTGCTCCTCGGACCAAAGACGCATCCCGATCGCCGGCGCAATCACCATGTATATCCACGGATGCCATTGAAAAAACACGAGTAATGACGCTTCATTGAACTCAATCAGATTCCCGAAAAAGAAAGCCAATCCCCCCGACACCAACAGGAAAATCACCACGCAAACATAAGCAATCGGTGATTGGAAAAAACTCTTCAGCTCCCGCTTGAAGACCGTCATCACTCCTCGCGGCAACGCAAACCGTAACACCACAAGAAACACCACAGCCACGAGCGCACTCGGAAATATATAATACTGTATCAAGTTCCAGATCATCGTCTCGCTTTTCTCCAGTCCTCCGCTAATCCTCCGTGTCCGAACGGGTCATCTCCCGAAATACATCGTCCAGTCGCCCCTCCTCGGGACTCAATTCCTCCAACACCAGCTTCCGGTCCACACACATCCGAAAAACAGCCTTCGACACTTCGCCGTTGCCCGCTTTCGTCGCCTCACAAACCCCGCTGAAATAGTTGTCGCCCGAATCAATCACCGTCACCGACTTCACCTCGGACAATTTCTCCAACTCCTGACGAATCCCCGTTCCCGCCAGTCCCGTCGCGCGAACCCGCACCTGCCCCGCGGCCGTCGACTTCGACTTCAGTTCCGCAGGTGTCCCATCCGCCACCACCTTGCCCCGATCAATAACAATCGCGCGCGTGCAAGCCGCTTCCACTTCCTCAAGAATATGCGTCGAAAAAATGATCACCTTCTTCTCCCCCATCCGACGAATCAAACCTCGCACTTCGTGCTTCTGATTCGGGTCCAATCCATCTGTCGGTTCATCCAGGATCAACACATCCGGATCATGAATGATCGATTGCGCAAAACAGGTCCGGTGACGATAGCCCTTCGACAAGGTGTCAATACTCTGGTGCCGCACTGGTTGCAAAAAACAAGTATCCAGGGCCCTATCAACCGCCTTGCTCCTCTCCACACCAGACATCCCCCTCACCTCCGCACAAAACGCCAAAAAATCCTCCACGCTCATGTCATTATACAACGGCGCGTTCTCCGGCAAATACCCAATCTTCACCTTCGCAGCCAACTCCGCGTCCACAATATCATTTCCCTCAATCGTAACCGTCCCACCGGTCGGCGGTAGATACCCCGTCACCATCCGCATGGTCGTTGACTTACCCGCCCCGTTCGGCCCAAGAAAACCAAGAACTTCCCCTTTCTCAACTCGAAACGAGATGTTGTCCACGGCCACCTTCGCACCAAAGACTTTCGTAAGATTTGTGACTTCTATCATCCTAAATTCGTCGGTTGCTTCTTCTCAGAAACCCCCAAGCTCGCTCAAAAAAATAAAAGTATCAGGTCGTTTCGGGGCTGAACTACTTGCCACTAAGATTTTTTCCTTTCAAGTAAAAATTTACCCTCCCTGATCCGCCACCAACCTCTTATAAACAGCCAGAAATGAAACTCGTCTCTTGGAACGTCAACGGCCTCCGCGCGGTTCTCAAAAAGGATTTCGCCAAATTCGTCAATACTGAGAAACCAGACCTCCTCTGCCTCCAGGAAATCAAAGCACTCCCCGCAGACGTCGATCTCGATGCCCTCTTTCCCAAATATCAATCCTTCTGGAATCCCGCAGAAAAAAAAGGTTACGCGGGCACCCTCATCCTGTCGAAAATAAAACCCCTCTCCCACAGAGCTGGCATCGGCATCCCAAAACACGATTCGGAGGGCCGTGTCCTCACTCTCGAACTCGATGACTTCTTCGTCGTCACCGTCTATACCCCCAACGCCCAACACGAACTCGCTCGCATCGACTACCGAAAACTCTGGGACAAAGCCTTCCTCAAATACGTCCGCTCCCTGGAAAAATCGAAGCCGGTTGCCTTCGGCGGGGACCTCAATGTCGCCCACAAAGAAATCGACCTTGCCCGCCCAAAGGAAAACCAAAAAAATCCCGGCTTCAGCCCCGAAGAACGAGCCGGATTCGACCGCATCGTTAAAGCCGGCTTTATCGATAGCTTCCGCGAATTCGAACCCGGTCCCCATCACTACTCGTGGTGGAGCTACCGCGCCGGTGCCCGCCCCCGAAATATTGGATGGCGCATCGATTACTGGTGCATCTCGCCAGCGCTCCGCCCTCGCCTGAAATCAGCCAAGATTCTCTCCGATATCATGGGCTCCGACCACTGCCCCGTGTCCATCACGCTCTCCTGAACTCCCGTCGTAATAGATCGTCTCGAAAAATCCGCCCCCCAACAAAACCTCGCCGTCATAAAAGGCACATACCTGCCCCGGAGTCAGCGCCCGCTGAGGAACATCAAATACGACCTCGGACTTCCTCCCTTCCAAAGGCCGCACCATTGCCCTCACCATCGCCGATCGATACCGCGGCTGCGCTTCTACCACCGATTCTTCCCCAATCCTGCGGTTCACGTAAGATAAGCCGCCCAAAAGACAACGAGTCGCATAGAGCATCGGCGTCTCTGGCCGATCCAAGGCAATCACTAATTCATTGCTCTCCCCCCGCTTCTCAACGACCACATATGCCTCGTTTGGCGTGTTCGAAGGGACTCCGATCCCTTTCCGCTGTCCCAAAGTAAACAAGTGCAGGCCGCGATGCTCTCCCAACTTCTCGCCGTCCAATCCCACAATGTCTCCAGGCCGGTCCTCCACAAACGCCGCCAGAAAATCAGACATCTTTACCTCCCCAATAAAACAAATGCCTTGGCTGTCTTTTTTGTCCGCATTCGGCAATCCCACCGCTGCCGCCTTTGCCCTCACCTCCGATTTGGTCATCTCCCCAATCGGAAATACCGCACGACTCACCTGCTGCTGATCCAGCAACGCCAAAAAATAGGTCTGGTTCTTGTTCCCATCCAATCCACACAGAATATCCTGCGTTCCATCTTGATTCCACCGCGTTCGCGCATAATGCCCCGTTGCCACCGCCTCGAACCCCTGATCCAAGGCATAATCCAAAAATACTCCGAACTTCATCTCCCGGTTGCACATCACATCCGGGTTCGGCGTTATGCCAGACTCATATCCCGCCAGCATATAACTCACCACCCGCGCCCGGTATTCCTCGCGTAAATTCACCACTCGAAACTCGATCCCCAGGGTATCTGCCACCGCACGCGCATCCACAATGTCCTGCTGCCACGGACAATTACCGGGAATGCCCTCCTCGTTAATCCAGTTTTTCATATACGCCCCCACCACGTCGTGCCCCTCCCCCAAGAGCATCGCCGCCGCCACGCTGCGATCCACCCCACCCGACATCGCACATAGTATTCTGGCCACTACAAATCCCCCTCTTCCCACGTCGCCACGAGCGGCCACTCGAGGGCGCACTCAAAGACCGCGGCCATCCGTAGACCGCCACTTGCGGGGCACATTGAAATTCGTCCTGCGTTGATCACTCCCCTCACCCTATCGCCCCGCCCCGCGTTTGCAAAGCCCACGTATACAAGCACGCAAGACTCCAAAAAAACATACGTTTTCTGTAAGGCTTCGCGACTTTTTGGCTCTAACTTGTAAAGAAATCGTATCGTAATCCCATGAAAACGTTTCCCCGCCTTGCCATTTATGCTTTATGCCTCTTTTTTCCTCTCGCCGCCTACGCCGCCGGCGCCGAACAAACATCAAACACTGCCTCGAAAGTGAATGCCGAATCATCCTCACCCTCCTCCACTATGAAAACCGAAACGGCAACCTTCGCCGGTGGCTGCTTTTGGTGCACCGAAGGGGTTTTTGAACGCATTCCCGGCGTGAAAAATGTCATCTCCGGATACACGGGCGGAGCGGACCCAAATCCCACCTACCAAAAAGTCTGCAGCCCCGCGATGAAGGTAAGCGACGAAAATCATGCCGAAGCGATCCAAATCACGTACGACCCGGCAGTCATCTCATACGACAAGCTCCTCGAATGGTTCTGGAAAGCCCATGATCCCACCACCCTCAATCGCCAGGGAAACGACGTCGGCACTCAATACCGCTCTGCGATCTTCTACCATGATGACAACCAAAAAGAACTTGCCGAAGCCTCTATGAAGCTCGTCGACGATTCCGGCGCCTTCAAAGACCCCGTCGTCACTCAAATCGTGCCCGCGGGAAAATTCCACGTTGCCGAAGCCTATCACCAGGATTACTTCGCCAACAATCCAAACGACCGATACTGCAACTTCGTTCTCGCACCCAAACTCCGAAAACTATTCGGAGAATAAGTTTCCACGTTTTCCTATTCCGACAACCCTTGCTCGCCTTCTGGTTGCACTGGTCGTGAGTTCCCACCACCTTTTTTCTTGCCGGCGCCATCCCCGCCCGCACGCCCCGGCCCCCCGCCATTTGGCCTTCCACCCCGCGACTGCAAACGAGGTAACAACTCTTTAACCCGCTCATCAATCTTCACCATCTCCTGGAGCAACAAATCACGCGATCGCGTCATGTATTTCATGCGCTCCTCAGGGTCCTCAACCGCCCGCATCTCCTCTCGCAAGACCCTCACCGCTTCCGTCTGATCTGCTTTGTCTCGCGCTTCCATAAAGATCAGACGTTCCTCGTCACTCAACCGCGCCAAAAACTCATGCAGCCCCGGCCCTAAAGGCCCTCCGCCGCCGCCACCAAACATCCGGCGCCGATGGGCATCATGCTCCTTGCGCATCGCCATCATCCGACTCTTCTCGTGCATCCGCGCCATCAATTCCTCCGCACCGGGATCCACCCTCAACACGGCCGCTTTCAGCGCATCGCGATATTCTTCCGTCGCCATCGCCACACTCTCCTTCGCAGCGACCACCTCCGGGTCCTGCCAAACCTTCGCCAATACTTCTCGCACCCGCTCCCGCTCTTCCTCCGTCAGGGGTTCTCCCATTCCCTCTCGGCCGCCACCCCCATAACCGCCGCCTCCAGGCTTTCGCGGCCCCTTGTCACCCACTCGATCCACCCCAACTTTCCTGTCTTCACCCTCCTCCGTACACTCCTGCGCCGAAACGCCAATCGCCATCAGCCCCATCGCTATCCCGGCAATTGCACCCACAAAAACGAACCCATTTTTCCTGATGTCCATCATCTTAGTCTCGGGAACCCTACGTTCCTTTCCCACCCAATAAAACCCATTTCCCCGGAAAAGTTGCGTCCCATACCAAGAGACAAAAACAAGCCACCCATCGCCTTCACACCCAAATTAATTCCGGGCCCGCCGTAAAGACCAACCCACACTCAATCATTCCGACCTCCACCCCCAACATCCGACCCAACACTTCCCGATAAATCTCCAGTTGCCCCACGTATCGCTTCGCCAAGGCATCCGCACGCTTTCCTCCCCCCAGTCGATCGGTCTTGAAATCCACCACCACTGCCCGCCGAACGCTTCCCGCATCGTCCCGCTCAACCATCACGCGGTCGAAAACCCCAGATATCCATTCCCCCTCACGCACAACTTCAAATGCCCGCTCCCTCCACACCTCGACATCAGCACCCCACTTTGACCGTCGAAACAATTCAGCCACCGCGCTTTTTTCCACACACGCGAGGACTTCTGCTTCCGCCCGTTCTACTTCTTCTGCCTCAATGAGGGGCCTCCCCCCGAAATCACCCCTTATCACCTCATCACGCTCTTCCACCCATTCGATGGCTTCAAACAAAGCGTGCACCACAGATCCAAATACCAACGCAGCCCTCCGCTCCTTCGCAAAGTAATTTCCAATGACGGAACGAGTGCCCTCTTCGCTCGCCGCCGATGGCAAACGGCGCACTCTCCTTGGAAAATGACGCTCTCCTCGCCCCCCGCCGATCCAGCTCGGCCCCGAGAAGTCATGTGCGGCTTTCGTCGCCACCGCCCGCGATTGATACCAATCGACATCCCCCACTTCATAAATCGCTACGCCCTCGGCCTCATCCATTCGCCATTCTTTCTCTTCTCCACCAATCATCTCTGCCAGGTATTTCGCAGAACTCATCGCGGTCTTCGGCTTTTCAGTGATGATGTAATTCGCGTGAATCGCACGGGTCATCGCGACATATAAGGCACAGAGGCCCTCGAACGCCCCTTCGGCACGCTTCCCTTCAACCATTTCGCGCAACACCTCATCCTGTTCCCACACGCGCTTCGTCGGGAATTCCAGCACCCACTCCACATCCCGCTCCCCGCCCTTCTTGACTGCCACCGGCACTCGCCCGAGGTCATCCATCCCCTTGTTTCCATCCAATCCCGGCAACAGCACCATATCATATTCAAGACCCTTCGACGCATGAATGGTCATAACCTGCACTACCCCCTCCGCCTCGGCGTCCGATGAACGGTAAGCTTCCACAAATTCGATGTAAGCCATCACGTCACGCTCCCCTTTCACATCCACCACTCGAGTCGCTTCACGCAACTCATCCAACTTCATACGACTGTATTCGTCCAAACTCACCCCCGCCCCGGCCAGACGCACCAGCCAACGATCCAGCACCGATTCAAAGCCCCCTGCGTGCACGTCCTCCAAAACTTCACGCACCACTCCCTCTTTTCCTAGTCCCCGCCCGTCAATCAAAGGACCGATCGGACTCATTTTTACGTGCTCCCATGAGTATCCATCACCGGGATGCGCCGCAAACTTAAGCAAAGAAATCAGGGCCGCAATCACCGGATTGTCCGCGCCCAAAGGAATGTCGGCCCCTACCACGACAGGTATATCACTGTGTGCTCGGATATACTCCGCTATCGCTTTCCCATCCTCGTTTCTTCGCACGATGATCGCACAGCTCATTCCCCGCTCATGGGGTCGAATTTCTTCTAGCAAAGACATGGCCAAAGCGAACTTCTCTAACTCATCCTTCGCTTGCAGAAACTGCACGACTCCGTCCCGGTCTTCGTGCTCCACGCAATGCTCTTCCCAACTCTCCCGCCACCGTTCCACTGTCGCTGCCGGCAATAATTTCCCCATTCGCTCAGGATTCCCAAAGGCCGCGTTCACCGCCCCAATGACCGCCGGCCCCGATCGCCACGATTTGTTCATCGCTGGCAATTGGTATATCGGCCCTTCCTCACCTTGATTGTATCGATCGCGAACCTCGCCAAATAAACGCGAATCTCCACCCCGCCACCCGTAGATCGCCTGCTTAACATCGCCCACATAGAAAAAACTCCGTCGCCCAGACGGATCCTGGACCACCTCGTCCACCAACTCGCGAATCGCACGCCATTGCGCAAAGTTCGTGTCCTGAAATTCATCGAGCAACCAATGGTCAAAATGCCCATCCAACCGGAAATTAATATCGCACTTCACGTCCTCATCCGACGCCCGAATCACGCCCGCCAGTATGTTCTGAACGTCTTCAAAAGTGAGTTTCCCCGCTCGCCGCACCGTATCTGCATACTGCCCCTCGTACCGCTCCATCACCTGCCAGATACCACGCGTTGACTCCACCCGAGCCATCAACTCACAATAAAGAACCCAGTTCAACAAATCCGCTATCCTTCCACACTCGGAAGCGTCGTATTCATACCGCTTCCCGCCGATGGCAAATGTCGCCGTCCCTGCGACAATGGCAGGGTACGCCTCAAAGAGATTCTTCATGGGCGTATCCAGCGATTTACCCAATTTCCCACCCGGTCGCAAAGCCGGCACCTCTGCCAAAATTTCTCGCCACTTCGCTAAAGACTGATCCGACAACTCACGCCTCTCCAATAACTCCCCAAGCTCCACAGCCGCCGACGACGCATCCGGCGGACGTAAAAGCAATGGCTGCCCCTCAGGCCATATCAACCCAGGGTTCCCCCAATGCCTCCCGTCCGGGCCCCACAAATAGATGCGGTGATACTGATCGACAAACCCGTCCAGATTCCTCACCAGACTCCGCTCCTCACGGCCAAATGTCGATTGCTTGAACGCTTCGAGAAACGCCGCTTCTCCACTGCGCCCCGCAACCTCAAATACCCGGCGGTAAACTTCTCTCCGCGCCCGCGCCATCCCCGCCTCATCCAACATCTCAAAACTTCCTCCCATCCCATGCTCCAGCGGAAACGTCCGCAGAATCGAAGCCAGAAAACTGTCCAAAGTCCCCAATCGAAGTAAATGCAGCCGCGCAACCAACGTTCGCACCATGCCATGGCATTCATCCACACCCAAATCAGCCTGTCCTGTCCCGACCCTAAGTTCTCTCAACTTCCCTTCATCGCGAATCGCTTCCACCAACTTCCGCAAGATCGCGTCAAAAAACTCCCCTGCAGCTTTCCGCGTAAAGGTCAACGCGATAATCTTCTCCGGCTCCACCCCCAGACTCATCAACTCCAAATACCGATCCGTCAGTCGGTATGTCTTACCCGAACCTGCCGACGCCAGGATCATCTCATGCCGCAACTCCTTCACTCGTGCTTGCCCCTCTCTGTGGCGGTCTTCATTCTCAAAGCGGATGACCGGTGCTTCATGAGACCCCGCCCCCTCCCTCCGCGGCCATCCACTCCACCTCGGCCAAACCAGTGGCGTCAATCGTCTTTTCCGGGGCATCAAAGAGTAATGGCCCAAAGCGATCATACCTCACGTTCGCGGCCGGAGGCCAAAATCGCCCCGCCAGAATTGCCCTCACCACTTCCCCTGCACACCGCTCCGCCTCTTCAAGCAATTCATCCGTCACAACCATTGGCTCGATCGCCGTCGCATCCACCGCTTTCGGTAAATTGAAATACCCACACTCGATTGCTCCCAAGTCCGGGTAAAGTCTCCGCGCTGCCAAGCAATAAAGCGGCAACTGCAAATCCTTCCATCGCTTGAGCTTCCCCGCCAATCGAAACAATGCCACGGCGGGAACCGAATGCACATCCGTCGCCCTCGTAACCGAACTGTAATGCTCACCCGTTGGCTTGTCGCCAGAGTCTGCCGTCTTGTAATCCAACACACGCACCTTGTTCCCACGCCGCTCCACACGGTCGATCACCCCACGAAGGCGCACCCCTTCTATCGTCCAGTCAGGTATCTGCTCGTGAATCCGCCACTCCGTATGCTCGATCTCCCAACCCGCCTCCCACGCATGCAGCTGCACTTCCGCCGCCTTCCGCAGCCGCTGTCTCGCCGCCTCAACCTGAACGGTCAGAGGAACCGTAAGGGTTGCCCCGTAAGTCTTTCGCACCTGGATCTCAAGCTCCTCCAATAGGTAATCCACCAAGCCCGCCAGATCTCCCGTCGCTTCTCGTACCCCCGCCTTTCCTAAACTCTCTAGAACGCGGTGCATGACGTTTCCAAAATCCGCCGGATTCATCTCCAGTTTGCCCGGCTCCGCCTCCTCCATATCTCGGTATTTGCCCAAGTAAAAACGAAAGGGACAAGCCAAGTATCCACGAAAATCCGTCACCGAAAGATGCCCCAATGGCACCGGTTTCTCTTCTGCAACCCTCAGCTTCCAAGCCGCCGCCCACGGAACACTTGGACCGAGCTCTTTCACCTTCACAAAAAGGCGTTCGCACCGCGCCACCAAAGCATCGTTCGAGCAAAGAAACAGCAACCGAGAGGGACGCAGTGGCTCTTGGTCTGCCCCCGTTTTGCCGATGGTGATCCTGACATTCCCTCCTATCGACCGGCGCCATCGCAACAAGGCACTCAGCAGATACGCATCCCTCGCAAAGCGCTTCTCGTTGTCCTCCAGCCCCAAGCGCCTCCGCGCCAAATCAGGAAGAAATACATCCCCGACCACCGCTTCCGGCACCAACCCGTCATTCATCCCGCACAAAATCAAGTTCGGTGCATCGTCCCAAAGAAGTTCCATCCACCCCTGCAACTCCAACGCTCCTGGCAATCCTTCCACATACAGCCGCTCCCCCTCCAACGCCCCCAACACCACTTCCAACCCCTCGTCCCCCGCTAAGCCTTGCCCCAACGCCCCCGACAGTTCTCCCACCGCTTCCTCCACCCGCGCAGCCCCCACTTCAATAGCGTGCGCGGACAAACTCGAAGCCGGACCAACCGTGCTTCCTTCATAAATTTCTTGAAGCAGTTCCTGCAACGCGCTCGCCCCCGTCCCGCCTCCCAAACTCGCAAGCACCCGCTCACCCGCGCGAACGGCCGCCCGCTCCTCGAGCGACAGTTCCTCTCCCCTAATCCCCAACATCCTCCCGACACCAGTCTTAAAATCATCCGGGATCGCCGTGGCCAAAAAATCATCAAATGACCTCAGCAATCGCGCCACCCCAAACTGGTCGCCCCCCGCGCCACTCAATCGCTCGATCCACCTCAGATAGTCTGGACACCGCAGCAAATCCAGATAGTCGGCGAAGGTTCCCGATCTCAAGAAATTGGACAATGATCGCATCAAATGAGCAAAGCCTTGCGCGCTCAATGGCACCCCCTCAGGGTCATAGGCGTCCACCCCGGCTTCCACCAAACTTCGTTCGAGAATCGGCAGCAGCTGGGCGTCTAGAACACCTAGCGCCAATGCGTTTCCCGGCGCCTCAACTTGCCGAACGAGGTCAACGACACGAGCCGCTTGAGCAGCCGGCCTTCCGCATACTTCCAGTTCTTCATCGCCCAGCGGCAAATCCATGTCCTCATACCCCCAACTCCCCGGATCCGGGCGCCCCCATTCATCAAAACGTTCCCGCTCAGCTTCTGGAGCGTAAACCAACAGCATTACCGGCACCGACTTCGAAGCCGCTCCTAGCATTTGCACCAACACCGGCATCGCATCCACAACACCTGCCATGACAATCCGTTCCACGCCTTTCGGCAGGACGGGTGCCGCCGCCACCCGCTTCAGCAATTCCTCCCGATCCACTAATCCATGCCCGGCCAACTCCTTTAAATATCTTCCCTCCAACCGCGCCAAATCCTCCCACCGCGCCGCCTCCTCGAATCCCTCGCCAAGCACTCGGCACGCATCAGCCAGTAACATCCCGGCGTCACCCAGAGACTGTCGTAAGTTCTGAAACTCCCGCGCCGTCGCCAGGGCCCAGCGAAAGGTCCTCTCTTCAGGCGGCACCGGAAACAATGCCGGAAAGTTCCCGGGCTCACATCGCATCAAGACCCTCACCCAAGCCAGCAAAGACTCAATACTACCGGCCGCAAGCTCTCCCCCACTCTCCCCACATCCCAGCTTCGAGAGAACACCATCGGGCGACAACACGATCGGCGGGACAACCACACCTCCCCGGCCTCCCTCCGCCGCATACCCTGCCAAATACTCGCGGAGACGCCGCCCCGACTGCCGCGTCGGCACCACCAGCATCGTGCCCGATAAATCCCACACGCCTGCACCATCCCAATCCCGCGCCAACCAACCCGTCACCCGCTCCAATAGCGGCCCCTCCCAACCCAAAAATTCACGCAGAATCGGCTTCAAACTCAACCCGGTCCATCATGCCCATACCAAACCCAAACTCAACCTCTATCCACGCATCTCATTCAAAGAAATCGTCCCACCACGGCAGAATGCCCCCCCCGAATCATCCGCCCACAAACACCAAGCATACAGCATGACTTTCGTAGCTTTGGCCCACAAACGGTGCCAGCCGCCCAAAATTCGCCCACCGCGGCGGGCCGCTTATTGCTTCTCCTGCCAGTCCGCCCCGGACCATCGTGACAAGCCCTTACCTTACGGTCGGATGCATCACAAACAACCCCTGCGTCGCCCGATACGCATCCCGCATGTCCATATACTTGAGCTCATGCCCCGCCCCCCACGAATCCGAAAAAATGAGTTTGCCATTCTCCGGATTATAGCCAATTACCATCCGCATATGACCCCCGCCCGCCTGCTGCGCGATCGCCGGTTCCTCCTCATACTTGCCAAGTTCCAACGACCACAGCAACGGAATGCCGTCGTCGACGTAATCCACTACCTTCTTTTCAAAATCCCGAAACTCTGACGGCTCACGCCGCCGCATCTCATACAGCTTCCCATTCGTCATCAACGCAAATAACTCGGTAAACCGGGTCTTAAACCGAAAATCCACCTTCTCCAACGCCTCCGACATCGCCAGCGTGTTCGTCCCCCGCCGCGCGTCCGCTTCCGCAATCTGCGCAATCTGATGCTGATCACAAGGAATCCCATAATACTCCAGCAGACGCTGACAACTCGCCACCACACAATAACCTTTCGGTCCCTGGTCCACCATCGGGATACCCTTGATATAAACATCCCCGTTCGCTTCTCGCACAACGTTCCGGGGCAAATCCGATAACTTCGTCGCCGAACTCCGATCTCGCATCGCCGCCGCAAATGCACCTTTCGCATCTCGCGGCGCAATCTTCATCCGCAAAAACTCCGGCCTCCCATGCGAAGCCTCCGGATTGTGCTCCAAGACCGCCATCCCCCTTGCCGAAACCCATACCCAACCTTCCGTCAGCAATCCCTGCGTCGGATTTGCTTTCCTTGCCACCGGCCGCACCCCCAGTTGCGCACTTAAGGCCTGCCCACACAACTTCTTCCGCCGCTCAAACTCATCCATCGCAATACTCTCCGCATCCCCACGATTAAAGACCGAAATCGAAACCCCATTCAGTTTCCCGTCTAGAAAATCCACTGTCACGTCTTCGACCGGCACCTCCCCGCCAAAAAGAGTCAAATCGATCGACAAGTTGGTATACGGCCGGCGAATAAAATACGCCCGGTCACGTACCGTCGTCAGCCACTCAAAATAAACATTGTCGTCCGGCTCCACCCCGTCCGGCACATGAAATAGTTCATCCAAACGCTCCGGCGTCAGCGCCCAAGTCGATGGGACCGATACCAAAGCATCCACGGCACACGGCAATTCCCCTTTTTTTAAA
>JBCDBW010000041.1:0-32586 GCA_039182965.1 Verrucomicrobiota bacterium
GAGCCGCGTCTCCTGTCGCAATGCCTCCACCACGACGAGAAAACCAACTCATACCGAGCCGCCCTCTCCTCCCCAGCCTTCTTGAAAACACTCGATCGTGGAAAACCAACACGCATACCCGATTCCGATCCCGACCGCTTCGGCCTCTCCCGCCAAATCGCTCGCATCAACGAAAAAAACAACCAGGTAAAACCCATGGCTTGGTTCCGCAACTGGCTCGGCGAGAGCATCGAGTTTACCCTCTCACAAACAAACGTCGAAATCAGCGACGCCCAACGCACCAAAATCCAATCTCACCTCGCCCCCGCCACCCTCCATTCCTTCAAAGCCCGCGGGCGCTTCCTCTACATGATCGTCGATTACCACGATCAACCCGCCGACGCCCTCATCGATGCCCACGGCCAAGGACTCCTCGATCCCCCCACCCGCTCCGTCACCCACACCGCCGACACTTCCTACGAGTCCAATACCGGCGCCCTCCTCAGTCCGGAACCCGGCACGGTGGCGCACGCCTGGCGCAAACTCGGGCTCGTCGATGCCAACGGCGCCCCCACCACTCGGGGCAAAGTCTTTTCGCGCTTCCAAAGAGGCGAGGGCCTCGTCATCGCCGCCGCCCTCGAAGATGATCAATACCCCACCGAAGACCTCGTCTGGCATCTCGCCAATATACGCGCCGGCCATCGCTTCGCCGATCACGACGATGGCGATTCGATCCGCCTATCCGCCGCCGCCCGGGAAGCCTTCGGAACGCAGTCGCATGACGGTTACCTCGAAACCGGACTCTGTCCCACTTACGGCGCCGGCGCCGCCGAAGCCGTGCGCGCTTACCTCGAAGCACATCTCCCTATTCCCGAAAACGCCGACTACGGTGCCGGCGACCTCGAACGTACCGTCTCCGAATGGCTCTCCCTCCTCCGACACATCACCCACGCCCCTGCGCTTCCCGATACTCCCCGCTGGAACGAGCTCCAAGCCAGCTCCACAAACCTTCTCAAGATCCACACAAAAACCCTCCAGCTCCCCCCCTCACTACCCCAACCACTCCTAACTCACAAACTACGCATGCGGCCGCGTTGGTGAACCCCCAACGATACGCGCGGTACGGCGGGGCGTCCCGACCTGCCAATGATTATCCATGCAAGGCACCAACCTTCAGGACCTTTCTTCGCCCGCTAAATCATTTCCACAAAAGCGTATGCCGCACCCAGTCGCAATATCTCCGCTGCCAAGTGCGATGATCCTGATGCCGATAGTCGAGAACAATACCATCGGGCAAACTGTATGCTTCCAAGCTGCAAAATTGCGCCAGGTAATACGCACAATCCGCAACCGTCGCTTGCTCGAGACTGAGGGAAACTCGTGGCAGCGAAGCCTCGTCGACATCCGCAAGCATCACCCGTGATCTCGTTCTCCCACTCACTTCTAATTGCCGATTTACATCGTCAATCGCTTGGGAAAGAGGTGCGGAAGACCATACCATCGACTCAAGCTTGATTGCAGAAAGCTCCGCCCTTCCCCTAGTATCTGGATGAGGAAGGAATACCCCTGCGATGGCAATCAAAAGCGCGCCTGCGACAAGCAGCACGATCCATGATTGAATTTTTTTCACGACCGCTTGAGTTTGTGATCTCGTAGGACTCTCCCGGTCGCCAATGAATTATTCCCTAGGAAATCGGGTGACCACCTTTTCTCAGCACCCGCTTCCCCAGGCACTCTCTTTCTTAACGGTCAAATCCGCACTCAGGTCCCTCTCTTTCCTCCTATCCCCCATACAAATCCTTCGCCCGCGCCATCATCTCCTCGGGAGATACTTCTTCAAGAAACTGCCGAAACGACCACCGATACCCCCAAGGGTCCAACACCATCCCCACCCGCATCCCCCAAAACTGATCCGCCGGCTCAAACAAGGCCTTCGCCCCCGCATCCACTGCCCGCTGGAATGACGCATCACAGTCGTCCGTCGCAAGCGACAGCAAACAAGGCGCCCGCATCCCCTCCGGCAAACCCATTGCATTCCACTCGGGCGATTCGTCTGAAATATACAGCCGCGTATTCCCGATCTTAAACTCCGCGTGCGGCACCCCTCCATCCGGCGACGGCATCCGAAACAACTCCTCCGCTCCAAGCGCTTTCACATAAAAATCCAAAGCTGCACCCGCATCCTTCACCGTCAACGAAACGGCCAATGTCGGTTCATTTTCAATCTCACTCATAATCAAATCTCTCTAAAAAGTGTTCAAATGAACATTTAACGCAGGACCATGTCGCCGCCAAGAAAATTCTACCAAAAAAGAAGTTCCCGAGAACAAACTCTACACCGAAACAGCCCATCCCCGGAATTCGCCAGCCTCCAAACAACAGATGGCTTCCCCCACTCCCAATTATTTATTCCAAACGGGATCGCCCCGGGATCCTACATGCCAGCCACCCGATAGCCCGGCGCCCCTTCATAACCGCTAACGGCAGCCGCATAGCCACTCCAACGATTCTGAATCGAGACGACCGTCCCCGATCGCGTGTGATCAAATATCATCCGCGCCCCTTCCATCGGAAGCCGGACGCATCCCGCGGATGCCGGATAGCCCGGCAAATAACCCGCATGCACCCCATACAAGGAATTGCCAAGACGCATCCAATACGGCATCCCCACATGATAAATCGTCGAAATCTTGCCGGTCCTCACTCGCTCACCAATATAATGCGTTCCCCGAGGAGTATACTTGCCGCGCCGCGCTGTCGACACCGGCGAATCCATCGCCACTCGTCCGTTCACTAACAAAAATGCCCTCTGCTTGGAGACATCAATTACCACCTTCGTGTTCGAACGATTGCTTTGCGCCAAAACCCCTTCGTAAACCTTGATTGGTTCTTGTATCGAGTTCGGGCGATAATGCGGCGGCACCTGGGGTTTCTCCGCCTTCTTACCAAACAGCGTCGCAAAAAATCCTGACTTCTTCTTCTGCGGGGTGGGCTCGACAGCAGCCTGCACTGAACGTGGCGTCAAACGCTGCGTCGTAGGTGCAACCGACCGAGCGATAGGGGCTCCACCCAATGGTTGCGTCTCAGTCGATTTCTTGAGAAACAATCCTCCGAACAACCCCGGCTTTTCCTCGCTCACAGAGGCGGATTGCCGCGGCTGGGCAACGGACCGATCCAAATACAGCGTCCCATTCGAATCCTGAGTATGAGCATCCCTCCCCTGATGAGAGGCCCTCCACCACCCAGCCTCTACTTCGAGTGAGACCAAGACCAATAGCAATAGAACCATCGCGAACGTCTTCATAGCGCGCCTTCCAATCTGTTAACTTTTCTTAACTACTCGTTGTATGTGAGAGCTTTGGAGCCTCCTCAAAAGGGGTGAAAAGTATGATCCCCTGCCAAAAAGAACACAATGAAAATCCACTCTCACCCTCCAAAAGGGTCTCTTCTAAAGAGCACGAAGCCGAGAAAGACCATCCTCCAGATCGTTTCCTTTCCGCGGTAGTCTCCGCCAACACCCGCCCCCTCACCACACCAAGCCATCAGTAGGGCGAAAGCTACCTGCCGCGCCTTCAAGGCGCAGCGAGGACGGCCTCCCCGCAAGACTTCATCATTGGATAATCAATCTTAATCCAACCTCTCCGCGTGTTGCTCAAGGCCGCAGAACAATCTTCCCCGCCACCCCCCCATCACCCCCCACCGTAGCCGCCTCCTGCAACCGATGCGCCTCCGCCGCCTCCGATAAATCCATCACGCGATCAATCCGCGGCTTGAACTGCCCCCCCACAAGCCAACGATTAATATCATCCGCACATGCACGCTGCTCATCCGGCGTACACCGAAACATCACAAAACCCACCATCGAACACTCACGAAAATAAAATGGCCCCACGGGAAACGGCACCACCGCAGCCCGCCCCGCCATCACCACCACCCGTCCCCGGTGCGCCATCAGTTCCATCACCATCTCAAAATCCGGCTCCCGGCGCGTCTCCCAGTAAACATCCAACCCCCCGGGCGCAAAAGCCTTCACGCCGTCCGCAATCGAAGTCGTCTTGTAATTAAACGCGTCGTCCGCTCCCAAACCCTTCGCCATCTCACACTTTTCATCACTCCCATTGCAACACGACACCACGGCACCCATTGCCTTCGCCATCTGCACCACCGACGAGCCCACACCCCCCGTCCCTCCCACAACAAACAACTTCTCCCCGGTCTTCAAACCCGCTCGCAACTCCAACCCTAAATGCGCCGTGATCCCTACCAATGACCCCGCCGCCGCATCCTCATCGCTCACGCTTTCCGGCGTCGCATACAACCACTCCTCGTCAATCGCCGCCAATTCCGAAAATGTTCCCTGACGCCCTAACAAACCTTGATTCGATCCCCACACCCGGTCTCCCACCTTGAAACGCGTCGTCTCCGGCCCCACCGCCTCCACTGTCCCCGCAATGTCGCAGCCCACCACAAACGGCATGGGCAATTCCCATTCCATCAAGCCCCCTCGCGTATACGTATCCACCGGATTCACTGACACCGCCCCCATCCGCACCAAAACCTCTCGCCCCGAAACTTTCGGATCCGGCAAATCACCATACTCAATCGACTCCGCTGGCCCCGGCGCCCTCACAAAAGCAGCTTTCATCCCCCGATCCTACTCCGTTTGTCAACGCGGCACCTTGGGCATCCGTCTCATGATCCTAAACCCTCCATCTCAGACCGCCGTCAAGCCCACCGCCGTCCCATACCTTGTGCTCAAAAGGCGACCGCCCCTACGCCCCTTGCATCCATCATCATCCTCACCGCTCACGGCGCGCCCAACCCGCGACCCCCCCCCGACCGAAGCCAACTGCTCGCTCCACTACCACCTGTCTTCAAAGGACCACAGCCGAGAACAACCCCTAAGGATGCATCTGTGTCGAGCAGTACACTCGGAGCGCACGCCAAACAAGTACGCGACGGGTCTCTCACCACGCCGGCTACATGCCCGTCGCTAATCGCTGCAACTCATCCTGAAACGCCACCACATCCTCCTGACTCGGCCGATATCCCTCCTTTGTCGGATCCAATCCCAATCGTCCCATCTGATCCAAATACCACTCCGCCGTTTCCCCATCTCCGAATGTGACACTCCCTGCCGCAAGCATGCCCGGTGGCGTTACTTCATGCATCGTCACCGAAGCCTTGCCACCACCGAGTGCCGGCGTTGACTCACTCTGCACAGCTTCTCCCGGTTCACCACCGGCCGTCGCCACCTCGTCACTCACCACGTCCCCTTCCAAAATCTCCCCACCTCCCCCGGCATCGCCAGCTTGCGTGGAACCCACTTCTTCCTCTCCAGCGGTCTTCCTCTCTTCTCCTTTCAACGAAATGCCTAACTCAGCCAGCAAAAGCCGCGCATCCAAATACGTCAGCCCCGCCAAACCATACTCGTCCCGCAACCGCGCCTGAATCGCACCCAAGGTCTCCCCCGCGTCCGCCCACGCCTTCAACCCCGCTTTCTGCTCTTCCGTCAAATCGTTCGCCGATGCCATGTTCGTAACCTAATCAGGACCCGCCGTTTGTCCCGCACAAAAAAACCATCCGCATCCAGGAAGATGACCCCGGCACCGTCTTGTGCTCGTATCCAGCCCCTTTCCAAGTGTCCTCCAGAGAATTCCTCCATCTCCCTTTGAAGCGCTTCACAGACTCATCTCGGACTTCAAGAGTCCGATTAAACTCGGCCGTCGACAAAGACCCATTTCCCACCGAAACCCAAGACTTCCGCCGTTAAAATATCACCGAATGACTGCATTTCGGTCAACGACCCACGCTCGGTTCAAGTTCAGAGTCTGACTTCGGAAGCCAAATCCTTCGTCCCGCAAAATCACCCTCTCTCCGCGCGCGCCATTTTCTGCGAAATACACGCCCGCCTGCCACGCTCATACGTATCGTGCAAGGAGACAGGGCTGCCAGTCCTGTTGTTCCCTACTCCTGTGGTACAGGCACGCCCTATCGGGCCGTGTCTGAGGAGTTAACACAGCCGCAACCAGGGGGGCAGGGCTCAGGGAAGGAGTCCTGCCCCCCATTTTTTTAGTCTATAAGGCCAGATTCCCGACGAATACTTGGATCCTAATGATAGCTGGTCACGGGAATATTGCGGGCACTCCACTCACACGCACCCAAAAAACCAATGGCCGCGATTAGCGAAACGCTACACCCCTTCCGCCACCGGCGGTCGCTCGCTAGAGAGAATCAACCGCTTAATGCCCTTCCGTATGTCAGCGACATTAAAGTTCACCAAGAATCCATCCTCCAATCCCGATAACTTCAAATAGTTCGTCACCGCCTCCTTGTGAATCGCCAAGGTCTCGTCCACCACCTGCACACAAACGATCACCTGATTTTCCACCAGGAAATCCACCGTCAGCTTACTCCTCAAAGGCTCGTCCTTATACATAATCGGAATCGCATGATCCTGTTCAAATACTAACTCCTTCATCCGGAATTCCCGCGCTAGACATTCACAATATGCCTCCCGTGGCAATCCAGGTCCCAATACCCGATGCACCTCCAAAAAGGCACGAACAACCAAATGAGGAATCTCTTTTGAATCCAAATTCATACCAAATAACAAAAAGTCTAAAACCTCTGAACTCCACCCGCAAGCTCTTACCCTTTCATCCCATACTTCTCTGCTGCCTCCCCAAGCCAACTCCCAAATCTAAATCCCCCTCCTCAACAGCCTCACCTGAAAAAGAAGTCTCTCAAGACCCGGTCGCGTCGCTCTTCTCATCTTGATTCCGGCGATCCGAAAATCGCGCGCCACACACACACCCAAAAGAAATAACAACAGCCCGCTAGCGTTCCCGGCCGGCTACACGACCTTTCTCCTAATGAAATTCACATTCGCACCTTCCATGAGTCCTTCCCTGACTGCCGCTCTTGCCGGCGCCGTTGTGGCTGCATGGGCCACGCCGCTGCCCCTTGAGATCTCTCTTGCCGCAGACGATACCTCCAACACCAATGAAAACGCCCCGGTGGTGTTCCCCCTCACCCCGGAAGAAAAGGTCGCCATTATCGACGCCATCAACGAAAACCCGGATACGCTCCCTAGAATCATGGCCGAAGAACACAATGTGTCCGAAGCCGCCGTCGTCGAAGCACTGCCCGACGGAATGAGCCTCCGCATTGAACCGTCCGCCTTTGAGGAGTTATGGGCCGATCTCACAACCTGGGAGAATCCTCTCCTCATCGTCATCGCCTCCGGAAGCGTGTTCGAAATCCCAGGGCCACTCGGTCCCGGCGAGTTCGGACGGGGATACTACAATATCGACGCCGAAGAAAACGCCTGGGGCGGCCACCTCAAACCCGACCAGCTCGGCGCAATCTATCTCATCCAAAAACCCTTCCGCGGCAACGACACTTGGCAATGCGCCTTCTACGACAAAGAAGGCTCCCGTGTCTTCTCGATCTACGTCGGTCGCGAGGGTGACGAACCTCACGGACCCACGCTCGAAGCGTTCGACGCTCTCTGGGAGAAGTGGCAGTCATGAATGGACGCCACCCGCCCCACCGTGCTACATTACTTCGCTGGACCCGCCCTAGCCGCACGGTAGCAAATGAAAAAAGACGCCCCAATCAACGAGCTCGCCAACGCCGAACCACCCGCTGAGCATACCGGTATCAAAGTCGGCAAGCCCAAGACATACGCTGCCGGACTCAAAGCGGTCACGTCTTCCCTGCGTCATGTCTATCGCCTTGCCGGATTGGCCCGAGGCACCGCCGGTATGGCCAAACTGAACCAAATCGGTGGCTTCGATTGCCCCTCATGCGCTTGGCCCGATCCCGATGACCACCGCGCCGCCACCGAATTCTGCGAAAACGGTGCCAAAGCCATGGCTTCGGAAACCACCCGCAAACGCGTCGACCCCGAATTCTTCAAAACACACTCCATCACCGACATCGCCCGGCAATCCGATTACTGGATGGAACAGCAAGGCCGCGTCACCGATCCCGTCGTCCTGCACCCCGGATCCGACCATTACGAACCCATTAGCTGGGACGACGCTTTCAAACTCATCGCCGATGAACTGAACGCTCTCCCGGATCCCAATCACGCAATCTTCTACACGTCTGGTCGTACCGTCAACGAAAGCGCATTTCTTTATGGACTCTTCGTCCGCATGTTCGGCACAAATAATCTCCCCGATTGCTCCAATATGTGCCACGAATCCAGTGGGGCCGCCCTTGGCCAAACCATCGGTATCGGAAAAGGCACCGTCACTCTGAAAGATATCGAATCCGCGGAAACACTGCTTATCGTCGGTCAAAACCCAGGCACGAACCACCCCCGCATGCTCTCCGCCTTGCAAGCCGCCGTCCGGAATGGTGGTCAAGTCATCGCCGTTAATCCCATGAAAGAAGCCGGACTCATCGGCTTCGCCCACCCACAGGAAATCGCAGGCATGATGGGCGTCGCCACCCCGCTCGCCTCGACTCACCTCCGCGTCCGCCTCAATGGCGATCAAGCCCTCTTCCAAGGCCTCAGCCGCGCCCTCCTCGACCTCGAAGAACAAAAACCCGGCGCCATCCTCGATCAAGAATTTATCAAAACCCACACCACCGGCTTCGAAGCGTTCGTCCAACACATTCAAACCGTCTCCTGGAGCGATATCGAACAGCATTCCGGCCTCACAGAAGCCGCCATCCGGGAAACCGCTCGGCAAATCATCCGAGGAGAACGAAAACTCATCACCTGCTGGGCCATGGGCCTCACCCAACACCACAACGCCGTCGCCACCATCCGCGATGTCGTCAATCTTCACCTCCTGCTCGGCGCCATCGGACGTCCCTCCGCCGGCCTCTGCCCCGTGCGCGGCCACAGCAATGTCCAAGGCGATCGCACCATGGGCATCTTCGAAAAAATGCCACCCGCATTTCATGATTCCATCGATCAGGTCTTCAAATTCACCTCGCCCAGGGAACACGGTCACGATGTCGTCAATTCCATCCTCGCCATGCATCGCGGCGACGCGTCCGTCTTCTTCGCCATGGGCGGAAACTTCCTTCAGGCTGCACCCGATACCAACCTCACCGCGCAAGCGCTTCGAAATTGCTCCCTCACCGTCCACGTCTCCACCAAACTGAACCGCAGCCACGTCGTCACCGGTTCCACCGCGCTGATCCTACCCTGCCTCGGCCGCAGCGAACAAGACCTCGACGACGAAGGCCAACCCCAGTTCTCCACCGTGGAGAATTCCATGGGCGTCGTCCACCAAAGCCAAGGTAATCTCGAACCTGTCTCGAACAATCTCCTCAGCGAAACCGAGATCGCCGCCCGCCTCGCCGCCGCCACACTCGGCAAACGTGCCACTATCGACTTCCGAGACGTGGCCAAAAACCACGACGGCGTCCGGAACCTGATCGAAAAAACCATCCCCGGCTTCAAGGACTTCAACACCCGCGTCCGCCAGCCCGGGGGCTTCTACCTCGCCAACCCCGCCAAGCAACGCCAGTTCAAAACCGCTTCCAGTAAGGCCGTCTTTACCGTGAATCCGCTCAGTTCCGCCCAAGTCAAAGACGACGAACTCATGCTCATGACCATCCGTAGTCACGACCAGTTCAATACGACGGTCTACGGACTCGACGACCGATATCGTGGCATCGGAAACGAACGTCGCCTCCTCTTCATGAATCCAGAAGATATGAAAGAGCGCGACATTCAACCGCTCGCCTCCCTCTCCATCCGAAACCAATCCGGCGGTCACATCCGCAAAGTCGAGGACTTTCTCGCTGTCCCTTATGAACTGCCTCGAAAAGCCGTCGCCGGCTACTTTCCCGAACTCAACCCACTCGTCCCCGTCGATTCCGTCGCCGAGATATCCAATACCCCCACCTCAAAATCCATCCCCGTCACCGTCTCCCTCCGCCTGAAGCCTGAAGCCTAAGGCCTTAAAGCCGATCTCACTTCTCCCCCCCGCCTCAAACTTCGCTGATCAACAAGCGTCATTCACCATTTGCGCCTTCCAGGGCGTGCGTCCTTGGCACTTGATAAGGCGCCCAAAACACATCCGGAACCACCACCCGCAGACGATCATACGCTCCCACCGGCACCACCGGAACCTCATCCACAACTTGCTCTCCATACGGTTCTCCAAACGGATCCCGACCAACCCCTTTCACCCGGTCCTCATCCTGCAAATACTTGCGATACTCATCAAAGGATAAGGCCGCTCCCGCCGCCTCCTGCCCTCGAAGCGCCGCCTCCGCCACCGCCCGCTCAATCGCCACCAAATCCGCCCGCAAAACCTCCGCCTTCTCTCGCAATAACCACCGCTGCCACACCGGCAACAGCAATACACACAGCAAGGCCACGATCCCCAAACCGATCAAGAGATCCAATCCCACTCCCCCCTTCCGTGATCGAAATTTACCCTTTGCCCATACCTGACACCCCGTCAAACTCATCCCGTTAACCATACCCATCCTTACCGTACCCAACCAACCGAAAAATGAACTTCGCATGTCCCAACCGTTCAAACCGCAAGCGGTCTCCGATTTCCACTCCCGCTGCGGGAAGAGAGTTAGCGTAAGGTGGACATAACTTCCACTCGTCCACAGTGTGCCATTCATACCTTCCTAAGACTCCCTTCATTGGATCGTCCTGATTCCATATTAAAACTTCAACCCTCGCCCTGGTCTCCGCATGCCCACCATCCGCCCCGCCACTCCAAACGACGTCGCCTCAATCCACCGCTTCATCGGCAAACTCGCCGAGTTCGAAAATCTCGCCCACGATGTCCACGCCACCGAAGCCGATCTCCACGACGCCCTCTTCGCCGATCCCCCCGCGGCCGAAGCGCTCCTCGCCCTTACCGACAAGGACACTCCCGCCGGTTTCGCCCTCTTCTTCCACAACTACTCCACCTTCGCCGGCAAACGTGGCCTCTACCTCGAAGACCTCTACGTAGCCCCCCAATTCCGAAACCAAGGCTTCGGCCTCGCCCTCCTCACCCGCCTCGCCCGGATCGCCCAGGAACGCGGCTGTGCCCGCTTCGAATGGACCGTCCTTGACTGGAACGAAAATGCTATTCACTTCTACAAAAAAATAGGCGCCCAAATCCTCCCCGACTGGCGCATCTGCCGCATGACTAAAACCCAAATCCACTCGCTCGCTTCTTCCCCGATCCTTAATCCCTAAATCGAAATTCCTGATTCGACAGCCATGCTGGCGTATTACCTCCACAACCTCGACCCCTTCGTCTTCAAAATCACCGATACTATCGGCCCCCGTTGGTATGGCCTCGCCTACGTCCTCGGTTTCGTTTGCGGATATCTCGTCCTCAAAAAACTCGCCGCCAAAGGATACTCCCAACTCAAACCCGACCAAGTCGCCGACTTCATCGTCTTCGCCGCGCTCTTCGGCGTCATGCTCGGCGGTCGCCTGGGTTATATGCTTCTCTACAACCGGCAGGAGTTCTTCGCCAACCCTCTCTCCTTCTTCAATATACTCGGCGGCGGTATGGCGAGCCACGGCGGCTTTCTCGGTCTCTTCCTCTTCGTGCTCATCTACGGCAAAATCAAAAACCTCTCCTTCGCCGGCCTGGCCGATGACCTGGTCTGCGTTGGTCCCATTGGCGTATTCTTCGGCCGCATCGCCAATTTCATCAACGGTGAACTCTATGGCCGTGCCACCCAAGTCGCCTGGGCAGTCCAATTCCCCAACGAACTCCACGATAACCCCTCGCTCTACTACCAAACCGCCCAAGCCGCTCCCGGCGATTACCAAGACGTCAATCACCTCCTCTACGCATCCAAAAATAACTCCGCCGTCGCCGACGCCCTCCGGGAAAACCTCACCCCGCGTCATCCCTCCCAACTCTACGAAGCCTTCCTCGAAGGAGCCCTCCTCTTCGCCTTCATCATGTTCATCCGGCTCAAATACAAAAACCTCCGCTACGGCATTATCGCCGGCACCTTCTTCATCCTCTACGCCCTCGCCCGCATCGGCGTCGAATTCTTCCGCGAAATCGACAAAGGCCAATCCCCCATCCTCGGCCTCAACCCCGGCCAATTCTACTCTTTCTTCATGATCGCCCTCGGCATCGCCTTCCTCCTCCATGCCCGCACCCACCCCCGAAAAACCTGATCCCCTCCCCCGGACCATAGTCCGGTAGGGCGTGGCCTCCGACGCGCCAAACCCCCAAGACGCTCCTCACCACCCCCGCTCCAAGCGCACTCCACTCCCCCATCCAAAAAACTCCCCCTCCACAAATGCGAAGCGAGGTGGGGCGTGGTCTCCCCAAGGAGCCGCTCCCTCAACGCCACCCTTCCTTCTCTTACCTCTCCCCCCATAGCACCAACAGATTCCTAAACAAATTCACCAAATTCATATCCGTCTTCTTCCCTTCGCCCCGCAAATACTCCACCTCCGGCTTCTCACCCCCCTCCAGCCCTGTCTTCCAAAAAAACGCACTACAAGCAAGACCCGTTACTCCGCCAAACGATCACGCCCACTCCAAACCCCCGGGCAACGCCTTCGCACTATACTCAAAATGCAGCACCCGCCGGTTCCGCGGCACAGAAGCCTTCGCCGACGCATGAACCAAAAGCGGCCGCATCAACATCATCCCGCCACGCGGCACTTCGCAGGTCACTTCCGAGATCTCCTCACGCTTCGCCTGAATCGCATCACGTGAAAGCACCCCGAACCGATGACTCCCCGGCAAAACCCGCAAGGCACCGTTCTCCGCCGGCGTATCATCCAAATGAAGACGCAATGCCAACACTCCCTCCAACACTTCAGCCGAAGGATGAACGTGCACAACCCCTTCCTTGACCGACCATCCCACAAATCCAGGCACCTGCTTCTGCTCCCGCACCGTGATCGTCGAATCCTGATGCCATCGAATCAACCAGTTCGCCTCTGGGGTCTTGTTGAATATGGTCAGCTTCGTCGGACGAACCCCCGATCCAAGCACCTGCTCAGCAACCCCCGCTACCACTCCGTGCGTCGACTCATCTCGCAACCGTGCCGAATACTCTAACGCATTTCGTGCCCCGCCCCGGGAAGTACTGCCCGCAAGCACCCTATCCACCTCAGACCGGAGCTGTTCAATCGCTTCCAGCGAAAGGATCTCATCGCGCACGACAAAGCCGCTCTCATTGAGTTTTGCTCCCAGTGCCTGGCGCATCACAATTCCAAAACTTCACCCGCTTCGCCTGCCATCGCAAGCACCTCTAACCCCCATCTAAGCCTCCCGACCGCAACCGCTTCCCATCAAACACCTCGCACTTTATACCCCAGTTCACCCCAATAACACTCCAAGGAAAAACACCGCTTCGCCCAATACGGCTTTATGCCCGGGTGCCAAACCGTCACATGACTGGTCGGACTGTCGGCAATTCACTCCGATAAGACGAACCTCAATCATCGCTTCCAGCCTCATAAAGGCGATCTGCCCCCGATCCTGTAAGTCCAGCGCGTTAGATCGCAGAACTCAACGGCCCCCGCCCTCCGCTGGCACGACAGCATGCCAGACCAGTCCGCAAAACCATCACCATCAAAAAACCCGATCACTCCTTCCAGTAAGAACCAAATTGCCGCACTCAAGCGTCCACAAGACACCATACAAAAAAACGTTCCAAGTTCTTGGACCAATCCCCGGAACATCCTAGCTCAACTAGGATACTCACCCGTCATTGTGCAGAGAAGGATGCCGAACCACCAACCAATAATCACACTTGCCATACCCTGATGAATCCAAGATCCATCAATCCCCTGGGCCCGGCATCCGATCAGCCCTCGCGTTACCTTGCAGTTCGCAGCGATGAAGCACGATGCCCATCATGAAAAAAGCAAAGCCAATCCAAGCGGGAGCAAGATGAATAAAGTCGGTGTATCCAATGACATAGTGAACACCAATCGCGCATCCGAAACCCGCGAAACCAGCGATAAACAACACTTGCCATCTGCTCAGCGAAGCCTTTCCGCACCATATCGAGGCACCAACAACAATACCCGTAGTTGCTAGGCCGCCACCGAAGCCGGCGCGATCATGCGCAATCAAAGGTATAAGATTAGGACTGACCGCATTGAGTTCCTCTTTTGTTGCACCAATGAACTCCAAGTCCTGGGGCACAAATACTGAAGTCATCCCAACAAACAGGATGGTCAAGCCCGCACCTATCATCCCAGCCGACGTCAGAAGCAACAGTATCTCTCCCCGTCCCGGCAACCGAGACTCCTGGCGGCGGAAAAGGCAACGAATCGATCTTCCGGATCTGGGAAGGCTCCGAAATGCGACAACCAGACCAACAATGAACACGGGCAAAAGGGCAGTGGTCGCAACCGCATGCCATCGATCAAGATAGCCGTATCCCAAATAAGCCAGAAAACTGCCGAAGCCCAAGATGCCGCTCACCAAAAATACCCACCATGCCCACGCTTCACCCTCACGAAGCGGATAGTAGGCAAGCCACATGTAAATGGACCCAACAGCAATGATCGATCCGCCGAACGCGGCCCGGTCATGAACCATAAAATCAAGAATACGTCCTTCATAATAGCCGCACAAAGCCCGTGCGGTCATCTGCAAATACAACGAATCCTGGGGTAGAAATTCTCCTGTGCTGGCTAGGAATAGCGCAAAAACACCCGACAATACGAGGCTCAGCCCCGTGAAAAGGAGCAACGGTGTTCCGTCTCCCAGAAGCGCCGTGCCCAAACTGTTGTCCTGAAGACTCTCCACGTCTGTTCTCTACTAACCAATTCAAGGGCTCAACCCTGCCGGCCGCGCGCGATAATCGTGACGAAGTAAAACAAACCAGAAAATAATTTTCACTCCCAACGACTTGGAAGAACTACACCGTATCCACTGCCCCTCGACCGGACGCCGCCCGCTAAGGCCCCACTGATCGCCTCTCTTTGATAAAGGTCCTTGGACAATGGTAATGATCTAAATCCTTGGGATACGCCGAAGAATTCAACCCGATCGAAAGGTCTTTTCGGATTTCAAATCGAAGATGAGCCGCTAGCCGATCGTTCTCTCCTTTCCCTATTTCAGCAATCTTCTGTCCCCGCGCCACGCGATCACCCACTCGAACCGTACGATTGCGCACGTGCGCATAAAGCGAATCGACAAACCGAATCTGCCCATCGTGATCTCGATATCGATGGCGAACAATAACGACTCCCCCCCAGCGTCCCCCGGGACCATGAGACATCACGACCGTACCTTCTGCGATCGAATAAACCGGTTCGCCGAGATCGGTGTCTCCACCATGAATCCCTTCCCAAATTTCCGCCGTGCGAAGCCCCACCCGAAAAGCGTGACGAACATAAAACCCTTCTGCCTTCGATCCCCCCACCGGATAATCAAACCCGCTCGCAAGGGCTATCTCCTCCGCTTGCGTTGCAGGAACAAACAGAGACTCGCAGAGAAAGCAAAATGCACACCAAACACTTGTTTTCATGGATTCTCCGGGGAGACATTCTCTGCGATGGATTTCATAGCGAATGCGAGAACGTCCGCATTCAACACTAGAATTTTATGATCAAATTGAAAGGACAATTGATGCACAATCAAAGACTCTGGGTCGTGAATTGAAAACGACTCCAAGCGAGGTGCTGATGCACTTCCCCGTAAACGCTTCCCCTTCGAACACCATATCTACGGGCCTGTATTCGCGCTTCATCCCGAAATTCAGCTGCTATTCGTCGTCCATGATACCCACACCTCCCACTTCATATACTTCATTAGCCCCCTGATTCCCTTCAAAATCGGTTAAGTCCTGTGCGATAGACACAAGGTCCTCGGAGCAGATTACGAAGGATTTATCGGTGTTGTTGAGTCTATCCGCAATGAAGCTGATCGAAAAAATCAACGTCGCCGTTTCGGCGAAAATCGATGGCCTAGGTCATGTTAGCATGACTTCCATTCCTGATGGCAGGTGCGGAGATCTCGATCCGTGCCGAAGCTGGCCAGTCACACGATAATACCGCTTCCTGCGCCCGAATGGCCGCCGTAGCCGCAATAAAGCAAGAAGCGTCAGAAAAAGTATTGTGAAGTGCTTGCACGGCTTCGAATTCGTTAAGCCTGCTACCTGTGAAAGGAAGAGCAGCTCTCGAGACGAGACCGCAGATTCCAGTTGGGAACGTCAATCGACCCGGAACGATTGAAAACATCATTAAGCCCTTCCTTGCTAGTCCAACTCCAGGGTCATGCGGATGCCACTCAGATTACGACGAACGTCAATTGCGACCTTCTCACCTGTATCGCGAAATCCTTGGTTCTTATAAAATCTAATTGCCCGCGCATTGGTATCAGTGACGTTTAAAGAAACGGCAACGAATCCAGAATCCCTCGCCCAACTCAAAAGACCCTCCACCAGCGAGAACGCAGCGAAAGAACCACGGTGTCTGGGGTCAACCCACATCATGATAATGTCACCCGATGAAGCAGATGGCTCGCGATACAAAGCGGCAATGCCGATGCACTGCTCAGCCTTGAAGGCAAACTGAGTATTTCGGTCCCCTCCTGACGTGGTCGACCATAGCTGGTCTTCCCACGATCGTTGGTCTCGCTGCATGGCCGATTCGTATGTCGAACCGTATGCATCAGGACTCTCCTTGAGAGCCCTCAGGCGAACCTCCTTGAAGAGGGTGACGTCATTCCTGGTTGCCCGGCGACAAGCGATCATAGTCTACGACAAATGGCCTTACCAAACCGAGCCACATTAGGAACCGCAGCGCCAGCCGTTGCCTCTCCCGGATACTACTACTCATTTATCGAGATGCTCGCTAGAGACTCTCGGAGAGCTTTCTCGTATCTCGGGAACTCTTCCTTCGTCGAGTTGAAATTGAAAATGAGCATCTGCCCCTTGTATCCCGTAAAGAGCATAATGTTATAAATGTCCGTATCAATGGCGTGAGAGGTCATTTCCAAATAACCCCATTTCCTACCCGAGAGGGTAATTACTTTTTTCTCTTTCCACTCTAGCCCTGGAATAACTCTTGGAAACATCTGCACAAACTCAGCTTTCGCTTCTTCAATTTTATCCTGCGGAATGTCGTGGGGTTTCAAATCGTATGCGATCGTCGTCGCTGCCGATTCATTTCCGATGACATACTTGGGCGCGCTGGATGAAGGATACTTCAGGTCAATTATCTCTTGAGGAACAGCCTTGAAGTCGTCAGGAGCCTCAAAGGTGATGGATCCGTCGGCTAGCGAAATAGTCTCCCCGCTCAGCGATAGTGATGAGATTAATAGCGCTGCAATTAGTAACAGGTTTCTTTTCATTTTAATCCCTAGTAAGGTGTGGGGGCCCCTCAATCAGTCCTTGAGTCCATTCCTTTGTTCGACAGCAGCGACAGAATTGCATCGATCACGGCGCGGGTGTTTGGTTCATCTCTACCGAAGAGCTGCAACCCGTCTTCGCTCCATGACAGCGAAGCACCTTTGCATTCCAGTCGAACCCTTTTCGGCCGGCCCAGTCAAGAACCGTTTCGCCGTCACTCATTATGGATAGATCTGCGCCAGCATCGATGAGTGCCTCAAACGTTTCCGGATTGCCGGCAAACCATTGCGGAGTGTTTCCGAACGTGTCAGGAGCATTCACGTCCGCACCTTCTTCGATCAGGAATTGGACGGCCTCCAGGCTTCCCCTTCCGGCCGCCCCGTGGAGGCCAGTTAAACCACCAATCGAGCCCTTAGCATTCACATCAGCACCTTGGCGTAACCATGCCTTGACCTCTGCTAGCGTGCCAGTCCGGCAGGCAGCGATCAGCCCCTCGTTTCTCTCGAAACTCAATGACGACATTCCCATTGCAGCCAAGGTCAGCGGCTCATCATCCTCAATGCTCTGGACAAAAGCTCCGGTCGACTCGACATACTTCTCTACCTTGTCCTCGCCGTCTTCCAAGACGGTCATGCCGATGACGACCAAACCCTGATCCCGATATTATTCGTGAAGCATGTCCAAGTGTGGAATCACCGCAACGCAGGGGCCGCACCAAATTGACCAACACTCCAGACTGTAGACCGTTCCTTCCTCCCACCTTTCCGGCGCGGTTCCCTGAATGAATCAAGCCTCACGGATGGCTTCCACGGATACCTCACTCCCAATCTCCAGAGCAAACGCCAAATGCTGTAGGCTGACGATCGCCAGAATTGATAGGACGGGTGCGGTCGCGTTCTTCTGCGGAATCTTCATCTTCTCGGATGCTTCATTTAGTTCAAAACTTCGCAGGTGCCTCAAGCGGGTCAACGAGCTGGGTCCACCGTCTTGTGCAGATCCTTCAGCTTCTCTCCCGTTGCAGGCAATGACAAGGTGGGTTCACCCTTGAGATAGCCGAGGTCGTGCAAGAACCTGTCCGCCGCTATCAGTGTAATATCCATCCACGGTTCTTTGTTAAAGAAACCATGATCCTGACCGTCGGCGATCCGAACCTCTACTGAGTCGGCAAGATCGAGCGAGGCTACTTTTGCGCCCGCAGCTTTCCACCCGTTTTTCAGCCACTTGTCCTCGCTTCCAAAAAATACGATTGCCGGTGAAAGGTTAACCCCAACGTGTTGCAGGAAGTCGACTTCCGAATCCTGGGAATCTCCGGCGCTTAGCGCCGGATTGAACAACAGGTAAGCGACGACGGTCGTGTCATAGTCTTCAGGGTCTCTGGGATCGTTCAACCCGGGGTTAGTCGTTGCCAGCAAGCTGATATGGCCTCCGGCCGATCCGCCCCCTGCAATAATTCTCCGCGGGTCGATGCCAAGTCCATCAGCATTCTGCTTGCACCAGCGAATGGCACTCTTCGCGTCCGTGATGCAGACGCGCTTCCGGGATCCTGTTCCCTTTCCTTTGGCTTCGTCACTGCCGGCCTTTGCTGCCAGTTGGTAGGTCACCGTCGCAGCGACGAGTCCCCTCGTGGAAAAGTAATGACAAAGACTGCGGAACTGTTTCCGATGTCCTCCGCCCCAACCTCCCCCATGAAACATGATGATGCCCGGAACCGTCGTAGTTTCTGGGTCATGATCCTTCGGAAAAAAGATCTCAATCTCACGGGGGGTATCGCCATCTTGTTTGTAGATGTAGACTTGACCCTCGGGAGCTCCTACAAATTGGTCCTCCTCAGCGCTGAGGGTCGATAACGCGAGAAGACAACCGATCGTCAAAGAAAGCTGCTTCATACCAGCTCTTGTTTTTCTTTGAACACCAAAGGTCCGTGCTGGCTGCAGCAGTCGCACCTCCAACTTCGGATTAAAGGTTGTAGCTGGAGTAATCAAGAGGATTCAAAGCAGGCCACCGAATGTCGACCACCGCCCTGTTTGCTGTGGGTTGGTTTCAGAACGATAGATCGGAGCCAATTGATTTCAGAACAGTAAAAACGATAACAATAAACAGGATTGCTCCAAGACCGCTCATCAAGGCTTGCCATGCGAGCGCAACGACTCCAATGCCACCAGCCGAGATCGCAAACGCTCGATTCTTTCCTCGCTTGTCGCGATTTGGCTCCGCCGATCAAGCCCAATACCGCCAGTGCTATTCCGGCCTTCGGGATCGCCGGATGCCAACTCAATCCGAACTCGTCGCTCTCGATTTTCGCGTCACGATCCTTCAGCTGTGCGGCAACTGCATCCCTAATCCTAACGGTGAGACTGACCACCTTTTCTTCGATTGGCGGGGTCGGCTCGTTCGCCTCTGCAAGCTCCGATCCAGAGACAGTCACAACCATACCAATCGCTGCACAGATGAGGGCGACTGCTCCAATGATCGGTTTGATGGGCTTCTTCATTTCTTCAGAGAAGGTCGAAGTCATCGCAATCCTTCCCGAGAGCGTACCTTCGACAGTGGGTCAACGACGGAATGTTCATGACGAATTGAACTCACAGCGGCACAGGTCTCGAGAGCGACGCCTTGTCCTGTTATTCTCTCTCAAGGCGTTCCCGAAGGTCTTGAACAGTTGCATTCCAACTCTCGAAGTCGTCGGTCTCTTCCCAGCAATCCTTCAAATTCGAATTGGCCACCATCGCACCAATAGCCGCCAATGCCTTGGTCGATGTCTCAGAGTTAAGAGACAATCTCGGAGGGGCCTTCAACTCCTGAGGATTCGAAGCTGCTGGTCGACCCGACATCGTGGCAACGACCTCCGCTGCTGCTAACACCTCCTCGCCATCCAATTCCGCCGGATACTCCTCTGGCTTCCTGCCCATCAATCTCCCGATCAGACTTGGTTGAATCACTGTCGATCTCGCAGAAAAAGCGTCAAGAATCTTCGCCTCTGAAGGATCGTCGAGAAAATCGCCAAGCCAATCCATCGCCTTGTCGTTTTCGAATGTATGAATGCCCCATGCTCCCATGATGTGTGTGGTGCTTAAATCTTCAGACAGAACTGCGTGATGAGTGACTTGAAACCAATGAAGGCGTTCTGTTTGTAATTCTAAGTTAACTGGTTGCCGGTTTTCCGGATAGTCTTTTCAAGTCCATTTTTTTCGCGCCACGCCTACAAATGAACCTCAGGTAACTCAAAATCACCAGCCATCCGAAAACCCCAAAAGACTGCCACCCATCCGCAATCCCCCCCGCCGCAGAAAACCAAACTGAAATGGAACCCGCCGCACCAGCAGTATCGGCGGTCCAGCGACACGCTGGACGGGAAATAGCTTGCCCATTTGCCCATTTTGCGGAAAACTCCAAAAAGTTTAGTAATCTTAACTTTTGTGGTATCTTAAATAATCTAAGCGTCTATGGGTATCGCGGCCTGCCATCTCTCCGGCGTCCCCGTCCTCGGGAGCGCCTTCGTCTACGCCATTCAGGAGTCCCATCTCCCCGGTCAAATCGTCTGCGCCATCCTCCTCCTCCTCTCTACGCTCTCATGGGCCGTGATGATCACCAAATTCGTCACCGTCGCGCGGGCACGCCGTGCCACCACCCGCTTCCTCGAAACCTTCCGCACCGCCCGAGCACCCCTCGATATTTACTCCGATTCCATCCGCTTCGAAAATGCCCCAGTCTACTGGGTCTATCGGGCCGGCTGTAAAGAACTCTCCTACCAACTCACCGGTTCCTCCGACCTCGATGAGGAATTTATCGCTAATGTCGAACGCGGAAAAAAAATCACCCCTTCGCAAATTAATAGCGCCACGAACGCGATGGACCGCGCCGTCGGAGAAGTCGGCATCCGCCTCGAAACCCAAATGACCTTCCTCGCCACCGCCGTGAGTGGCGCCCCCTTCCTCGGACTGCTCGGCACTGTCTGGGGCGTAATGGAGACTTTCACCGGGATCGCAAGCTCATCAGCCGCCACATCTCTTCAAGATATGTCCCCAGGCGTCTCCGCCGCGCTCGTCACCACCGTCATCGCCTTGCTCGTCGCCATCCCCGCCATGTTCGGATACAATTTCCTGATCAACAATATCAAAACCCTCCTCGCCGAAATGGACAATTTTGTCGCCGAACTCACGTCTGCGTTCGAAAGGCGCTACCGCGACAACTTCTCAACAACTCCCCAAACCCCTCCCACGACATCGACCGCAACCGCCGGCGCCACCCCAGGCGCCTCCCCGACTCCCAACGCTTCCCCCACCCCCCTTCCACCCGTCGGAGAATCCTTTTCCCAACCAAATCCCACTTCCGATAGCAAAGTCAACGGGATCGACAAACCCAAATCCGAAAGCCCTCCCCCAGGCTATTACAGCCCACCCCCGGCGGAAACGCCCGCCACACCCATCGCAGGCAATGTCAGTCCCGCATCGGAAGTTTCTCCCGCTCTCGAAGAGGTACAAGACCTGAACGAACTCCCGCCACCATCTTCCTACAAGGCCGCCGCCCCCACCGATCTCCCTGACCCACCGTCGTCCGCTTCGACGATGGATGGGACCGAGCCGGCGCTCGACACCGACGAACAAGAAGAGAAACACACACCCGAACCATTGCTCAAACAGAAAGCCGAGGAAGACAAGCAGCTCAAAGATCCCTTCGAAGACCTTCGGGAAGAGGAAAAAGTCGGAGAGGAAGAAGACGACTTCATCACCGGTCTCCGCAGCAAGCCCGGCGAAAACCCGCTGGAAGATATCCTCTTCGGTGATGACGATGACGAAAAACCAGCCGCTAACCAAAAAACCGGTTCCTCCTAGTTCACAAATGCGTCGGCAAGCCTCTAAGCATTCTCTCACGACCCTCTCCGAGCTCAACGTCACCCCACTGCTCGACCTCGCGTTCGTCCTCCTCATCATCTTCATGATTACCGCTCCTTTCCTTGCGGAAAGCGCCGACCTCATTATACCGACCAGCAAAGCATCGCGCGAAGCCGTCGACCCCTCGGCCGTGTTCGTGGTTTCCGTCGACCAAAGTCTTGCCCTTGCCGTCGATGGCTCCCCCGTCACGTTCAGCGAGTTGCCCGGTCGCCTTCTCGCCCTCCACGAAGGCAATCCCGACCTCGCCGTGGTCATCCGCGCCCACAAAGAAATTCCCGTCCAGGAAATTGTCAATATCATGGACGCCCTGAAAGCCTCCGGGATCACAAGAGTCGGTATCGTCACCAAACCAGAAGGTTGAACCGTCGCCCAATCCGCCCGATCCTCAACTGCATCTCGACTCGTTTCGCATGACAAAGAACCGCCAGTTCCCCGTCACCTTCGTCCTCGTTCTCCTCATCCATCTCGCCCTCATTCTCCTGATCCTTCGAACCTTCGTCTTTCAGTCAGATGCCCAAACCGCCCCGCTCGTCGCCGCTCTCGAAAAGCCACTTACCGTCGATCCCGCAGACGTCACTTGGGTCGACACCAATCCCGCCCTCGAACAAATCGCGGCGACCCCACCCCCAAAAAAACCAAAAGAAAAGCTTCCCTTCAGCAGGTCAGTCGATCCGGATAACGATCCAGAGAGTGATATCGCCCTCCCCGTCCGCCCACCCGAATCGCCATCCAACCCCGAACCAAAACCCGATCCCATCCCAAAACTCGCCGCGGTCACCCCGCCACCGTCAAATCCCACTCCAACCCCAGCTCCCAAAACAGAAACCGCCCCCGTCCTCGCTCCCGCAGACGCCCCCGGCCCAACCCCAAAACCCGATCCCAAACCCGCTCTCAAACCGGCGCCCAAGCCCGATTCCAAAACCGTCCCCGCGCTCAAACCCGCTTCTCCGCCACCACCCCCAAAAAAGCCCCAAACCAAGCCTGAACCCACCCCTGTCAAAACACCCACTCCAGCCCCAAAACCCAAACCCACTCCTCCTCAGCCCGCCTCGCCAAATCCGGAACCCCCTCCATTGCCGTCTCCTAGTAGCAAAGAAACCAGCCCCGGTTCCGCGCCTTCATCTAATCCCGCACCCACGGCCTCTAACGCCCCCGCGGTCGGTCCTCCTGACCTCGGCTGGTATCACCAGGTTATCCATGACGCCTTCCACAAAAACTGGCGCCAACCTCAGTCCCTGCCCACCGCCACCAACGCCTTCCAAACGAAAGCCCACATCAGTATCAAACGCGATGGATCCATCGCTGACGCCCGTATCATCCAAGCCTCAGGCAACGAAATCATGGACGGCTCAGTTCAAACCGCAATCGACTCAGTCACCAAAATTGTGCCGTTGCCAAACACCATCCCAAATGATACTTATTCCGTTGTTATTAACTTTCAGCTTGATTGAAGTAATTACCACCATCTTTCCAGGAATGAGCCCCCTCCTATATTGTCGGCACCGCTCCGCTGCGCTCAGCCTATTCCAAGTGTCATGATCTCCGTTCAATTCGGGACTCTATCCACGCCCCCCGGCAATACCGCCGCCAAAAGACTCTCCGTCCTTCTTATCCTCCCCCTCTTCGCCTCTCTGTCCTCGGCCCCCGCCCAACCTGCTCCCGAAATCACGATCAAAGGTAGCCGCGGTTTTCCACTCGCCGTCAAAAAACTCACCGGCGACACCGGCTCACAAGCCACCAACCTCCTCCAAGCCGATCTCACCGCCGCCGGCTATTTTCGCTTCCGAAATACCCCGCAAGGCTCCTTCGCAGCCGAAGGCTCCGCTTCCGGTAACACCATCAACGGCCGCCTCCTCTCACCCGATGGAAAAGAACTCTTCAAACGCTCCTATAGTAGTGGACAACTCGTCCGCAATGTTCACCAGTTCGCCGACGACATCGTCTTCGCCGTCACCGGAAAACCGGGAATTGCCACTAGCCAAATCGTGTTTGTCGGCACCAAGTCCGGTACCAAAGAGCTCTTCCTCTGTGATTACGATGGTAACAATTCACGCCAGCTCACTCGCGATCGCGCCATCAGTGCCGCCCCCGCCATCAACGCCGATGGCTCCCAAGTGGTTTACACCGGTTACCAAAGCGGTTATCCCGATGTCTATCTCATCGATCTCGTCTCCGGCGCACGTTCCCGCATCATCAATTCACCAGGAACCAACAGCGGTGCCGCCTTCTCTCCCGATGGCAATAAAATCGCTCTCAGCATGAGCTTCTCCGGCAACCCGGAAATCTACGTCACCAATGCCAAGGGAAAAAGCGCCCGCCAAATCACGAAACATCCCGCCGTCGATTCCTCGCCCACCTGGTCCCCCGATGGCCGCCATATCATCTTTGTCTCCGATCGCACCGGTAATCCCCAACTCTACACCGTCTCAGCCTCCGGCGGATCGCCTCAACGCCTCGGCGTTGGATACGGCTTCTGCACAGAACCTTCACTCTCCCCCGATGGCCAACGCCTGGCCTTCACCGTCCGCTCCGGTGGCTCCAACGCTATCGCCGTCTATCACTTCCAAACCCGTAACTCCCAAATTGTCGCTTCAGGCGGCGCGGAAGATCCCGCCTGGGGCGCCGACTCCAAACACCTCATCTACACCAAAAACAACTCCCTCTACATGCTCGACGTCGAGACTGGGGCCACCAATCGGGTCATCAGCGGTATGGGCCGCATATCAGAACCCAGTTGGACACGATAGCACTCTTTTAGACGACAGGAATGACAAAGCCACGACCGCAATCCCGCACCAGCCAAGTCAAGAACATCCTTCGACTGTCCCTGACCGCAGCAAGCTTCGCCGTACTCGGCGCCTGCGCCGGCACCGGCGGCCAGAATGATGGCGACTGGTATGGCGGCGGCGACCCCGGAGCCATCGCCCTCCCCAGCCGAAACGAAAGTGTCTCCTTCTTCGGGCCCGGCAGCGGAAATGTTCAACGGAACCTTTTTGCCCCCGTCTACTTCGGCTTCGACCGCTCCGATATTTCCGGCACCGAACTCGCCAAAGTCTCTGCTGTCGCACAATTCCTGAAATCCGAAGGCAAAAACAATACCGTCATCGTCGCCGGCTTCACCGATTCCACCGGCACCCAGGAATACAATCGCCAACTGGGCGAACGACGCGCCCTCGCCGTCCGCTCCGCCCTCGTCGCTCAAGGCATCAACCCCTCACGTGTCCATACCGTCTCCTTCGGCGAAGATATGCCCGCGTCCCCCGGAAACGCCGCCGCAAACCGCCGCGCCGAATTCGGCATCATTCGCTAGTTCAAGAAACGGTGCCCCCGCGCTCCGACGGCCACGAACCCGCTTTCCTTCACGCCCCCCCATCTCCTCAAGCTACTCATTATCAGTGTCTTATCATTTTAACTATCTCTCTCGCACAACAAATTTCCGGTTGCCATTCTCCCACCACCCGCTATCCTCCACCCCTCATAGACCTGCACGAGCATGAGGAAACGCGAACGGCGGCTCAGTAGATAGCGCAATCGATTATTCTTCCGAGTGAACCGGGGCATTTCATATACTACCAATCCAACAGTGTGTGAGGGGACTGGCAGGACATCATACCAAGACGCCGAATGATCCCTTCGCCACGCGCCGCATGAATCTGGCCAATCTACTCTCCTCAGATCGTATCCTACCCGATCTCCAAGCAACCGAGCATTGGCCCGCCATCGTCGAACTGGTCGATTACCTCGACCAACACGGCCAAATGGTCGGCGCCGATAAAGATGCCATCCTCCAACTCCTAAAAGAACGAGAAGAAAAAATCAGCACCGGCATCGGTTACGGTGTCGCCATCCCACATGCCTTCTCCGAATCCATCGAGAGCGTCGTCGCTGGCTTTGCCCGATCCAAAGAAGGGGTCGAGTTCGGCGCCATTGATAACATTCCCGTTAATTTTATCATCCTCTTCCTCGTCCCCAAAGACCAATACCAACTTCACCTAAAAACTCTCGCCGCCATCGCAAAGATGTTCAACAACGCCGATATCCGCCAAGAACTCGCCGATGCGCAGTCCGCCACCGATATCCTCGCCACTTTCGCCAAACGCCCCTCCCGCACCTGAGTTCACCACCACCCGTGCGAGCCTCACCACTCGTACACGAGCGCCCCGCGCCGACCTCAATTGCCAATCGCTTATTCCTAGCTGTTAATTTGATCTACGTGCCCACCTTCCCCAACAAAATTACCCAACGCCTCACTGATGCCTTGGTAAAAATCGGCATTGAGCTCCCCGACAAGTTTTCGCCTGCCGTCTCCCCCACCAACGATCCTAAATTCGGCGACTACCAAACCAATGTCGCCATGGTCCTCGGCAAGCGCACCAAGACCAACCCGCGCGATCTCGCCCAGCATATCATCGATGCATTTGACCAGGATGACCTCACCAATCCCCCCGAAATCGCCGGCCCCGGCTTTATCAACTTTCGCATCCGCACCTCCATCCTCCAACTCCACCTCCATGACCTCCTGAAAGACCCCGACCGTTGCGGCGTCACCCCCGCCCCGTCTCCGGAAAGAATCGTCATCGACTTCAGCGCCCCGAACGTTGCCAAGCCAATGCACGTCGGGCACATCCGCTCAACCATTATCGGTGATTCCCTCGCCCGCATCGCGCGATTCCTCGACCATCGCGTCATCACCGACAACCATATCGGCGATTGGGGCAAGCAATTCGGGATGATCCTCTATGGCTGGAAAAATCACCTCGATAAATCCACCTTCGAGAATGAACCCATCGGCGCCCTCGTCGCCCTCTACAAAAAAGTCAACGCGCTCGCCAAAGAAGACGAAACCGTTAACGCAGCATGCAAAGACGAACTCGTGAAACTCCAGGCCGGCGATCCCGAGAACCTCGCCATTTGGAAAAAGACCGTCGATCTATCTCACAAAGGCCTCAACACAATATACACTCGCCTCGACGTCTCTTTCGACGAATGGCTCGGCGAGTCCGCCTACAACGAACGCCTGCCGTCCCTCACCGAAGAGCTCATCGAAAAACTGATCGCCCGAGAGTCGGATGGCGCCATCTGCGCCTTCTTCCCCGACGACGAAACCCTTGCCGACAAAGCCCCCTGTATCGTTCGTAAAACAGACGGAAGCTTCGGATATGCCGCCACTGATATCGCCACCATCGAACACCGGATTAACGAATTCAAAGCGGACGAAATCTGGTATGTCGTCGGCGCCCCCCAATCCCTGCACTTCGACCAAATCTTCAATGTTGCACGCCAAATGGGCATCACCGCAGAACTCGTCTTCATCCCTTTCGGCTCAATCCTCGGAACCGATCGCAAGATGCTACGCACCCGTGAAGGCGATCCCCCACAACTCGACGATCTCCTTACCGAAGCCGTCACCCGCGCCCGCGCCATCATCGAAGAAAAAAATCCCGACCTCCCCGAAGAGGAAAAAGACTCCGTCGCCGAAATGATCGGCATCGGCGCCGTCAAGTACGCTGAACTCTCCCAGCATCGCCTCACCGACTACGTTTTCTCATGGGACAAAATGCTCGCACTCCAAGGTAATACCGCTCCGTATCTGCAATACAGCTGCGTTCGCGTGAATTCCATTTTCCGTAAACTCGGTGATACCACCCCGGATTTCGGAAACCAAGCCATCCTCGATGCCCCCGCCGAACGGACACTTGCCCTTAAACTCTCCCGCTTCGCCGAGGTGGTCCCTGCTCTTCTGAAGGACCACAGCCCGAATCACCTCTGCAACTACCTTTACGAACTTGCGCGCGATTTCCACGCGTTTTTTGAAAACTGCCACGTCCTCACCTCCGAAGGCCATACCCGTGCCACCCGCCTCCTCCTCTGTGAACTCACCTCCCGCACTCTCACCAAAGGCCTCCACCTCCTCGGCATCCAAGTCCCCAATCGCATGTAACCCCAATATTCTAACCTCCGAGCCAAACCGACCAACCGACCAACCGACCAACCGACCAACCGACCAACCGACCAACCGCCCAACCGATTAACCGATTAACCGATTAACCGATTAACCGATTAACCGATTAACCGAAAAAACCTACCTCCACCCCAGCTCCCGAATCTCCACTTCCCCCCCACCCAGCTCCCTCAACTCCAACTGCATCCCCGCTCGCCCGACCGTCGCCAAAACCCACCCTCGCGGCCGCCCCTCCTTAAATACATACGACGTCGGCGGCAAGTTCACCCGGTGCAACCCCGCCGCACCCGTCTTCAACCCCCAATCATGGCTGTGCCCATAGACATATGCCTTCACACTCGTGAAGCCCGCCACCATCTCCATAAACGCCGGCCCATCCATCAAACCCGCAATCTCAATCTTCTCCTCCCCCCCGATCACGTCGTCCCGATATACCTCCGGATAATGATGCCCCACCAATATCACCGGCCCCTCACCCGCCTCCTCCAAGTAACTCTTCAACCATCCCAACTGCTCCCCTCCCATCTCCCCCGGAACTTCGTTCACCTTCCATAGCGAATCCATCAACACCCAACGCGCCACCCGCCCCTCGATCACACTCACATGCTTCCCCGCCACAGGCGAATCCTCGTCGTCCTCTCCCGATTCTAACACTTCATAAAATCGCTCCCGATCGTCGTGATTCCCCAAGGTCATGTGAATCGACACCCCTGTTGCAACCAAAGGTTCTAACAAATTAACTAGGGTCTCGTAATCCTCTCGCAATCCCACGTTATACGCACAATCCCCGTCGATGACTACCCCGTCCAATCCCAGGCCTTCCGCCTCCGCCACGACTTGCCCCACCACTTCCGAAAAAGTCTCCGCCATACAAGTCTCCCGCACCACCAAGCCCGCATCGGCATCAATATGCGTGTCAGCTAAAAGCGCCCAGCGTTCCTCCGGAGAACCCTCATCCCCACCACCTTCCCGCGCCGACGCCGCCCAAGTCCCAATCAAAACCCCGCCCGTCACCGACCGAATAAAATCCCGCCTCGATCGATCTTTCCTCGATAAATGCAACGGCATAGACAAACAATCCCTTCCAATCTCCCACGCACAACCTAAAATTGTTTCCACCACTTTTCGATTCCTAATTCCTCATTCTTTTCAAAGAAAAGCTCATGCGCCCCGCCCTCCTTTCCCTCGTCCCCCTTGCCCTCCTCGGCATCGCGACATGGCTCTTCCACGTCTACCCCTGGGACCTCGAAGCTTCCGGCGCCTACTACGACGATGTCTCGAACACCTGGCACCTTCGGAATCACGCACCATGGCGCGGGCTCTACGACTACGGACAACACCCCGCCCTCATCGTGTCTTTCTTCGGCCTTGTCGGCTTCGTCGCCAGCTTCTTCATCGACGCCCTCAAGCCTTACCGCCGCCGCTCGATCTATCTCCTCCTCGTCCTCCTCCTCGGCCCCGGCCTCCTCATCAACGGTATCTTCAAGGAATACTGGGGCCGGCCACGCCCACGCGATACCACACCTTTCGACGGTAAGTACGCCTACGAAAAAGTCCTCACCTACGACGCCTCCAGCCCAGGCAAATCCTTTCCCAGCGGCCACGCGTCCATGGGCTTCTACTTTATGTGCTTCTACTTCATCTTTCGCCAACGCTCATGGCGCATCGCCTCCCTCCTATTCGGCCTCGCCTTCGGCATCGTCATGGGATGGGCCCGCGTCGTCCAAGGTGGCCATTTCGCCTCTGACGTCGTTTTCTCCGCCGGTATGACCTTCCTCTCCGCCGTCGCCCTGGCCTACATCCTCAAACTCAACCGCGAGATCTATTCCCAAACAGAACGGAACTAATCCAGGTTGATCACGCCCTCGCCTCTGTCTTCATCTTCCTCGGCACCAGAAGCGAGACCGTATCCAGGAACGAGCACCGCTCATGTTCCACTCTCCGGTAGGGACGATCGTCTCCATCGTCCGCAACGCTCCTCCCAAAAGATTCTTGACCCAAAACCAAATTCGCCCCTAGGCACGGTCGCCCACCTTTCTCGTGGAGATCGACCACCCGATACCGTCAAATCTACCCCGAACTTGGCAGTCAGGTATTTCAGCTGTCCCTCAGCACAGATCTCCAACGGCTATCCCCGAAAACAATCGTTCGCCTGGGCCGAACTACGAGCGCCCGCCGCCATCAGCGGCATCAAGGTGCGGGCTCAGACTGCTAAGACGGTTGCTCCGCCGGACGCACCATCACATCATTGACTTCCACGTGCGCCGGCTTCTCCAGCAAATCCAACACCACCGCCGCGATGTCCGACGCCTTCAACATCGGATACTTCACCGCTTCCTCGGGCGTGGTCCCCATGTGCTTGAAGTAATCAGCCAACAAAGGGGTATCTACAAACCCCGACGAGACCTGGCTCACTCGCGTCCGACTCCCCGATAACCGCATCTCCTGCCGTAACCCCTCCGTCATCGCGCGCACTGCAAATTTCGTGGCCGCATAAAAACCTCCACGCCCCGGTACCCGATGCCCGGATAAACTGCACACGTTTACAATGTGCCCACCCGTATCCTCCGGAAAAAACTTCAATACCTCCCGACTCGCCACCGCCGTCCCCATCACGTTCGCTTCCCACATCGCCAGCCAGTCACTCGTTTTCCCCGTGCTCAACAACGATGCCCGACCCACGCCCGCGGCATTGACCAGAATATCAAGCATACCATTCCACTGCGCCGCCGCCCCCTCTACCATCGCAACGACTTCCCCGTCCTGCCCCACGTCCGCTGCCCACACTTGCGCGACTTCGCTCCCACCCAAACCCACCGCCATTTCCTCCAAGACTACTTCCCTCCGCGATACAAGAGTCACTTTTGCTCCCTTCAATACCAAAGCCTCCGCAACCGCCCGCCCAATTCCACTCGAAGCGCCCGTCACAACCGCGGCTTTCCCTTCCAAGGAACAATTTAATGATTCATCCGCCATCATTTTCACTTTAACCTGCTACCCCTCACCATGACGATGAAGAATTCCCCCCTCCTTTCCCCCCCAATCACCCTCCCTCTTGTCCTCGCCATCGCCCTCGCTCACCCTCGCGGTGGACACGCTGAACCCTTTGACGATCCCTACCCCCCCAAGGCCCACCGTGCGCCGGGCGAAGATCCCCCCAATCCAAAACCCACCGAGACGCTCACCTTTCACAAACCCGCCAATCCCCTCGCCGCTGACGCGGTAACCGCCGATTGGCCGCACCTCCTCGGTCCCAACTACAACCTCACCTCAGTCGAATCCCCCCTCATCACACGATTCCCCGAGTCCGGCCCTCCCCTCGTGTGGGAAATCTCCCGCGGTCCCGGCTTTGCACCACCCGTGGTCAAATACCCGTTCCTGATTCATATCTTCCGCGCGGGGGCAAATACCGAAGCCGTCGAATGTCTCCACCCCGAAACAGGCCAACAATATTGGCGCTACGAATACGAGGCCATTCATATCACCAATTTCGGTATCGAAGACTCCGCCCGCGCAAGTCCTACCATCGATGGCGCACGCGCATACACCCTCGGGATCAATTCCGTCCTCCACTGCTTCGAACTCGCGACAGGACACATATTTTGGTCTCGGGATCTCCGGGCCGAATTCGCCACCCCTCACAATTTTTTCGGCCAAGGTGCCTCCCCCCTCGTCCACAAAGAACTACTCATCCTAAATCTCGGCGGCCGCGATAATCTCACCGTCGTCGCCTTCGACAAAATCTCGGGCCAAACTAAATGGGCCGCCCGGCACTCGTGGGGAGCCAGCTACGCTTCCCCCATTCCCGCCTCCTTCCACAACCAAAATCGTATCCTCGTCTTCGCCGGGGGCGAAAGTAGACCCCCTCACGGTGGACTACTCGTAATCGATCCCGCCGACGGATCGATCCTGAGCACGACGCCTTGGCGGGCCGACGTGTATGCCTCCGTAAACGCCGCGTCCCCGGTCCTCGTCGGCGAAAATCAAGCCTACATCACAGAAGCCTACACACAGGGCGGCACCCTACTCCGATTCAACGACGATGACTCTGTCGATATCGTATGGAAAGCCCCTCGCTTCGGTGCCCAGTTCTCCACCCCCGTCCTCTTCCAAAATCACCTCTTCGGCTTCGATGGCTCTTCCTCTCCCGGCGCCACCCTAGTCTGCTACGATGCCCACGCCGGCGTTGAAAAATGGCGTGCCCAAAACCTCCAGCTCGGCCGCGCCAATCTTCTCGCCGCCTCCACACCCGGTATCCTTTTCTGCCTCGGCGAACATGGTGAATTCCTCACGATGAAACCTCTGACCACTACTCCAAAAATACTTGCTCAGGCCCAACTCTTCAGGGCGCCCGACACTTTCTCCCCACCGGTCTTGTCTCGCGGCCTCCTTTATATCGTGCAGAGCCGACCCGACGCCAAAACCAATACCCTCCCACGCCTTCTCTGCTTCGATCTCCGCCCTCCCACCGAC
>JBCDBW010000042.1:0-31818 GCA_039182965.1 Verrucomicrobiota bacterium
AACGCGCCGCCGCCGTCGCGAAAAAACGCGCCCCTGCCAGCAAAGCCCAAAGCTCAAGTTCTCCGACCGGTAAACCTCAAGCCAGAAAGGCGCAGCCCGCATCCCCACAACACCAACTCTTCCACCTATCCGAAGCCTCACGCCACTTGCGTGCCGCGGGTGCGGGTGAACACGCCGATAGAATCGATAAACACGCCCAAACCGTCCAACAAAAGGTCACCAGCGAGGCACGCCAACGTCAGGAACGGGAACAACGCTCTGTCCGCGAGCGCTTCGATGCCGAACTTCGAAAAGCCCGCGATGCCGGCGCCCGCGACCTCCGCGACCTCGTCGACGAACTCAAAAAAGCGGTCGAAGACCTCAAGAAATCCGGTAAGCAGTCCTCCTGATACTCAAAGGCAAAGACAGTCTTCCAAAAAAAGGCGGTGCCGTGGCACCGCCTTTTTGTATCCCTTCAAATGAATCGACAGACGTATCCGCATCACTAACAAACCATTTATACACAATCGATTGCCTGTCACTTGGAAAAGGCTATTTTACACGTTATCTTTGAATACATTCGGGATTCAGTTGTCTAAGAAACTGAATAAATAATCCCTAACAACCCCACACACAAACTCGAAGTATTGACTTTTAACGGCCGATGACTGGCCGTCCTCCAGCAAACACTAAAAACCCAACCCACCATCTCTCGTTAAAATCGCCGGTCGTCCACGACGATAAAATAAACGCACTAAGTTGCCATTGAGGAGGCGCCTGTCATCGCCGGATGAAAAATCCGACAGGAGCCTCTTATGAAGGAAACCAGAAACATTTCCCAAGAAACTCGAGGTTGGTGGTATCGCCTCGTCTCTTGGCCCGGCACCCCCATCCAATCCCCCGCTCGCCTCCCCTTGCTGTCCGATAGCGACAGCAATACTCCGCCCCACTCCCTCCCCACACCCCGCCTCGGTCTCGCCCTCTCCTCCGGCGGCGCAAAAGCCCTCGCCGATATCGGCGTCATCCAGATCCTCGAAGAGAACAATATTCCCATCCACGCTGTATCCGGCTCCAGTATGGGCGCCTACATCGGCGCCCTTTGGGCCGCAGGCCACAACGGCGAACAACTCGAAGCCCTCGCGGCCGAACTCAGTTCGAAAAAAGACCTCCTCCGCCTCGCCCAACCCGCTTTCCCCCCAAAAAAAGGCCTCCTCCATGGCGAGAAAATAAAGAGTCACCTCGCCCGCTCCCTCGGAGAGATCCACTTCGAAGAACTCGATAAGGAGCTGTTTATCGTCGCAACCAACCTCCACTCCCACCATCGCGCGGTCTTCCAATCCGGCCGCGTCCTCGATGCCGTCCACGCCAGCATCGCGATCCCCGGCGTCTTCGTCCCTGTCGAAATCGACGGCGAGTCCTTCGTCGATGGCGGCGCTTCCGACCCTCTCCCCGTTTCGGTCCTGAGAAACAATCCTCAACTCGACGCCATCATCGCCGTCAGCACGCTCCCCGTCCCACACCGATCAAAACGTCATCGCCCCCACCACCCTCACAAAATTCCGAAACCAAAAAACCATTTCCGCCGCCTCACCCATCGCCTCAACAAAGAACTCAACTTCTTCGCCAAAGGAAACATGGTCGACATCCTCCGAAGCAGCGCCATGGCCTCCCAACTGCGCCTCGCCCATCACGCCGCAAAAGACGCCGACGTCGTCCTCACGCCGCACGATATAGACGGCGCATGGCACGACTACCTCAACCACCGCAAATACATCGAACTCGGCCGTAAAACCGCCCAAGAAAAGCTTTCAAAGATCAAATCACTAATGGCCGCACACGCCGCATAAAACCACACAAAACAATGAAATCACAGACGCTCAGCCGAAACTGGAACAACCTCGAGGCCGGGCACACGAGCACCCTCCAAGCCGCCCAATTCCGCCGCTTCCTCGCCCACAAAGTCCTTCCGTTTTCCAAACACTACCGCCGCGTCTTCGCGGAGGCCGGACTGTCACCGAAACACTTCAAGACCCTCGACGATCTCCGGCATATCCCCTTCTCATCAAAAGCAGATCTGCTCCCCGACAAGGATCACCCACAGAAAATTCGAGACTTCGTCCTCGCCCCCGAACCGGCCCAACTCGCCCGACGCCCCGAAAATATCGCCCGCGCTCTCCTCCAAGGAAAAAAACGTGTCGCCGCACAACTCAATGACGAATTCCGACCCGTCCTCATGACAAGCACCACCGGCCGCTCCACGTCACCCGTCCCCTTTGTCTACACGAAGCACGACCTGAATATACTCGAAACCACCGGCGCCCGCCTCATGGAAATCGGCGAAACCGAACCCGACTTTCGTCACTTCAATCTCTTCCCCTTCGCGCCTCACCTCGCCTTCTGGCAAGCACACTACGCCGGCCTTGGCGCCACCGTTTTTAATCTCAGCACCGGCGGTGGAAAAGCCCTCGGCACCGATGCCACCCTCAACCTCCTCGATCGCGTCCAACCACATGCCCTCATCGGTATGCCCACGTTCATCTATCACGTCCTCCACGAGGCCACCGAAAAAAATCTCTCCCTCACCAGACTCCGAAAATTGGTCCTCGGCGGCGAGAAAGTCCCCCAAGGCGCGCGTCGCAAATTGCGCGCCCTCGCCGCCGAGCTCGGAGCCGGTCACGTCGACGTCATGGCGACCTACGGCTTCACCGAAGCCCGAATGGCCTGGCCCGAATGTCCGTCCACCTCCCGCGAACCATCCGGATATCATCTCTTCCCCGATCTCGGCATCGTCGAGATCATCGACCCGGAGACTGGCTCCCCCCTCCCACACGGCTCCCCGGGCGAAATCGCCTACACCCCCATCGACGGACGAGGCACGGTCGTCCTTCGCTATCGCACCGGAGATTTCATCGACGGCGGACTCACCCACTCACAGTGCCCGTCCTGCGGTCGCACCCTCCCCCGTCTCATCGGTAACATTTCCCGGGTCTCCGACTACCGGCACATTCACTCGGACAAAATCAAAGGCACCCTCGTTAACTTCAACGAACTCGAACACATCCTCGATGACCTCGACCACGTCGGTGCATGGCAAATCGAACTTCGTAAGGTCGATGATGATCCTCTCGAACGCGATGAATTGCTCGTGCATGTCCACAAAACAGGACGCATGTCAGAACGCGAGCTGATCGAAAGAATCGAAAGACGCTTCCTCAAAGCTACCGAGATCCGTCCTAACGAAGTCACTTTCCATAGCCCAACCGAGATGCGCCGCCTCCACGGACTCGGCAAAGAGCTCAAAGAAAAACGCTTCGTCGATAACCGACCCGACGCCTCCTCAACGGCGAAACCAATCCCCAAATCACCGATCACCACCTTAACCCCAACAATTGTCCGATGAAAAACCTCGTGATCATCGACGGCGTTCGCACGCCCTTCACAAAAATCAATACCGCCCTCGGGAATTGTAGCGCCGTCGACCTTGGCCGGTCTGCGGTAAACGCGCTCATCGCCAAAACCGGAATCGATCCCGTCATCGTCGATGAAACGATTTTCGGCTGCGTCTGCCAACCCGCCGATGCCGCCAACATCGCCCGCATCATCGCTCTCCGCGCCGGCATCCCCGATTCCCAGCCCGCCCTCACCGTCCATCGTAATTGCGCCTCAGGCCTCGAAGCGCTCGCCACCGCGCACGCCCGTATGAATACAGGCAACGGTGAAGTCTTTGTCGTCGGCGGGACGGAATCCATGTCCCAAGCACCCCTCCTCTTCAAACAAAACACCGCCGCTAAATTCACAACGCTCAACCGCGCCCGCACTACCGGAAAGAAAATCGCTGCCGCCGCCGCGTTTCGACCAGCCGACTTTCTCCCCCTCGTCGCCCTCAAACTCGGCCTCACCGACCCCGTCGCGAATCTCAATATGGGCGAAACCGCCGAACTCCTCGCTCGCGAATGGAAGATCACACGCGACGCCCAGGATGCTTTCGCACTCCGCTCACATGAAAAAGCACACGCCGCTCACGACCTCATCGCCGATGAAATCACTCCCGTCTACTTCCCCGACCGGGTCCCGCCGGTCCTCGCCGACAACGGCCCTCGCGAGAAACAATCCCTCGAGGCTCTCGCTCGCCTCAAACCGGTCTTCCAAAAGAAATATGGCACTATCACCGCAGGCAACGCCTCCCAAATCACCGATGGCGCCGTCGCCCTCCTCGTCACTTCCGAAGAACGCGCCCACGCCCTCGGCCTCGAACCCCTCGGACGCCTCCTCGCCTGCCGTAGCGCCGGATGCGATCCCGCCCGCATGGGGCTCGGCCCCGCCCACGCGATCGCAAAATCCCTGGAACTCGACGGTCTCCATCCCGATAGCGCCGACATCATCGAAATCAATGAAGCATTCGCCGCCCAAACTCTCGCCGTCCTCAAAGCACTCAGATCGAAGGCCTTCGCCCGCCAATCCCTCCATCATCACCAACCCATCTGCGAAATCCCCGCCGAAAACATCAATCGCCAAGGCGGTGCCATCGCTCTCGGACATCCCGTTGGCGCCACCGGTGCCAGGCTCGTTCTCACCGCCCTCCGCCAACTTCATCAAAATCCCTTCGCCCGCCGCGCCCTGGTCTCCCTTTGCATCGGAGGGGGCCAAGGCGCCGCCGCATGGATCGAAAAAACCTGACACCAATTTTGCCATCATGAAGACGCTCATTAAAACCAACCGCACACCCGCTCGGAGGATCATCCCAACAAGAAAACTCCGCCCCCCGGCCATCCTTCTCGACCGCTCACCCCACATCCGGCGCACCGTCACCGCGGATGGAATCTGCATCCTCACTTTCGACTCTCCCGATTCCACCGCCAATGTCTTGACCGGGGAAACTCTCTTCGAACTCGGCTGCCACCTCGATTGGATCGAGAAACAAAATCACCATGCCGTCCGCGCGCTCATCATCGAAAGCGCCAAAGACAAAATCTTTATCGCCGGCGCCGATATCCACTGTCTCCAAGACGCCTCGCCCGGACAACTCGATGAATTCCTCTCACTTGGCCAACGCGTGTTCAATCGACTCGCCCACCTCTCAATCCCCAGCGTCGCCGCCATCCACGGCGCCTGCATGGGCGGAGGGCTCGAACTCGCCCTCGCCTGCGATTATCGCATCGCTTCCGCCAATAAAGCCACCAAGCTCGCCTTCCCCGAGGTCCTCCTCGGAATCATCCCCGCCTGGGGAGGAACCACTCGCCTCCCCAGACTCATCGGACTCAAAAAAGCCCTCCCCCTCCTCCTCACAGGAAAAAAGCTGTCCGCACCGCACGCAAGAAAGCTCGGTATCGTCGATGCCGTCGCCCATCACGAAAACTTCCACGACGCCGCCCGCGACTTCATAAAGCACGGCAAACCCTCAAACAAAAAACACTTTCCCCTCCTGCATAGCAGAATTGGCGTCCGGGTAATCGCCCGCGCGACGCGTGCGCGCCTCCTCAACCGCACGCGCGGCCATTACCCGGCGCCACTATCCCTTCTCGAAGTCGCCACCCGCGGCATCCACCATACCATCGATCGCTCCCTCGAATGGGAACGGGAAGCAGTGCGTAACCTCGCCCACGACCCCGTTTCCCGACACCTCATCCGCACCTTTCTCCTCCAGCAGAAAGCCAAGAAACTCACCTGCCCCAAAACCACCCTCAACAAACCCGCCACTTCCATCCCCCCCGTCAAACGCACCGCCGTCGTCGGCGCCGGAGTCATGGGCGCCGGCATCGCCCACTGGCTCGCCACAAAGAATCTCCCCGTCACTCTCGAAGACGTTAGCCCCGAGAAAATCGCCGCGGGTTTCAACACGATCGACAAACGATCCCAAGAAGCCGTCGCCCGACGGGTCTTCACGCCCGCAGAAGCAAGTCGCCACCGCGATCATATCTTCCCCGCGCACACTCCACACCCCCTCACCCACGTCGATCTCGTCATCGAAGCCGCCACCGAAAATCTCCCCCTCAAAAAAACAATCTTCCAGAATCTGGAAAAACGCACGCGCGCAAACACCATCCTCGCCACCAATACGTCCGCCCTCCCCGTGGGCCACCTCGCTTCCGCCCTCTTCCACCCGGAGCGCGTCATCGGTATCCACTTCTTCAATCCGGTCCACCGAATGCAACTCGTCGAGGTCGTCGTCCCCAAAACCACCCACCCCGCTGTCACCCAAGCAACACTCTCCTTCGTCCAATCCATCGGAAAATTACCCGTGCTCGTCAGCGATACCCCCGGCTTCCTCGTCAACCGCCTCCTCATGCCATACCTCCTCGAAGCCGCCCACGCCCATCACGAAGGCTTCCCCGCACAACTCATCGACAACACCATGCGCGATTTCGGAATGCCCATGGGCCCCCTTCGCCTCCTCGACGAAATCGGCCTCGACGTCGCCCTCGACGTCGCCAAAACCCTCGCCCATGCCTTCCCCAATCGCCTCTCGCTCCCGCCCGGTATCAAAGAACAGGTCGACCTCGGCCGCCTCGGCCGAAAATCCGGAAGCGGCTTTTACTCCTATCACCGAAAATCCACTCCGGAGGCCTACCTCCCCACTCATTCTCCCGATCGAAATCAAGACGACCCCATTCCCCTCGCCCAACGCCTGGTCTTCCCCCTAATCAACGAAGCCGCCCGCGCCCTCGACGAAGAGGTCGTCGCTTCACCCGATGACCTCGATTTCGCCATGATCATGGGCACCGGCTTCGCCCCCTTCCGCGGCGGCCCCCTCCGATATGCCGATCTCCTCGGTCCCGCAGCAATCGTATCCGCACTCGAAAAACTCCAAGCCATCCACGGCGATCGGTTCACCCCCGCACCTCGCCTCATCGAGATGCTCCCCAACAACCTAACCTTTCACATACACCAATCCTGAAATGAAAACGATCCCTCCAAACCAAAATCCTAAATCCATCATCGATACCTCCAAGATGTCCGACGGCGAGCGCGCCGCGCTCGAACTCGCCGAAAGCTCCCGCGAACTCACGTCCAATCGCAATACCTTCGCCGGCACGCTCTTCTTCGGCCGCCCCGACTTTAACCTCATCCACCCCTTCCCCGCCCAATCCCTCGAAGACCGGGACCAGGGCGACGCCTTCCTCCAACGCCTCGAAGCTTTCCTCGACGTCCAGGTCAATCCCGATGAGATCGATCGCACCGGCGAAATCCCCGAACACGTCATCACCGGCCTCGCCAAATTAGGCGCCTTCGGAATCAAAATCCCCACCCAATATGGCGGCCTCGGCCTTAGCCAAACCAATTACTCCCGAGCCGCCATGCTCCTCGGCTCCACTTGCGGAAACCTTGCCGCCCTCCTCTCCGCCCACCAATCCATCGGCGTCCCCCAACCCCTCCTCCTCTTCGGCACCCCCGATCAAAAAAAGATGTTCCTCCCCAGATGCGCCTCCGGAGAGATCTCCGCCTTCGCCCTCACCGAACCCGAGGTCGGCTCCGACCCCGCCCGCATCAAAACGACCGCCGTCCCCTCAAAAGACGGTCGCTCATGGATCATCAATGGAGAGAAACTCTGGTGCACCAACGGTCTCAAAGCCGGCCTCATCGTCGTGATGGCGAAAACACCCTCGCCGGAAGGCGACCAACGCACCCGCACCACCGCCTTCATCGTCGATACCCGCACCCCGGGCGTCACGATCGCCGATCGCTGCCACTTCATGGGCCTCCGCGCCCTCTACAACGGCATCATCAAATTCAAAAAGGTCCGCGTCCCCACGGAAAATATCATTCTCGCCGAAGGAAAAGGACTCAAGGTCGCCCTCACCACCCTGAACACCGGGCGCCTCACCCTGCCCGCCGCGTGCACCGGACTCGCCAATCGCTGTCTCGATATCTCGCTCAACTGGGCCAAAGAACGCGAGCAATGGGGGGTGCCCATCGGCAAACACGCCGCCATCGCCGACAAAATTTCCCGGATGCGCGCCGATACCTTCGCCCTGGAATCCATGGTGTTCTACACGTCCTCACTCGTTGATCGGGATAAATATGCTGACATTCGGATCGAGGCTGCCATCGCCAAAATGTTGGGTAGCGAGGCGGCTTGGCGCATCGCCGACGACACGATGCAAATACGCGGGGGTCGCGGATACGAAACCGCAGAATCCCTCCAGGCCCGCGGCGAAAAACCCGTCCCCATCGAACGCTTCCTTCGCGACGCACGCATCAACACAATCTTCGAAGGCTCAAGTGAAATCATGCGCCTCTTCATCGCCCGCGAAGCCCTCGATCCCCACCTCAAAATCGGCGCGCCCGTGCTGAATTCGACGCTCCCCCTCAAAACACGCGCCGCCGCCGCCATCAAAGCCGCGTGGTTCTACGCCCGGTGGTATCCCAAACAGTGGCTTCCTCTCCCACTACGATACAATCGCCCCCTCCACCACGCCTTCCGCAAAGAGCTCCGTCACGTGAACCGCCTCAGCCGAAAACTCGCGCGCTCACTCTTCCACGCCACGCTCCACTACGGCCCCAAACTCGACAAACAACAACTGCTCCTCGCCCGCTTCGTCGAAATCGGCGCCGAACTCTTTGCGCTCACCGCATCAGTCGCCCGCGCCCAATACCTCCTCGAAGCACCCGGCAAACACAAAGAATCCGAACTGCTCGAACTCATCGCCTTCATCAGCAAACGCGCTCGCCGACGCATTGACGCCCGCTTCGACGCCGTTCACCAAAACGACGATCGCCAATCCTACGCCTTTGCCCAATCCCTCCTGAAATAAACATCCCTCACACCTGGTTGCCCCTCGACGCATCAATCGGTAGGGAGGACTGACCCCTGTCGTCTCCTTCCTACCGCGTCGCCTCTCCCTCACGCCCCCTCCCTTCCTCATGCTGAACGCCTCCTCCAGATTCACCAACAAAGCTTCGCTCTCTTCCAACGTAAATCGTCCCATCCCATCTTCCCGATTAATCGGGATTCATGGTTTTAAATCACCCACACAATGCGTATCTTCCCCCAAATTCTTCTCGTCCCACCACCGCGTCCATGCAGCTGCGTCCCAAATACGTCCACGTCGTCGCCAATCCCGCCAAGGAACGCCGCGCCGCTCTCCTCACTACCTTGAACAACCGCTTCCGCCCCGTCGGAATCGAATGGCAGGTTTCGGTAACCCATCACCCCGGCGACGCCAAGAAATACGCAGCGCAAGCCGTGAAAAACGGGGCTGAAGTGGTGGCTTCCTTCGGCGGCGATGGCACCGTCATGGAAGTCGCCGGAGCCCTCGCGGGCACCAAGGTCCCCCTCCTCATCCTCCCCGGGGGCACCGGTAATCTCGTCGCCCAGGAACTCGGTGTCCCCCCTTCTGTCAGCCGCGCCTGCAAACGTCTGACCGGCGAAACCATCGAGTCGCGCCCGGTCGATGTCGGCCGCATGGGTAATCACCACTTTCTCCTTCGCGTCGGGTGCGGTTTTGAGACCGATGTCCTCCAGGATGCCACTCGCGAACTCAAAAACCAGTTTGGAAAATGGGCCTACGTGTTCGCCTCCATCAAGGCCCTCCAACAAATTCCCGTCGCTAACTACAGACTCACCCTGGATAACAACGAAGTCGTCGAATCACGCGGTATCGCTTGTGCCGTCGCCAACGCCGGCACCATCGGTATCGGCAAACTGGTCCTCTCACGCGCCATCGATATCGATGACGGTAAACTCGATGTGATCCTCATTCGCTCCGGCCAAATCGACGGGATCCTCGAACTCGCAAGCAAGGTAATGGGACTCCAAAGAGGAGAAGCCAATGAACCCGAAGCTGGCCTCGACGCTTCTCACCTCGTAAATCATTGGCAGGTGGACAATATTTGCATCGAGTCCGATCCCATCCAGGGACTTCAGGCCGACGGTGATCTTATCGCCGCTGAGACCCCCCAAACCATCGAGGTCCTCCCCAAAGCCCTCCACGTTGTAATATAATCCTAGTATTTTCGGTGTTCTCCGGGCCGTCTCCGCCTGCGCTTTCCTCTCACCGGGGATTCGCTGACCCGATAACGCCTCATCAATGCGGAGCCAAACTTGAAAAATTCGCCAACGGCAGACAAAGGGTTAGGGTGTGGGGAAGTCGCTTCCAAGGCTACCCACTCTTACCCAAAACTGCCCCCAGTGCCCACCCCCCGTGCCATCAAAATAGACCCCCGCGACAACGCCGCAGTCGCTCTCCGCGACCTCGCCCGAGGAGATACTGTCCAAGTCGCCGACATTCACTACCAACTGTCTACCCCCGTCGGTGCGAAACACAAATTCGCCTGCGAAAACCTCCCCGCAGGCGGCCCCGTCCGCCTCTACGGCACACTCGTCGGCGAAACCACCCGTCCCGTCATCCGCGGCGAGTCACTCACCACCGATAACCTCGTCCATCGGGCCGAATCCTTCGCCTGGCAAAATACGATCCCTGACTGGACCCCGCCTAACATTACCAAGTTCGACAAGCTAACTTTTGACGGATTCCACCGGGCCGACGGCTCCGTCGGAACCGCAAACGTATGGATCGTGCTCCCCATGGTCTTTTGCGAAAATCGCAACGTCGACCTCATGCGCCAAGCCCTCAACCGCGCTCTTGGCACTCACCCTGCCGCTCCCTACGAACAATTCGCTCAAACTCTCGCCCAAGCCGCAAAAAACGGCGCCTCCCCTTCCGATCTTCGCACGACTCCATTCCCAACGCCTCCTCGCGCGCGAAGCAAATCCGAGTCAGGCGGCGCGCTTGTTAAATTCCTGAGCCATGGCCTCGGCTGTGGCGGCACCCGCGACGACGCCCAAACTCTCTGCGGCCTCCTCGCCGGCTACGTCACACACCCCAATGTCGCCGGTGCCACCATCCTCAGCCTCGGCTGCCAAAACGCCGAAGTCGCCCTCCTCGAAAAAGAAATCCTCAGACGCCGACCTCAATTCGAAAAGCCACTCCTCATCTTCGAACAACAAAAATACCCCTCGGAAACACAACTCATGACCGAGGCCATTCGTGAAACCTTCATCGGCCTCACCGAAGCCGCCCGCCTCCAACGCAAACCCGCCCCCCTCTCCAAACTCAGCATCGGCGTGGAATGCGGCGCCTCGGACGGCTTTTCCGGTATCTCCGCCAACCCCGCCATCGGCCACGCCGCCGACCTCACCGTCGCTCTCGGTGGCAAAGCCATCCTCTCCGAATTCCCGGAACTCTGCGGCGCCGAACAAAATCTCATCGACCGCTGTATCTCACCCGAGGTCGCGGAAAAATTCATTGGCCTCATGCAGGCATACGCCGATCGCGCCGAAGCCCTCGGCTCAGCCCTTCACATGAACCCATCCCCGGGAAACATCCGCGATGGACTCATCACCGACGCCATCAAATCCGCCGGCGCCGCAAAAAAAGGCGGCACCTCTCCTGTCGTCGATGTCCTCGACTACCCGGGCCAAGCCGCTCTCCCGGGACTCACCCTCCTCTGCACCCCGGGGAATGACGTCGAATCTACGACCGCCCTCGCCGCCGCCCACGCCAATCTTATCCTCTTCTCAACCGGACTCGGCACCCCCACCGGAAATCCCGTCACTCCTGTCATCAAGGTCTCTTCAAACACCCAAACCGCCACCAAACACGCCGACCTCATCGACTTCGACACCGGACCCATCCTCACCGAAGGCCAATCGATCGAACAGGCCGGCGCAAAGCTCTTGTCACTCGCCCTCCAAGTCGCCTCCGGCCAAACGCAAACCAAAGCCACCCTCCTCGCCCAAGATGATTTCCTCCCCTGGAAACGTGGCGTGTCTTTGTAGGCCTCACTTTCCAGTCGGAGGAAAACGATCAAGCCCAGTCAAATCACCTCCTCAAGCGATACCACTAATTCAATGATTCAACGACTTAAAGAATAGGTAACCTTTCTCATATTTCGAATAGGTCCAAGTATCGGCGCTTTCCCGCACATAGGTGGCATCAAGCTTTTCAGTTGGGTTCCACCAGTCTTCGTCACAAAAAGGGGGAGCATCCCACGAGAGCCAATTCTCCTTTCCCAAGGACGATCGATCTGACGCTTTCAGCAATATTCCAAGCCTACGATTGAACTCAAAGAACTCATCTTCCGATACTTTGGCTTTCAGCACGTAGCTATAGTCGGGAAGAAATCCATCGGCCCAACTCCACTCCTGCACCTCAGTGGCACCCTCGGGCAACTGTGACCGCCACGATAGCTCGACGTCGCTAAACCCTGAATCCAAAGAGAGGCCGCCAATCAACCACCAGCCGACAGCGACACTACCTGCACATACCGCCGCCATTAAGCCGGTGACCCATATTGCGATCTTTGTAGCCATCTGCATTTCGATTCATCCTTACCACATCGCCGTCCGGAGAAGCCCGCAGTTTTGCCGCTGAATCTCCTCAAGTCTACCGGCCGCCACTACCTTTACCAAGGTCGCACGTTCGGATTGCCTTTTCCCCGGGGATTCGCTGGAGCGACAGCGTCTCATCAATGCGAAGCCAAACGAGAATAGTTCGCCAACGGCGAACAAAGGGCTAGGATCAAAGTGGTTTCTCCCAACAGTCACCTGTTCACCATGTCTCAAAACGCGAACCTTACCCTCGTCACCGGCGCCGCCTCCGGCATCGGCGAAGCCATCGCCAAACGCTTTGCCGCCGAGAAACACCACGTCGCGATCATCGACCTCGACGAGACCGCCGCCACCCGCGTCGCCACCGATATCACCGACGCCGGTCACACCGCCCACCCCTTCCCCTGCGACGTCTCCGACCACAACGCCGTTCACAAAACCTTCAACGAAATCTTCGCCATGCACGGCCCCCCCGGCATCCTCGTGAATAACGCCGGCATCGCCCACATTGGCACCCTCGAAACCACCTCCCCCGAAGACTTCGATCGCCTCTTCGCCGTCAATGTCCGCGGCGTATATAATGGCATGCACGCCGCCATCAAACCCATGGTCGAAAATGGTGGTGGAGTCATCCTCAACATGGCCTCCATCGCCGCCAATACTGGCCTCCCCGACCGCTTCGCCTATTCCATGAGCAAGGCAGCCGTCCAAAATATGACGCTCACCGTCGCCCGCGATTTCCTCGACAAAAATATCCGCTGTAACTGCCTTTGCCCCGCTCGTGTCCATACCCCCTTCGTCGATCACTTCCTCGCCGAAAACTATCCCGGCCAAGAGAAAGACATGTTTGAGAAACTCTCCGCCGCCCAACCCATCGGCCGCATGGCTAACCCCGCCGAAATCGCCGAGCAAGCCCTCCATATTTGCTCCGAGAAATCTGCCTACATCACTGGCAACGCCATCGACATCGACGGCGGCTTCACCAACCTCCGCTAAGCCCGTCTTCCGCAGCTGCAATCCGAGCCAAGTCCTCCGACTACCCCCTCACTTCCGAACACGTGAACCTCCTACTCAAAAACCAAGTCCACCTCGTCACCGGCGGTGCCAGCGGCATCGGCGAAGCCACCGTCCGCACCCTCGCCGCCGAAGGCGCCACCCCCGTAATCCTCGATCGCAACGCCGAAAAGGGAAACGCTCTCGCCGAAGAACTTAAAATCCCCTTCCTCGGAGTGGATCTAACGAACGACGAACAACTCGCCCGTACCGTCCGCGCTGTCCTCGATGCCCATGGTGCCATCGATGGCGTCATCAACAATGCCGGTATCAACGACGGCGTGGGGCTCTCCCGCTCCCCAGAAAGATTCCGCAGTTCCCTCGATAAAAATCTCACCCACGCCTTCGCCCTCACTCGATACACCCGCCAAGCCCTCGAACAATCCAAGCACGGCGTGATCGTCAATGTCCTCTCAAAAGTCGCATTCACCGGTCAAGGTGATACTTCAGGTTACGCCGCCGCCAAAGGCGCCCTCGCCGCCCTTACCCGGGAATGGGCCATCGACTTCGCCCCCCACGGCGTCCGCGTCAACGCAGTCGCTCCCGCTGAAGTCGCCACCCCCATGTATGACAACTGGCTCAACTCCCTCCCCGACCCAGATGCCACCCGCCACGCCATCGAAGAACGCATTCCCCTGGGCAAACGCTTCACTACCCCACAAGAAGTCGCCGACACCATCCTCTTCCTCGCCTCCCCACGCTCCTCCCACACCACCGGCCAAATCCTCTTCATTGACGGCGGTTACACACACCTCGATCGCGCCTTTACCTAGCCACCGTTTCGTTCAAGGACAAAGGACCACTCTCGCCTCGCATATCCAAGTCCACACCCCGTCGAAACTTGCCTCAGGTTCTTGAGCTTCTGCGAAGCCAAACAAAACCGCTTCATTCTAACCGAACGGGAGGGCAAAAAAGTGACTCCCATTGAAACTCCATTCGAATCGCGTCCAGCTTCTCGGCCCTCTCGTCCGCCCGACGCATCACCTCCTCCATATGGTTTTCCATGCCTTCCCAAACCACGGCCCCGCCCCCCATAATCCCCTCCAACTCCTCAAACGTTCCCGCTCCAATCCACCCGTGAGTTCCAAAAAAACTCTCCTCCAGTCGCCCCCTCGTTTGCTCCCGAATGAGAGATTGAATCATCCAATGTTCAGGCGACGATTCTTGAGCCGGTCGCCCCTCACTGCCACGAGGATGAGAGTTTACCTCGCTCGAGACACGTCCAGACTTGGCGGCTTTTCGCAGCACCACCTCCTGAATCTTTTCCCACGTCACTGGATCTATCACGATTTTCTCTCGAGAAGGCTCAGTCGTAATCAAACTGCGTTTCATTTGGCCCTCAATAAATTGATCCCACGCCGTATCCCCAGCAAACACCACCTCCCCGACACTCACCAACGCCAAAATCCCAACGGTGATCACCAACCGATTGAGACCGAAGAGTTTCATCATTTCAATTATTTGAGACCTCACGAATCGTCTCGGCGTTCAGAGAAATTTCATCAATGGTGGCCGGGTTAACCGGCGAAATAGTTGCCCCGCCTCATCCCCCCGCCTCTTTCCCCAATCCCCGCGCCACCGATCCAAACGCCACCATCCCCCAGCCGCAAAACAACAATTCCCACTAACAATCCCACCGCCCACAAACCCGATGCCGGCCACTGCGCCCATATCAATCCGCCCAACACAAACGAGACGATGCCGCTAAATAAAGCCCAGCCCCATCCCTTTTCCGGCTTTACCTTGAAGGCAAGGATCACCGTCATAATCCCTTCCATCAAAAAGAAAACCGAAAGGATTAGCGTCAACACCTCAAGACCAAACATCGGTCGCGCCAAAATGATCGCACCCGCAATCACTGTCAGAACCCCAATTAAAATCGTAAAGGTTTTCCCCTTCCAACCATCCACTCCAAACCCGTGAATCACCTGGAAAAGCCCGTTCACCAAAAACACCGCCCCCACAAGAATCGTTACCCAAACACCCGCAATTGCCGGCGCCGCAATCGCAACCATCCCCAAAATAATCGTCAAAATACCCAAGGCGACTACCCAACCGCCCCCCTTCTTCACCGCTCCCACTACTTCTGATCCCGGCTGCTCAATATCTTCGCTCATAATCCAAATGAAAGGCCTAATCGCCTCAAAATCCAAGACTACCCAAACCAAGTGCCCTGCTCAAGCCCTCTTGCCCTCAATTTCTTCCCGCGAAAAATACGCTTTGTCCCCTCCCCCATGCGGTACAAAATATGCATTATCCCACTAGCCAGGACCCGCCCACGATGAAAAGCACTCTTGAACTCTGCGACGGCCTCCCCGAACGTAAATTTGAGGAAGGTGAAGAAATTCTTGTGGAGAACCACAAGGGCCCGTCTCTCTTCGTTCTCAAAGAAGGCGCGGTCGAAATCCTCAAACAAGACACTCAGGTAAACGTCGTCTCTTCTCCCGGCTCCATTTTCGGAGAGGTCTCCGTCCTTCTCGGTCGCGCCCACATGGCCACCGTCCGAACCCTCAAGCCATCTTCGTTCTTCTTCATCGAAGACGCCCAAGCCTTCCTCCAAAATAATCCTGAGGTCAATCTCCACATCGCTCGCCTCCTGGCGCTTCGACTCAATTCGGTAACCACCTACCTCGTCGATCTCAAACAGCAATTCGACTCGCGCGAAGACCATCTCGGCATGGTCGACGAGGTCCTCGAATCCATCCTTCATCATCACGAAAACCAGGAAGGCTGATAAGCAACACCGGTTCCCCTTCCAATCGCGAAACAGCCGTTAGGAAAGCACCTGGCTCTTTCAAAACCTTCCTCCACCGCCACATCGCCTCCCAGGAGTAGCTGGCGCCACTCAATGTCCCGAATAATCGTTCACCCGCGCACATGTCCAGAACACGATACCCAATGGCCGAATCAAACACTGCCCTCCTCTAAATTCTTCAGTAAGACCTGCCGCGAAGAAGTCTGCCCGGATAACCCGGCGAGACTCCCCATCGCTACTCTCCCATCTCTCCCGTGGCCAAATTCACCCACTCGCGCCCCGCTAACGACACCCACTCCGCCCGCTGTCCCTCCGTATCAATCACCGTGAAAGCGGGGATCGGCCCAATCTGCTTCCCGCTGTTGAACACCCACGTCTCCCCCACGCGGTCCACCCACGACCCACCTTTCGCAAAGGGCGCCTGGTGAATGTGCCCACTCAAAACCAACTCCGGCTGATACTCGCCGATCCACTGCCGCAACGAAGCATCTCCAAAATCACGCTTTCCATCCCAACTCACCTTTGTCTCCACCGGAGGCGCGTGATAGACCCAAAACCAACGCTCCTTTTCCTTCGCCGCATCCCCCTCCAGTTGCGCCGCCACTTCCGCCTTCTTCACCTCTCCATCCCACCACGGACAAATGGTGAATAAAATACCTTCTTTCTCCCACGATTCTCCGTCCGCCGGAATCCCCATTTCCCGCACACGCCCCATCCAACGCGCACACCGCTCACCCGCATCGCTGTCCGCATTCAAATCATGATTACCCGAAGATACCAACATCTGCGTCTTAGGTGCGAGACGCCGCAGGTATTTCATCACCACCAAAATCTGCACGTCCATCTCCACAATCGAAACGATGTCTAAAAAATCCCCTGCAAAAACGACCACATCAAATCGCCCCGCCACCTCGCACAACCAGTCATATTGCTTGAGCGTGTAATGAAAGTCAGCTACCAACAAAATCTTCATCGCATCGATAAAACACCGTCCAAAGGAGGCGCCAGCAAACGCCCAAATATCAACACAGTCGAACCAAAAACACCAACCTAGTCTTCATCACACACCCTAGGCTGCACCCTCACCAAAAAACAGACCGCTTGGAATGTCAGCGCGCGAACGATAGACAACACGACATGGCACACTCCCCCACCCCCTCCATGACTCGTCGAGAAGCCGTAAATTCATCGCCTGGATGCCTTCAGGTTATTCCTTGAGGCTTTCCACAAGACACTCAGCCTAAGAACTTCATGACAAATCGAACCTTGGCTTCTTGACAGCCTACCTACTGGTAGGTAAGTTTTTCGTGTGGTCGCCGATCGAAAAACAGAACTCATCCGAATCGCTACCGAACTCGTTATGCAAAACGGTTTCGATTCTTTTTCATACTCCGACCTCGCAAAACATCTCAATATCCGCAAGGCCTCCATCCACCATCACTTCCCCAAAAAGCAGGACCTCGGACTCGCCATCCTTGATCAGGTCAAAGGCAGTTGCGCCGATCACTTTCAATGCATCTCCTCACAAAGCATAAGCGCCTCAAAGAAACTCGACCTCGCTTTTAACCTCGGTCGCGATCTCTGCGATTCCGGTAATCGAATTTGCCCCGTCGGCTCGTTCCAAGCCGAGTTCAACGTCATACCTCCCTCCATGCAAACTAAGCTCCGCGAGATCGAAGACCTGGAGATTGATTTCTTCACAAAGATCCTCGATCAAGGTCGAAAAGAAGGCTGTTTCCACTTTCAAGGAACCCCACGCGATGAGGCCCTCTTCGTCGTCTCTACGCTTAAAGGAGCGCTTCAATATGCGCGCACCCACGATAAATCCATCTTCGCAAAGGCCGTCAACCAGCTAAAGCGTAGCCTCAAACCCCAGGCAACCCCAGCCGCCGCCTAGCGCCCAGGACCATGAATCACAAGATATCAAGAATTGCCTACCTACCAACTAGTAGGTAAGTAACGAAAGATCACGATTAACAAAAAACCAACGAACACCCATGATCACACATGTCTCACCCAACACCTTCGACCTCCAAGTCCTCCAACAATCCCACTCAAAACCCGTTGCCGTCGACTTCTGGGCTCCTTGGTGCGGCCCCTGCCACCTTCTCATCCCCGCTCTCGAAGAAACCGCAGCCGCCTCCCGCGACTTCGCCGCGATCATGAAAGTGAACGTCGATGATCATCCCGCCCTCGCCGCTGCCTACGGCATTCGCTCCCTCCCCACCCTCCTCTTCTTCAAGAATGGTCAGCTCTACGACCGCATCCACGGTGTCGTCGACAAAGAGCTCATTCTAAATCGACTCCTTGAAGAGTCACATGTCTCTTCCCATCAGCAGCTCGTAACGGCATAACCAAACATCATGCGAACACAATCCTTCGGCATGCCACACTTCCTCACGGGCAGCAGGCCAACTAAATGGAAGTTCTCTACTCTGCATTTCCGAAAAACCGTCGCCCTGATTCATCACCAGGTAAACCAAAGCGACGGTGTGATCCAGATTCTCAGGAAATCGGTTTCCTCCCAAACAAAGACCGTTAGGAAGTAATCACCGCCCCCGGTCGATTAGCGAACGTTATTCAGCTTGTAGTATGGATAACGCGGCTCGTCCAATTCCACCATCGTTGGTTGCCCGTCCGGACGCCCAAAGCGCCACTGCCCTTTGCCAGACGGCCATTCATTCTGATGCTCCGTGTGATAGTAATTCCCATAAGGCGCATGCTTCGTGTGGTGGAAGTAGTGATCAATGTGGTAGTTCGGATACCCACAGCTGGTGAATCCCAACGAACCCAACGCCACGGCCAGGGCGCCCAGAATAGTGACTGATTTCTTCTTCATGAGGTCTCTCTCTGTCTGTCTGTTTGCGCGAGAAAAGAGATTCCGCATGGCCTCCCTTATTTCTCAAGTTTGCGATTTGCATAATTAATGTATATCAATAAAGCGAGTGATCAAGCAATAAAAATAAAACTTTCCATAATTTGTACAACCCGGCTTTCTTTCCCCTAGAATCCTCCCTTTCCAGACCTCTGCTCCCACGCCCGCCATGTCTTCTCGCCCAATCCCCGTGAACAAAACCCAAACCACTGGTCACCTCAAAATAGCGACACCCCGGGAGACACCCTCAGACTCGCCGCAACCTCCCCAACTTCTCAATAGGCACAATAGCCTCGACCAAAACCTCCCCCATAGCCGCCACGACCATAAAAACCACCCCCATAACCACCTCGATAGAACCCGGAACTGCGATAAAAACCGCCTCCCCCGTGACCATAATACCCCGGGGCACAATAAGATCCGCTGCCACCATAACCGTATCCGCCATACCCATAACCCGATGGATAGTAACAACCCGTCACGGCCAACGCCCCCAAGACCAAAAGCCCTAAACTTAACACCCGGACCCGCTTTATCCAACTCGTTCGCTGTCGCTCCATCTCACTAGTACCTCTCTATCTCTCCAGTTTGAGACCACCTCCCCACCTCCTTTATTCAAAGATTCCTCCAAAAAAATGCCACAGTCCCGTTCCAACCGGAATTCAGCTCTGGCAATGGCTAAGAATCTCAGGTCCCTGAGACGGAAACCGCCTGACACGCTCTCCTCTTAATCAACCAAACGGACTGCGCTACGCCTCAAAGGGCAGGACGCCGCCTTCACTGACACTTCTAAACGACGCAAGTGAGAAGATTCGGCAACCCGAAACATCTCGAATCAATAGGTCCCAGAAAGACAACGTGACGCCTCTCATCTGCTCTTACTTCGCCTTCATGGCGAACCCAAGCAGCACTCAACCGATGAACCTATTTCCCGTAATCAACCGCGCGCCCGCCACCAACAGAATCTGGCGCGGTTTGAATCATCGGTGGCTTCACAGGCTTAGATTTCTTCCAAAAATGCCCGGTCCCCGTCCAGCCATGCTGTGCGGCACCGATAGGCAGATGCCCATGCGAGTGCAGGGTCCGATGATGATAACTGTATGGAAAATGATTGTTCTGACAGGCCGCCAGTCCAAATGCAACTGAGGCGAGTAGTCCAGCCACTACCACTCGGGCTGCGCTATTTTGTGTTGAAGTCATGGGTTGGGTCATTACTGTTCTTTTCCCCTAGCTCCCCTAGATCAACCGTCACCTTACGGCGCGTTTCCAGAAAAACTAGAGTCTTCAATCATCATCCCGCCATGTCTGTCCGATCACTTCAAGCATTTATCGCAATTTCCGCGCTCTTTCTCGTGAATACCGTTCCCGCCAATCAACCAGAACCCGTCCAATCCATCTACGATCAAGCGCTCACTGACATCGACGGCGCGCCCACCAATCTGCGCCCCCATCGGGGAAAAGTCCTCCTCATCGTCAATACCGCATCCCAATGCGGTGCCACGCCCCAATACAACTCCCTCGTCGCCCTCCAAAATATATACGGCGACAAAGACTTCACAGTCCTCGCATTTCCCGCCAATAACTTCGGCGGACAGGAACCCGGCTCCAACGAAGAAATCAAAGTCTTCTGCGACACGGAATACAATGTCAATTTCCCCCTCTTCGCCAAAGTCTCCGTCGCTGGCGACGACAAACACCCCCTCTTTACTCAACTCGCCGGCGCCGAGAACCAAGATTTCACCGGCGATATCCAATGGAACTTTGAAAAGATTCTCGTCGGTAAAGATGGCAGGGTCCTCCGCCGCTTTCGCACACACACCGAACCCGACGATCCCAAACTCACCAACGCCATTGAAGCCGCCCTCGATGCCACCGCGCCCGGCGCTCCCGATGGCGGCTGCGATGACTGCTGAACAAATCCCGCTGGCCCGCACCGGAGCGCCTCGACCCCGCTCAGTCGCGACTCCCCTGAACACCCAAGACAGCCCTCATCATTTGCCTTCGCGAAAATCCCGCCGCATGATGGGACTCCCCATTCCCATTTAATGCTAGACTGGTTCAAGGATAATCAAGACCTCCTCACTTGGCTCGGAGGTGCCTCGGTCTTCATGCTGATCGGGTCGATGACCATCACCGCCATCGTCATCGTCCGCATCAAAGAAGACTACTTCCTCCCCAATCGCGCGGAATCCTTCGCCGACCTCCACCCCCTCCTCCGCTGGACCGGCCTCGTTCTCAAAAACATTGCCGGTCTCTTCCTCATTATCGCCGGCGCAGTGATGGTCTTCATCCCAGGACAAGGCCTCATCGTCATGTTCATCGGCCTTATGCTCATGAACTTTCCGGGGAAACGAAAACTCGAACTCGCCCTCATCCGCCGCCCCCCCGTCCACCGCGCCATCAACTGGCTCCGGTCCAAAGCCAAACGCGCGCCCCTCATCCTACCCCCCGTCACTGATATGGGAGGCGCCGACTCCTGACCGCACTGCCTCCCCGTTCGTCGACGACCCGTTTGGGGCAGATACCCCCCTCGCCTAGGCACTTCTCGCTCTACCCCACATTCCCACGCTCGATCGACGAGTCCGCCTCCGGCCAACCAAAACCTCGTGTTCTCCACCATTCATGATTGCCTATTTCCTTAAAATTCCCAAATATCCAACCATCCTAAATGAAATAGCGATCCAAAAATGGTTTCCGATCTTTCCCTCACCTCGTCCACACCCTCCATCCTGAACGAAATCCCCCTCGCCGAGCTCTTCCCCCAATCTCATCTTCCCCTCGCCCGCAAATATTGCTCCAGCGGTGCGGTCCGAGTGGTCACCGCAAATCTTCGCCCCGACTTCGCCGGTCTCTTTGGCACCATCCGCACCGACCCCACCTCCAACCAGATACCGAACTCCGCCGAAATCAGTGTCGTCGTGGAACGCCGACACAATGGCATCACGATCGACGGCCGTTCTTCCCGCGAATCCTCGCCCAACGGCCCCGATGTTCTCGCACTCCTCCTCACCGCCCGAGGCGACCATTCATCGCCCACAACCCAAACCACCCCCGCCCCCGATCCCCACCACTTCTATACCGAACTCTCTCCGGTCGCCCCCGTCCCAAAAAACCATCTCCATTCCCAAGATAGCGAAGACGATCAAGGGATCGACTGGTTCGAGTTCACATGCGGCGTCGAGATCGATGGAAAACGTGTCAATCTTATCCCCGCCATCGTCGACTTCCTCGCTTCACAACCCGATTCCTTCCATCCTGACGTCCTCGCTAAGCAAAAATTCGACACGAAGATTCCCCTCACTTGCAATGGCGACATCATCCCTTTTCCAGCCGATCGCCTCCACTTCATCCTCTGCGCGCTCACCGAGCTCCACGACCCCGCCGCCCTCAGTTTCACCGGCACTCTAACTTTACACCCTATGCGGGCTGCTCAGGTGGCCGAACTCAAAGAACCCGATTCGACACGTCGTTTCGTGCCCGACTCGCCACACCAACTCCTTGCCAAAGCCCAAGTTCTTCGGGATCTCGAAATGCCCATCAACAAAAAGGCTTCCACTCTCGTCGACCCCTCTTTTCAAGGCTCCCTCCGCCCCTACCAGGCCCTCGGCTTCCACTGGCTTCAATCCCTGCGTGCACAAAAATTAGGGGGCATCCTCGCCGACGATATGGGTCTCGGTAAAACCGTCCAAACCCTGGCTCATCTCCTCGCTGAAAAAAATTCCGGCCGCACCGCCAATCTTCCCAGCCTCATCCTTGCCCCCAAAAGCGTTCTCCACAATTGGGCCGGCGAAGCCCAAAAGTTCGCCCCCAGTCTTCGCGTCCTCGTCCTCTCAGGCCCGCAACGAAAAAAATATTTCTCCGTCCTCAATTCCGCCGACCTCGTTATCACATCATACCCCCTCCTCACACGAGACGCCGAAATCCTCGCCTCACAACCTTTCCACTTCGTCATCCTCGATGAAGCCCACCTCATCAAAAATTCCCGTTCCCAACTCTTTCAAGCTGCCTGCCAACTAGACGCCCGCCACCGCCTTTGCCTCAGCGGCACCCCCATCGAAAATCACCTGGGCGAACTCTGGTCCCTCTTCCACTTCCTCATGCCAGGCTTCCTCGGATCCGAATCGGCATACCACGATTCCTGTCGCGTCCCCATCGAAAAACATCGCGACGAAGCCGCCCGTCAACGACTCGCCGATCGCATCGCTCCCTTCATCCTCCGACGCACCAAACAATCCGTCGCCACCGATCTGCCGCCCAAAACAGAAATCATCCAGGAAATTGGCCTCCACTCGCGCCAAACCGAACTCTACGAAGCCGTCCGCGCCAGTCTCGACAAACGCGTCCAGGAAGAAATCGCCGAACGCGGATTCAAACGCTCCAAAATCCTCGTCCTCGACGCCCTCCTCAAACTGCGACAGGTCTGCTGCCACCCCGCCCTCGTGAAACTCGAAGCCCTCCGCCATATCACTCAGCCCAAAAGCAATCCCGAAAGCGCCAAACTCGATCGCCTAATCGAAATGCTCCACGAGCTGGTCCCCGCCGGTCGACGCATTCTCGTCTTTTCCCAGTTCACCCAGATGCTCGAGCTCATCGCCGCCGAACTCGACAAATCCAATATCCCCTACACCACTCTCACCGGCCAAACCCGCAACCGCAAAGCCGTCTGCGATACCTTCCAATCCGGAAGAATCCCCGTCTTCCTCATCTCCCTCCGCGCCGGCGGCACCGGCCTCAACCTCACCACCGCCGATACCGTCATCCACTTCGACCCATGGTGGAATCCTGCCCTCGAAAGCCAAGCCACCGATCGCGCCTACCGCATCGGACAAAAAAACCCCGTCTTCGTCTATAAACTCATCACCCGGCAAACCATCGAAGAGAAAATCTTCTACCTCCAACAAAAGAAACGTGCCCTCTACGACGGTATCCTTGCCAACGACGCCTCCGCCGCCGCTAACCTCGACTTCACCGAAGAAGATCTCAACCTCCTTCTGGCGCCCAGCAAACGAACGCCTTCTCCCACCGCTCGGTAGAGCGCGGCCTCCAGATGCGCCCGCCTCGTTCACGGCATCACGAATCACCTATCCCCACCATCAGGTCGCCGGCAGCACTCCCGCTCTGCCGCGAACAACCACGGCGCCCTTCACCTCTCCATACTTACCAGCTAAGCCAGCCCCCGATTCTTCTCATCAATCTGCGTGTTCAAGGTGCAGAAATCATAAATCCACCCGATCACAAACAGACCACCGGTCAGCAGGTAAATAATCCCTGTCACCCATTTGCCCAAGTAAAACCGATGCAGCCCAAATACACCCAGGAAAGTCTGCAAAATCCACGCCACTGAATAATCATATCTCCCCAAAGCAAAACGCCGGTCTGCCTCGCGATCCATCGAAGGAATCAAAAACAAATCAATGATCCACCCAATCAACAACAACCCACCCGTCAAAAACCAAATAACTCCCGTCACCGGCTTCCCAAAGTAAAACCGATGCGACCCTAGAAACCCGAAGATCCACAGCAAATACCCGATTACCATGCTATGGGTCGAAGCTTCCGGCCTCGCCGACCTCCCGCTACCCTGAACAATCGCCTCACTCATCACCCTCCAACTCTGCCTCCTCCCCACCCGCTCGCCAACTACAAACCCTCGCTCATTTTGCAACCCCGCCCGTCCCCAAAGCCCAACGAGACGGAAAAAAAACAATGCGCCGCATCTTCAAAACCGCCACCCCTAATACAAATACTCCGCCGCCATCCGGTTCAAGGCATAGCGCGCCGCCGGAAAAACATCCGCCAGCTGTAAATACACCCCCCGCACCGCAAACTCATCCGCTAGCGGATGCTCCCCGGCCGTCCGAAACGCCTCCCGCGCCACCCCCTCATAAAAATCCGTCCCCGGCGCACCACGCCGCTCCGATCGCCGCGCCAGGTAACGCGGAAACAATCCCGTCAAAAACATGAAATGATTCCCACAATGCACATGCAGTAAAAACCGATCGTAATCGTTCGCCCGATCAAGCGCTTCAATAAAATCCACATGATAGGAAAAATCCACCGCCGGCTCACTCCCTGCCATACCAAATGCATTCCCCTTCGCGTATTCCCCTAACGTTGCCGCCACGTAATCTGCAACGAACACATCCGCAATCCCCGCTTCCTTCAGACTGTGACGAACCAGGACGTAGAAATACAGATTCACCGAGATATCGACCGGATACGCCAAATCAAGCACTGCTTGCAATAACCGCTCGTCTTCCAAAACCGCGTTCAGCGCCTCTTCCTCATCCCGCATAACCCTCTCCAGATATCCCCGCTGCTCCACCCCTCCTGTCAATGCCCGCGTGATAAACCGAAAATCCCGCCCCTCCAAACGCCGTCGACAACTCCGCGGAACCATCGCGTTCATCCCTGCCTCCTCTCCAAATTAGAAAACGTCTCAACCATTCCTAATTTAATTTAGAATTGTTAAATATTACCGGTGTCCCCCGGCTCCATGCAATTTCCATTTTCATAGCGCAATATTCGTGTCAATTCTCGCCAACCCGTGGTTCCTTCTCCCATGTTCGCCCGCCTCCTCTTCCTTTTCATCACCATTCCCCTCATCGAGCTCTACCTCTTCATGAAAATCGGGGCCCGTATCGGTCTCCCTGCCACCCTCATCATCATCGTCCTCACCGGTTTCATCGGTGCCGCCCTCACCCGCTACCAAGGCCTCCGTACACTCGCCAAATTCCAAAAAGCCACTGCCGACGGCCGCATGCCTCATCAGGAGGTCCTCGACGGCCTCATGATCCTCGTCGCCGGGGCCGTCCTCCTCACACCCGGATTCCTCACTGACATCTTCGGCTTCGCCCTCCTCGTTCCTGCCGTCCGCACCACCGTCCGTAAATTCCTCGCCCGATACGTCAAAAATCACGTCCGGATCGTCAGCACAGACCTCAACCAAACCAATCCCACTCCGACCAATCCATCCCGCTTTCCGCCCGAACACCCGCGCGAGGAAAAAGTGGTCGACGCCAAGGTCATCGACAGCACCCCCACGAAGAATTAGTGCCCCTCCGAGGAACTCGCGCTCCCAAGGCGCCTCACGATCCATCAAGTCTCGAAAGCACCAATTCAGCGCCTCGTCTCGACGTCCTTTCTTTCCTGACACAATACACACAACGAAGCCGATGGTTTGGCAAACAATCGCGCTACCGGAATCTCACCACCACAACCCTCGCACACCCCATGCGTCCCCTCCTCCAATCGCACCAGCGCTAAGTCGATCTTCTCCACCAAATTTCCCTCGTCACCCGCAATCCGATCGGTTACCCACATCGATGCAATCGCCGCTGCCTGATCCTGCGGATCTCGAAATTCACGCATCTCACCCAACCCCATTCCCCTATCGTGGCTCTTCAAGCTGGACGCCATCAACTCCCGCTGCTCTAGGAGCCTCGTTCGCAGTTCCTCCGCCTGCTCCTTGTCCATGACAGCCATACGATGCGACAGAATTTCAGGTCCGACTCTATCCCTCATTTCAGCATTTACCGTGCCGTCTCTTCGCATCGACCAAAAATTTCCCCTTTAACGACAGTCGACCCGCCGCCCACCAAACCCAGCGTTCTTCGCCACGGACTCGCCTCGTGGATCTCCACCGGGCCATCAGAAATCGACCATCTCATCAACCATCGCACTTTGAGCTCCCACTCCCAAAGCACGTCCCACCCCAATCCCTTGCCGCCCGGCACTCCCCGCTTTCCTCCCCTACAAAGTCATCGCCTAGTCGATTAATTTTCCGAACCTTAAGAAGGTCTCCTCGTCAAACCCCATCTCTCGCTTCAAAAGACAATCCCGCTCCAAAGCGTTCCGCTCTCTCGAAGCCGCCCTCCACGTCTCCCGGTCAATCGCCCCCACTCGCCACGGCCCAAAACCTCCCACTGGAATCGGAAAATCACTCCCATGCAGGATCCGCTCCATCACCATCTCCCCCCCCTGCAGCACCTTCGGCACGGTCCGACTCCGAAGCGGTGTGCTCAACGCTGAGTTGTCTCCGTAAAGATTCGGAAACTCCGCAAACATTTCCAACAACCCCGCAGTATAGTCCGGATCCCTGAGCCCCGATCGCCCCGCGCAATGGGCTGCAATTACGCGTACCCCACATTCCAGCGGCAGCCGTAAGGTCGCCGGATCGGCATACTCCGGACGCATCACGGGCAAGCTCAACTCCCCACCCGTGTGCGCCAACAAGATCATGCCCGCTTCCGCCATCCGCTCCCAAAAAACCTGATATCGCTTGTCCGAACAGTTCACGTTCAAACAATTCGGCAGTAGCTTCAACACCCTCGCACCACGCGCCAGACAGATCTCCAATTCCTCCATCGCATCCCGACGACCGGGATGAATCGAAGCCGCCGCCAGAAACAAGTTCGGATGTCGATCCACGACCGCGAATAGATACTCATTCGGCACGTAAAAGCCCCCTTTTTCAGGCAACGGTTCCCCGCTGTCACTATGCGGAACGTCCTGAGCCAGGAGAACCGCCGCGTCCAGCGACCCCGCCCCTTCTACCAAGCCCACCAATCGTTCGACATACGCCTCGTCCACCTTGCCCGAGCGAAACAGATCCCTCGGCATCCCATGCTCCCGTAGCATGACCCCCCCCATAAACTGGTGATATAGGGTCCGAAAGCGCACCCAACACCCGCTCCCCGAGCTCCCATCACCCACCAAATGCACATGACAATCAATACGTCGCATCGCCGCACATCCTACCCCGCCGCAAAGAAACAAAAAGGGCCAAAATTAAAACCCTGCCCGATTCGGTTGAGCATGGCCCTGAGAGCATGCCCGTCTTCTCGGCCCCTACTCCACTCAACTTCATACCTTCGCATCTGCTAAGTTCCAGAGCCAAGTACGTCTGTGACTTGGACAACCGTGCACCCCGAGTTCAGTTGCAGCAAACTCGACGTCTACTTCGACGGCATCGAGAAAAAACCCACTCTCCTAACTCAAACGATTAACATTCCCCCGTCCACGCCGACGTCCTAAACTCCAACCCACGCATGCCCACTCCAAACCCGCCAACGCTCCTCCACGACCCCACAAATCCCGCGACCCCCGCCGCCTTCCCCACCTTCAATCGTGTCCTCCGCGAAATTGCTCAGGCCCAATCCTCCATCCACATCCACATGTATGTCTGGCGCAATGACGCCATCGGCAACCAAATCGGTCAGTCCCTCCTCGTCGCCGCCCAACGCGGTGTCAAAATCCACATCCTCAAAGACAAAGGTGCCATCATGTTTGAACGCATCGAAATGAACCAAAAGTCATTCTTCCACACCAAACTGCCAAAACTCAAAACCCTCACCCTAAGCTTTGTTGGACGCACCTTCCCCGACACCTATATCAAAGACGATCACACACCCAAACTCGGCCAAGCTCTTGCCGCCCACCCTAATGTCACCCTTTCTTGGATCGGTAAAACCCACACGAAATACTATCTATTCGACGATCACGTACTCCTCACCGGTTCCATTAATATCGAAGACCGCCACACCCGATACTTGGATTACATGGTTGCCCTGGAAGGCCAAGAACACATCGAGCGATTCCAAGCCCGCCTCGCCCGTAAAGTCTCCTTCGATCCCGCCCGCTCGATCGATTTCCTCTGCAATAACCATCACCACGACGGAACAAAGACTTTCGAAATCAAACCCGCCCTCCTTGACGCTCTCGACACCGCTAGATCTAACGTCTATATCGAAATGGCCTACCTCGGCGATGACGATATCACCTGCGCCATTATCAACGCTGCTCGGCGGGGAGTCAAAACCATCATCTTGTTTTCGAAGGAAGCGAACGTCGGCAATGACATCAACTACCGCACCATCCACTACATCGCCTCCCGTGCGCCGGTCGAAGTCTACCTCACTCCTCGGATGATCCACTCAAAACTCATCCGTATCGACAACACTCGCGTCATCACCGGCTCCTGCAACTTCTCCGTTTTCTCCCTCCAAAAAGCCGGTGAACTGAATCTCCATATCCAAAACCACCCCGAGTTCCTCGCCACTCTCGAAAAACTCATCCAATCGCGCCTCAACGCTTCCCAAAAGGTATCCTCCCCCGGCGACCTGAAAGCCTACAACCCCCTCATCGCCTCCCTCCAACAATTCCACCAGAAGTGGAACCCCAACTAAACTTCATGCTCGGACACGCCACCCAACACAACCCTCGGGAGAAGCGTGTCCCTTACCATCGTCACAGGAATCCGGAAAAGATCACCCCCTGTATCCATCCGCAGAATCACTTGCATAATCCGCTCCTTGGCCAATTCGTCGACCAACTTGTCCGGATATCTCGCCTGCCAAAACAGACGGTTTCCCAAGTCCTCGACTAGATAACCGCAAATAATACCCCCAATGAGCGAAGCTTTGGGATTGCGCCGGCATTCCTCAAAGAAAGTTTCAAACGTCACATCGCTTTTGATCAGTGACATCAATTGCTTCTCATCATATCCCGTCAGCCACGTGATGACTTCATCAAGTTCTTCCTTGGATCTTCCCTTCTCTCTGACTTTCGCCAGGTAGAGAGGGTAAATCGACTCAAAGGTCATCTTCGCAATCCGTTCTTCCGTGCCAGAAGGTGGCTGTTTCATCGTGATTTAGGTCTCGAGACCACTGATGATCCGGTGCTCGTTCGTGAGACGTCGCGCCAGCCAGCAAACGGATCCAAAGGGCGCCCATCCATTTCGGTTTTCCGCCCCTATCTCCCCACTCATTTCGCCTTCGGTTCGGTATCGCTCGGCTCAACACCATCTTCCTCCACCCTCGAATGTTGGCTCGGCGACGTGAGATTACTTTTCGCCCAAAGAAAAACCTGAGGAAGGGCACCCAAAAAAAGCAGCGGTGTCAGCGTAAACAGCAAAACCATCGAAATATTCGAAGGGGAAATCGGATGCTTGAAGTGCAGAACAATCAACGCAATACCAATGATCAACACGGGCAGGCTCCAAATCATGAGTACTTTGCCACCATATTGATTTACCCGATACCAGTTCTCATCAGATTCAAAGGCGATCGGTATCCTGACTCCGTAAGCTCGATTCATGGGAATTCGCTTCATCATGAGTGGGACGGAAACTCCAATAATCACCAACGCCACAATAATGTGTGAGATGCCCAAAACGAGTGTCATAACGGCGGTCCTATATCAAAATAAGCCTCAAAGACCTCCTCCAGGTTACCCGCACCACCAACTCGAATTCAAGGCTGCTGTCTCTGCCATAGCCGGGTGGATCTCCCAGAATGGCTCTTGAATGCATCGTTTCAGGATCTCCACCATTGTCTTTTTGACCATGGGTCCATTCCCGACGGGCGCGCTCGAACCAGATCCAAACAGAGTCTCAACACTTACAGGTCTTGGCCGCTAGAGAACTGACTTGATTCGCTACGCCAACAAATTCCGAAATTCACCCCGTGCCAGCTCTAAGCGCTTTCCGAACCTCTCCCTGTATGTCTGGTATGGCTCGCAAGCCCGGAAACAAGGTAGGCATCTATTCAGACAAAGCTACTCGTAATACCGATCGCTGCTCTATTTCTCCTCCTCGTGCGCTACTCGAAATTAATGCGTTAAATCAGCCATCTGAACACTTTAACCTGAGTTGGGTCCATCTCGTTTTCCAACCACTCCTCCCCAATCACTTGAACGAGATACACAGCCACTCGGACTAGGCTGCTGGTCGCCAAGTTCAAACGCCTCTCCAAAACATCCGGTCAAGCACTACAATCGTCCCTCCTGCGAAATGCGGAGGAAGAGGGGGCGTTCCTCAAGGCTCTCAACGTTCTTAGAACGCTCCTTCCTAGAGGTGACGACTATCTATCTCACAGTTGACCATATAGGCCCGTGCGAAAGAGCTCTTGCGAAAAGCCGAACGTTCAAATCGCCCGAACTACCATCGGCATCGTCGGTACCTGTTGAGCCTATGAATTGGCGCCATTCATTCCAGATCAACTGTTGGTCGCTCGCTTGCGTTCACTTGGTTCACGAAAAACGGATCCAAAGCGCGGTCCGCCTAGAAGGAAACGCTCCTATTGAGACTCGGAGGTAGCCTGGAGCTGGTCGATCAAAGTCTGGCTCTCTGGATGGTGAATCAAGCCCTTGTGAATAATTCGCTTAGCTCTCTCGCGATCGCCCGCTCCCTCGGCAAGTTCAGCACGTTCAATAAAAATGTCAGGTTCGGCGTTCTCTATCGCTTCTGAATAATCTGTGAGAAAACGATCCGCTCTCTCCGGATCGTTCACGAGTTGCGAGAGCTTTGCCGCCACGAGCGCCGACTTTCGGTCGTCAGGGATAATTCTAAGTATCCTCGCATACACCTCAATCGCTTCCTGATGCTTCCCTAAATTGACCAGCGCCGAGCCCAAGATCAAGTTGTTCCGGTAGTGGTGAGGGAAGATGGAATAATTGGCAAGAGTATGAAATAGTGCTTCCTCATATTCGCCATCGCTGGAAAGAATTTCAGCCAACTTCATTCGTGCAAAAAATAGGTCTGGATAGTGGGAAAGAGCCGATCGTGCGACATCTTCCGCAACCTCGACATCCCCTTCACCCAACGCCGGGAAAAAGCTCTGGTAAAAGATCCGATCAGCCCGCATTTCGGCAATGACTCGTGACCCAAACAAGACTGCACCAAATAAAATAAACGCGGTAGAGGTGAGCACCAGTAAACGGGCAGGTCGCCAACTCAGATTAAATGAGACTCGAAAACACGTCGGCCAGTCCACTGCAGAAAAAATAATTCCAAGGCAAGTAAGGAAAACAAATTGAGGACCGGTG
>JBCDBW010000043.1:0-31713 GCA_039182965.1 Verrucomicrobiota bacterium
CGGGGGAGGCGGGGGAGGCGGGGGGCTGGGCTACCATTCTTCGTGTTCGTGGGGGTCTCGGAGGCCAAGGGACCAGGGCCATTCTTGCCAATCTTTAACCAAATCAGCGCGGACTGGGTTGGCGCGCATGTATTCCCAATTTTCTTGAGGCGATTCTTCGTTGCGAAGGAGGCGATCGAAAGCGCTGGGTTGCCATGACCAGGTTGGGTTATGGATCGCGGAGTTGATCCAGCGTTTGAGGGCGGCGCTTAGATCGCCGACTTTTTGATAACGGGAATGAAGCGGGGAGGCCAGGAGATGGAGATGATATGGCATGATGACGGCTGAACGGATGAACCAGAGGTTTTTGTCTGAGAGTTGCTGCGCGGCGTTTTTGAATGCGTTGAAGAATTCGACGTTGTTCCATGCGGGACGGCGGTTTTGTTCGCAGATGGTGACGAAGTAGACGATTGATTGATCGTCGTTTAGCCATACGGGGATGCGCGGGGGGTGGGCCATGATTTCGAGGGGAGGAGTTGAAAATGGATCCCTATCCGCGTGGCAGGCGGGGCCCGCCACGGCGGGTAAGTTTTGGCCTGCAATTGTTGGCGATTAGTTGCGATACAGGAGGGTGGGAATTGGGGAGGTGAAGAGGGTGGGATTTGGTCGAACTTGAAAATGGATTGCTGTCCGCGTGGCAGGCGGAGCGCCTGCCCTACAATCGAGGCAGAAGGCAGGGGGGCGGCTAGAGTGACTTTCGCATCTCTTGGTGGGGGAGGGTGACTTCGATGAAGGGGTCACCGACGGGATGGTAGCCGATTTTTTGGTAGAAGGGGATGGCGTGATACCGAGAGTGGAGTTTGATCTCGGTTATGTCGCGGGCCCTTGCGAAGTTTTCTGCGAAGTCCATGAGTTGGCTACCGACGCCTTTTCGGCGTTCGGATTTGGCGACGGCCATTTGGCGGAGGTGTAGCTGAGTCGGGTGGCCGGGGACGGGTGAGAGCGTGAGGCATGCCACCATCGCGGCGGGATCGTCGTGATCACTATCGATCGCGACGATATGGTAATCGTTTACTTCTTCGGCCAATTGGTCATCTGAGAAAGTGAGGCCGAGCGGTTGGCGCAAGGATTCGGTGCGCAGTTCGACTGCGGCTTGGTAGAGGGGGCTTCCGTGTGAGGCTTCGAGGAAGCGCATGGTGATGAGGTTAGTTTGCAGGGAGGGCAAAGTCTTCGGGTCTAATTTCTTTGTTGATCCAGTAGTCTTTGTCTTTGAAATTGGTGTAGAAGGATGGGTTGAAGGGGGTGACGAAGTCGACGTTGGCTTTTTCAGGGACGTCGAGGCCGAGGGCCCAGAAGGCGCCGTTGATGACGAGGCGGCGAAGGTCTTCATTGGCGAGGTCGACAGAGGCGCCCATGGTGTTGGTAATAACCGTGGAAGTTTTCCCATTCTCGCCGGTGAATTCCTTAATCCACACGACGGGCATCATGGGATCGTTTTGTTCGCCTTCGACGGGTTTGGAATCGGGTTCCAGGGAATCGGTGACCTGGCCGAACATGAGAATCGTTTCTTCGCCGGTGAGTTTGTTGACGCCGTAGACATCGGATTCGGCGAAGACGTCGGTAACGCTGTTGAGCATGGGGTGGTCTGCGTGTTTTTCATTGATGACGCCGCGGCAGCCTTCGACTTTATGTTTTCCGTGGTGGCCGGCCCAGGTTTCGCCGAGGACGGTTTGTCCGAAACCGCCGGTCCAGTTTTCATCGTCGCTTTTCCAGTCGTAGTGGGCGTAAGGGTGATCGGTTTTTTTCCCGAAGTTGAAGGCGTGGGTGGCGGTGCGGAGGCCCATGATTGGTTTGCCGGAGTGGACGAAGTCGTCGATGTGCTTCATATCTTCGGCGGGTGGATTGCGGAAGCGGGAGCCGATGATCATCAAATCGGCGTCATCGAGGGCTTCGAGGCCGGGGAGGTTTTCCTGGTTATTGGGATCGACGAAGCCGGTTTCGGGATCGATGGAGAAGATGACGGTGCATTTAAAGCCGTGATTTTTGGCGAGGACTTGGCCGAGCATAGGCATGGATTCCTCGGTGCGGTATTCTTCGTCGCCGGCGATGAGGACGATGTGTTTGCCATTGCCGGGGCCGTCGAAGCCGTCGTATACGATTTGGCCGGAGGCGGCGGAAAGAAGCGCGAGAGTGAGGAGTGCGCTGGCGACGGAGGTAGTTTTCGTGATCATATCGGTCAGGCTAGACCAGGAAAGGGGGTATGGGCAATTTGATTGCGCAGGACTTTTTTGAAGAGGGGAGAGGGGGCGTGGATGAGAAACTTTCCGACCATTCCATAGGGGTACGGGATGATCCCTGTTTTTTCTACAATTGGAACCCAAGGCGAGCACTAACGGAGCATTCCTTTTGCCGGAGCAATGGTAGGAGGGTGGTTTGTCGAAATCGAAGGAAGGATTTGGATGGCCAAGAGGGGAGAGCGAGTTTAGAAGGGGAGCATGAATCCCGATATTGCTCACTTTGGGACGGTATTCGCGTCGTTCTTTGCGATTATGAATCCGTTTGCAAACACGCCGGTGTTTTTGAGTTTGACGGAGGAGATGGATGCGAAGACGACGCGCCAGGTAGCGTCTCGGGCCTTACTTCTCGCGTTCGTGATCGTCTCTGCATTTGCGGCGTCGGGGCATTTTATCCTGGAGTTTTTTGGAATCACGCTGGCGGCGTTTCAGATTGCGGGCGGGATTTTGGTGGCCTTGGTGGGTTTTAATTTGTTGCACGGGGAGCATTCGAGTGTGCAGAAGCCGAAGGACGAGCACTTGGCGGACAGTGGGAACGCGGTCTTGGGGATTGCGGTGTCGCCGTTGGCGATGCCGTTGTTGGCGGGGCCCGGGACCCTGGTGACGGGAATGAATTTTGCGGCGGGTGGATCGGTCCTAGAGTTGGGAATTGTGCTCGTTGCGTTCTTCGTCGTGTGTTTGCTGTGCTATGCGTGTTTTGTGAGTGGAAAGGCGGTTACTCGCTTTTTGGGTAAGAATTTTATCATGGTGATCAGCCGGATCATGGGATTGATCTTGGCGGTGGTGGGGACGCAGATGCTGATTGAGGGGTTGAAGGGAGCGTTTAAGGGGGGGTGAGGGGGTTGAGGGGGAAATACCCATGCTCCAAGTTCCAAATAAATTTCAGATTTCAATTTTCAAATTTCAAGATGAGGGGGTGATTCGATGAGTGAGGGTGGGGCACCACAGGATTTGGAGGAACGGACGTTTTAGTTTGCCCGGGCTGTTCGGGAACTGGTTAAGCGGTTGCCTCGAACGGAGGCCAACAAGGAGGATATTCCCCAGTTGGTGCGGGCTTCGGGTTCGGTGGGAGCGAACTATATTGAGGCGAACGATGCTCTTGGGGAGAAAGATTTTTTGATGCGCTTGCGGATTTCTCGCAAGGAGAGCAAAGAATGCGGATTTTTCCTTCGATTGGTAGATTGCGAAGAGGACAAATCCCTTATTACTGAACGCGAGAGGCTGCGACAGGAGGCAACGGAGATGAAGTTGATCTTCTCCGCGATCATTAAGAAAGCGGGCGGTTGAGCGGGGGCTCAGTCGAGGGCGCTGAGGGAGGGGGAGCGGTTGGTGAGGGGGGTGGCGTCTTCGCCGACGGGGACCGCGCCTTCTCCGACGGGGACGGCGTCTTCTCCGATGGGGACGGCGCCTTCACCGAAAGGGACGGCGCCTTCACCGACGGGCACAGCGCCTTCGCCGACGGGGACGGCGTCTTCGCCGACGGGGACGGCGTCTTCGCCGACAGGGACGGCGTCTTCGCCGACAGGGACCGCGCCTTCGCCGACGGGGACGGCGTCTTCGCCGACAGGGACCGCGCCTTCGCCGACGGGGACGGCGTATTCGCCCACTGGGACTGTGTCTTCGCCAACGGGGACGGCATCTTCACCCACTGGGACTGTGTCTTCGCCAGCGGGGACGGCGTCTTCGCCGACGGGTTGAGCCTCTTCATCCGCGCCTAGGGGGGTGCCAGCGTTCTTCCATTTCTCGAATTCGTCGAGCGGGTCGGGGGCAATCGTTTTGCCTTGCTTTGGGCTTTCGACGTCGCCCATGCCGCCGTGGGGGTGGTGGGTGATGGCATTTCGAATGGCCCCTGGATGGGCTGCGAGTTCGGCAAGGTCATCTCCATCGTCGTCTCCCCAGCCCCAACCGCCGCCGACGAAGCCCCACGCGAGGAGACTGTTGGTGGTGAGACCGAGGATTGAGGCGCAGATGCTGGCTTGGTGCCTGAGATGCAGATGGAAGATTTTCATTTTCGGTGCCGGTTAGTTGTTTTGGTCGATGCGGGTGACAGTGATCTCGATGGCATCGGGGAGAGCTTTGCCGTCGATGGTTTGGTCGATGATGTCGAAGCGGTAGGAATTGTCGTCAACCTTGCGAATGCGCTGCGTGGCGGTGGCTTTTTTGCCGTTCTTAAGGGTAGCGGTGCTGGATCTTGTCCAAGTGCTTTCTCCTTCGGGAGTCCATACCGCACGGGTAACGGTATCGGAGGCGTCGAAGGTGAGGGAGGTGAAGCTCCGGTCCTGTTCGTTCCACTCGATGATTTCGTGTCCGGCGTTTTTGATGCCGTCTGCGGATTCTTCGGCGAATGAGCGGAGGAGATGTTTTCCGCCGGGCCCCCAAGTGGTGTAGTAGGTGATGGTGGAGTCGGTGGCTTGATCGATCCAAGTTCCGATGAGCCAGGCGAGAGGTTTCATTTGATCGGAGGGATTGGGAACGGGCATGGGATCGGCGGATGGGTTTTCGTTGGTGAAGGCGCTCAGTTGCCAACCGTTCTTTCCTTTTTGGAAGTCGGCTTTGTATTTGGCGAGGACAGGTTGTGTACCCGCTGCAGACGTAAAGGCCCAACCCATTGCGGACGCGGTTTCGGTATCGGTGGATTCGATGGAATCGACGGAGACAATGAGTTTTGCTTCGGGCGAATTCGCGAAGACTTCCTGGAGGGCGGCGACAATGGCCTCGCGACCGGAAATGGATTTTCCATCGGCGGTATTGACGACGCTATCTTCGGACCAGTGGACAGCCAACCTGTCGATGTCCTGGTCATTGTAGGCGGATGTGTATTCCGCGATGGTGGCGGTGATCATTTCCGCCGTGGTGGTGGCGCTTGTCGGGGGGGGGTCCGCTGATTTGCTGGAATCGAGGTCTGAATTGGACGATGATTTCCCGCACTGTGAGAGGAGGGGGAGAAAGAGCACCAAGGCGAGCGATTGCGAGAGGAGATTTTTCATGGTTTGCAGAATCGGCAAAGATTCACGGAAAGGCTCACGTGACACGGTAGCATGGGGTGAGAAGCAGTGAGAAGGGATTTTTTATGGATTGGTATTCTGCTCAGTTGGTGTTCGCGTCACGGGAAGAATTGGTCGAGGGCGAGCTAAAGAAAAAGTCAGCGGGAATGGCGCGGACGCGGGCGTGCACGGGGTGATCGAGATCTTTAGATAGGGCTTCCGAGAAGGCGTTGAGTTTTTGTTGGATGTCTCCGAGTTCGTCTTTGGGGACGATGATATCAAACTCGAGGTGGTAGGCATCGCGGGCGTAAACGATGTTTACGGAGAGCACCTCACTGAGGCCGTCGAAGAGGCCGGCATCTTTTTTTGCCAGGTTTTCGATGCTGTGTGAGACGGAGGATTTGGCGTAGAGATTTCTGAAAGAGAAATCGAGCGGCCAGGTGATGAGGAGGACAGCGAGGGTGAGGAGGCCCATACCGGTCATTCCTTTGTGGAGTTTGCCATAGCCGTGGAGGAGGAAGACGATTCCGGCGCTGAAGATGATCCCGAGAACGTTGGCGGCGAAGAGGAGGAAGGCGCCGGTGGCGAGTTTGGGGCCGGCGGCGGTATTGGGGAGGAGGTAGGCATTGGCAGAGCCTGAGGCGAGGGCCACGCCGACGACGCAGAGGGGAGGGACGAGGGCGACGGCGATAGCGACGCCGGGAATGGCGTTTGCGATGCGTGGGCGGGTCCAAGCGAATGCGCCAGCGGCACCGGCGGCGATGGCGACGCCGAGGTCGAGAAGATTGGGGTTGGTGCGTGAGACGATTTCGGGATTGACGAGGCGGAGGCCCAGAAAGGCGGTGGTGAGGAAGGCAATGGCGATGACAAGGAAGATGCCGGTGATAATAGCGAAGAGGGCGCGGTGAACGAGTTTTGCTTCGAAGGAAGTCACGGAGTAGCCGAGGCTCATGACGGGGGTCATCAGAGGGGCGAGGAGCATGCCCCCGATGATGGTGGCGGCGCTATCGGTGAGCAGGCCCAAGGTGGTGATCGCCGTGGCGAAGATGAGAAGGATGTAGTAATGGAAGATGGGGAGATTGCTTTGCGAGAACATGTCGCGCATCTCTTCGGGCGACAGGGGTGTGTCTTGGAGGAGATGCCAATCGCCAGTGAGGCGTTTCCAAAGGTGAGCGAGATCGGCGCGAAACTTTTTGAACGGTGGCATGGGGATGAGAGGGATGTCATTGTGGGGATGGGGAAGGGAGAGGACAAGTTTTTGGAGGATCTTCCCGGTTCTGGTCGGGAGATTTTTGTTTTCGGCTCGTTTTTTTGGGTCTGGGCCGGTGGCGGGGGGTGGTGACGTCCATTGGAGTGGGGGAGGTGGTGCGGAGAGTGATCGAGTGGTCGGTGTCCGATGGGACGATTGAGAGGACGCTTTTGTGATTCAATGATCCAGAGGCGTTTAATCGTTCTTTACTGATTTTGGAGAACGCAGGATAATCGCGGTTTAACCGTATGTTGGTTGCTTTTTATGAAGAGAGAGTGTCTTGCGATTGCGTTGGTGCTTTCCTTTTTCTGGATGGGGAAAGGAATGGCAGGGGAAATGATCAGTCCGGTGTCGAAGGTGCCGGTGGGGCCTCCTGCAGAGTTGGAGAGTGATTGGGACGTGGATTTCTGGTTGGACGGGTGGATGACGCAGGCCTCGATGCGAATTCAGGGGAGCGGCCCCTTGGGGGCATCACCGCGCATCTTTCTCAGTTTTGGGGACTTGCTCAAAAACTTGGATTGGATTGTGCCGATCGGTGCGGATATCCGGTTCAAAAGGATCGGATTTATTCCTGACCTATATGCCGCGAAGATCACGGGGAGTGGATCCCGGCCGGAAGGGAGCTTGTTCTCGCGGGCAGACGTGGGGATGAAACTTTCGATCTTGAATTTGGCGGGGTATTACCGGTTGTTGGACGGGGAGCAGTTCTCGTTGGATGTGATTGGCGGGGCGCGGTATTTGTATTTGCGTCAGGAGTTGGCGCTAAGCGGTGGTCGGGGAGGTGCGCTCGTGGGAGGCACAGCGAGTTCGGAAACGACTTCCAAGGTGTGGGATGGGGTTGTAGGGGCTCGCGTAACGCACGAGATCAGCGATCGTTTGTATGGCTGGGTGTATGGGGATGTGGGTGCTGGCGGTTCGGATTTGACGTGGCAGGTGTGGGCGAATCTGGGTTATTCAATTACGGACAGTCTTTCGTTGTTGGCGGGATATCGTTATCAGACTTGGGAAGGGGGGAATGATTTGCGGGACGTGAGTCTGACGTTGAGCGGTCCAGTGGTGACGTTGAATTGGGCATTTTAGAATTGTTGGGAGTCGGGGTGATGGTGATGAAGCGATGGGGCATTTTGCTGCTGTGCGGGTTTTTGGGCGGGATTTCGTGGGGAGGCATGGCGGGGGGAGCGGAGATGATCGACGCGGCGGTGACGATCGGGGAAACGGAAGCGGGGGCGGCGGCCTCGGCGGGAGGGGTGGACGATTTGGCGAAGGCTTCGCAGAATCCGGTGAGTTCGGTGATCAGCGTGCCATTTGAGAACAATTTCTTTTTTGGGATTGGACCGTCGGAATCGATGCTCTATGCGATGATTGCGAAGCCGGTGATTCCTCTCCAGCTTGGGAAGATCAACTTGATCAACCGGCTTGTGTTTCCGGTGCTTTATACCGAAGGCCAAGAGGCGAAAGACCTTGGAGATGTGCTGGGAGTATCCGAAGAAGCGGTGCAGATTGGCTTCACATCGGGCGGGGGTCCTGATTTCGGGCGTCAGTGGGGGGTAGGGGACCTGACATACCAAGGGTTCTTCACAGCGGCGGAACCGAAGGATGTGATTGTGGGGATTGGTCCGGCTTTGACGTTCCCGACGCATTCGGAGGATCGCTTTGGGTCGGACAAGTGGTCGGCGGGACCGGCGGTGGTGGTTTTAACGATGCCAGGCAACTGGGTGGTGGGGGCGCTACTGCAGCATAGTTGGTCATATGCGGGGCCGGACGACGAGGCTGACGTGAACAAGACGACGTTTCAGTATTTTTTGAATTACAATTTTGGGAGTGGTTGGTATGCGACGATGACGCCGACCATCACGAAGAATTGGGAGGCGACGAATGGGAACCGATGGACGGTCCCGGTGGGAGGTGGGATTGGGAAGCTACATTCGTTCGGGGATCAACCGGTAGATTTTAAATTGCAGGGTTTTTACAACGTGGCGCACCCGGAGTTCGGGGCGGATTGGCAACTGCAGTTCACGATCAAGCTGTTGTTTCCAACGGGTTGACCATCGTGCCCCGCCACGGCGGGCGAACTGCTGGATTCGGATGCGCTATCGGCGTGAGCTCTCTGCGTTTGCTCTTTTTGATCGTTGTGGTTATTGGGATGGCTGACAGCTGGTGGGAGCTTACTGGAATGCTCTTTTGGAGGGAAGAAGAGGTCCGGGAAAATTGCCTTGGAAAAGGTCGGGAAAGTCTCAGAATGGTGGGACTATGAAAAAGACGATTTTGTTTGGAGGGTTGGTGTTGGGATTGCTGATGGCCGGTTGTGCGACGGTGCAGAACACGGAGGAGTCGCTTTCTGCGGCGGGGTTCAAGATGCAGTTAGCGGATACGCCGGAGCAGGTGGAACATCTGAAGAAGTTACCGCAGCAGAAGCTGGTGCCGCAGAAGCGTGATGGTCAGCTTTACTGGGTGTATGCTGATGCGGCGCAGAAGCGACTGTATGTAGGGACGCCGGATGAGTATGATTATTATCAACAGGCAAAGAGCGACAAAGAGATCACGGAGATGGATAAGAACACGGCGGAAGATGAGCTGTTGATGAACGAGTATGATGACATCGGCGGCTGGGGCATGTGGGAGAACTGGTACGACTAGGCAGCGTGCCGCTGCACCGCGGTTGCCGCCGGGCGGCGGCCCGCTCTCATTGTTCGCGGCTTGCGGGCAATGGGTTTTTGGGATGGCTGTTGATATTCGTTTTCGGGCAGGGGGCGTGTGTTGATGGGGGATGGTCTGGTCCGTGTTGGACAAGGGGAGACCATTCGGGTTTGGATGGGTTTGAATAGGGGATGGTATGAGGGTTTTGGTAGTTGAAGATCAGCCAAAGATTGCGGCGTTTGTGAAGGGCGGTCTTGAGGAGGGCGGATTCGTTGTTGATTTGTATGGGAGCGGGGAGGAAGGCTATGCGGCGGCCACGACAGAGTCCTATGATGCATTGGTTTTGGATATCATGCTGCCGGGCCGGGATGGATTGAGTGTTTTGAGGGGGCTACGGGAGAGAGGGATGACCTTACCGGTTATTCTGCTGACGGCGCGGGCAGAAGTGAACGAGCGAGTAGAGGGGTTAAACCTCGGCGCGGATGATTATTTGACGAAGCCATTTTATGTCGAGGAGTTAGTGGCCCGTTTGAATGCTCTGCTGAGGCGGGAGAGCGGTGAGGGGACGAATATTTTGCGGGTGGAGGACTTGGTGGTGGATGTGACGAATCGGGAGGTAAAGCGTGGTGGGTTGGAAATTGAGTTGAGTGCGCGCGAGTTTACATTGTTGGTGTACTTGATGAGAGCACCTGGGCGGGCCTATACGCGGTCTCAAATCAGCGAGCATGTGTGGAACACGCATTTTGATACGGGAACGAACATGGTGGATGTGGCAGTGGCGCGGTTGCGGAAGAAGGTGGACGGGGATTTTGAGGATAAGTTAATCGAGACCGTGCGTGGGGTGGGTTATCGCTTGAAGGCGAAGCAGGAATCACGATGAGGTCTTTTCGGTTACGGTTGGCACTGATATCGGCGGGGATATCGGTGTTGGTGTTGGCGGTGTTTGGGATGGTGGCGTCGGAGTTTTTGTATCGGGAGCGTCTAGCGAGACTGGATGCGGACTTAATGCGATTTGGGTATAAGACGGCGACGCGGGCGGGGGCGAACGTGGAAGGAGATCGGACGGAGAGGTCGATGGTGGAGATGTATGGGGTGGAGGTCGCGGGGGAACGGTTTTTCGCATTGCTGGACAGGCATGGGCGGGAGATACACCGGTCGGCGAGGTGGCTGGAGGCTATCGAGGGCAATGACTATCCGGCGGGAGAGACGGAATTAGATCCGCAACCGGTGGTGCCGGGGCCGCCGGCGCGGGGGATGCGGCGGGCGGTGGAGCCGCGTTTTTACACTGTGACGGCGGGGGGAGAGCGGTATCGACTGGGTGCTTTCGGGAACCGCGAGGTGACGATGGTGCTGGGTTCAAATCTGGATCGGTACGCCAAGGATGTTGCCTTGATACGGCGGGCATTTTTAATCGCGTTACCGGGGGCGGTTCTATTGATTGCTTTGGGGGCGGTATTTGTGGCTCGGCGAGCCTTGCGACCGATCGAGGTCTTGAGTGAACGGATGGAAGTGATTTCGGCGGAAGGGTTGGATCAGCGACTGGAGATGGGGAATGCGGACGTTGAGTTTCGGAAGATTATTAAAGCGTATAATGCGATGATGGCGCGATTAGAGAAGAGTTTTAATCAAGCGAACCGTTTCAGCGCGGATGCGTCGCATGAGTTGAAGACGCCTTTGGCGGTGATGCAGGGGACCCTGGAGCGGGCGCTTGGCAAAAGCGAGGACGGTTCCGAGGCGCAGCGGGTGTATTCAGAGCTGTTGGATGAGCTGGCGCATCAGCGGCGGGTGCTTTCAAGCTTGTTATTGTTGTCCCGGGCGGACGCGGGAAAAGTGGCCCTGAGCAAGGAGCGAATCGATTTGAGCGAACGGTTAGAAACGTGGCTTGAGGACGGGGCAATGTTGGCAGAGGAGCGGAAGATACGGGTGGAAAGTGAGCTTGAAGAGGGTATCGATGTGGAGGCCGATTCGGTAATGCTGCAGCAGGTGGTGCACAATCTTCTCAGTAACGCAGTGAAGTATAATGAGGAAGGAGGGCGCATCATATGCCGGCTTTCGGGTAGTGGTGAGGTGGCGGAGCTCTCGGTTGCGAATACAGGACAAGCGATCAAGGAAGAAGATCGCGAGCGGGTTTTCGAGCGTTTTTATCGTTCGGGTGATGGCGCTGCCGATGGGGCGGGACTGGGATTGAGCCTGGCCCGGGAGATTGTGCGGGCGCATGGGGGGGAGCTTTACGTGGGAGACAGCATTGACGGGGCGGCGGTGTGTTTGGTGTTGCGATTGCCGACGGTCTTATAGCGAGATTGTTGCCATGAGGCAGTCAGCTGTGAGTGCTTGATTCAGTCCGGAGGGCATTGAAATTGTGGTTGCGTAATGCTTGCGTAATGATGGGTGGGTTTAGCTGGAAGTGATGAAGGACTTGATGGTGAAGTGGTGCCCAGGGGGGATTGATTGTGGCTGTTGGGGGCGCGCGTGGTTGCGAAGGGAGGTTCATGATATCTTCATCTGAAGCTGCAGGGGGATTGGATCAGGGAGGGAGCGGTGGGTATAGGGTGGACATGTTGTGTTGGCAGCGGTTGTATGGGTATGTGCGTGGGCATTGGGGTGGCGTGGTATCGCATGAAGATGCGCGAGACGTGGTACAGGACGTGTTCTGTCAACTCTCACGAAGCGGGCGTTTCGAGAGGGCCGGACGTCTAGCGAAGAGTGAGGCGCAATTTTTTGCTTTCTTGAAGAAGGCGGCCCGGAATCGTTTGATCAAGAACTGGAGAAGTTCGCAGGCCCGAAAGCGTGGGGGTGGCGTTCGGCATTATTCAATCGACGGTGAGGAGGGCGAATGGTTGCGGAACACACTGGTTTCGCCGAGCCGGGGTGAAGGCTCTGCCTATTTCAAACTGGAGGCTCGCGTCGCCAAGGCGCAAGCGCAATTGCAAGCGGAGTATCGGCGTCGCGGAAAGGCGGAATTGTATGGGAAGTTGGAGCCGTTTTTGTGCGATGGCTCATCGGCGGTTGGGTATGCAGCGATGGCGCGGGAACTGGGGGCTTCCGAGCAGTCTTTGCGGACGGCGCTTTCCCGGGCGCGGCGGCGGTTTCGAGAGTTGTTGCAGTGAAAGCGTGGGGGCTTGAGGAGATTACACTGCTGTAATCTGGCGGTTACGTTTCTGTAATGGATCAAGAGTTGAATAGGATAGAAAGGTGCGATTAGACCTTTTGTTAATCCGACTGATCTAAGAGATGAAGTTCAAGGTAATAGCTATCATGATGGCGTTATTGGGGTGGCTGTTGGCCGGCGCAACGGCGCAACAGGAGAAACGGGGCGGCGGGAAAGGGGGTGGAAAAGGCGGCGGTGGTCTGAAGATCAGCAAGCCGCGGATTGAGGACACGGTGCGCGCGAATATTTACGCGGACAATTGGTTCGTGATGTATATCAACGGGAAGCTGGCGACGGCGGATTCGATTCCCTTTATACCGCATAATGTAGTGTCGGTGGATTTATTGCCGGAGTATCCGATGACGATCGCGGTGATGGCGCGGGACAACGCCGATCCGGATACGGGGGTGGAGTATGAGAGCACCAATATCGGGGACGGTGGATTTGTGTTGAAATTTGGGGATGGGACGGTGACGAGCGCCGATTGGAAGGCGAAGAATTTTTTTCATGGGCCGGTCGACGGTGATGCGGCGAATCCGACTGTGACCTCGGAAGCGATTCCATCGGATTGGTATGCGATTGATTTTGATGACAGTGAGTGGGCGAGTGCGACGGAATATGGGGAAGAGGCGGTCAGACCGAAGCAGCCTTATTACGAACATGACTTTGAGGGGGCGAAGTTTATTTGGACTGATGATCTGGCTTTGGATAACACGGTGATATTTCGGCATCGTGTGGAGGCACCGCCGAATGGTGGTGCGTTGCCGCAGGATTGGCCGCGCGGGCATATTGTGCCGTCAGCGACGGGGGCGCCGGCTGTGAAGGATGCTTCGCGGAAGGGGGTGACGGATGCGAGCAATACCTCCGCGCCTTTGGGGGCGACAACGGAATCAGACCGGGGAGAGGAGCCGTCTGCGGCGCGGGTGTTTCAACGGTTCGGGGACCAGCTGGAGATCGATTGGGATGAGGATTACATATATGTGGAAGGAGATTCATTTCCCGATCATGAGATGATGGTGGGGATTACGGCGTGGAATCAGCAGGTACCATTGCCGCAGGATTTTACGGGGGAGAACCGCTGGAAGATTACCTTGCATCCGGAGCCGGCGGCGGAAGCGGTGTCGGGAAGGGAGAGCTTGTTCAAGGGAGCGATCGCGGTGGCGGCGAACGGGGTGCCGATATTTAATCCGATCAAGCAGGATGGCCGGACGGACACGAATCTGGCGGGGGAGTTGGACGAGTATGGCGGGCATGCGGGGCGTGGGGACGACTATCACTATCATCTGCCACCGACGTTTATGAACGAGGAATTTGGGGATGCGTTACCGATCGGGTATGCGATGGATGGTTATGCTCTGTATGGATTTAATGAGCCGGATGGGGAACGGGCCGAGGATCTCGATGAGCTGAACGGGCATCAGCACGGGGATTTGGGGTATCACTATCATGCGACGGAAGCGTATCCGTATTTGAACGGGGGGTTTAGAGGGGAGGTGGCGTTGCGTGACGGACAGGTCGCCGAGCAACCGCGGACGCGGGGGGTACGTCCCTATACGCGGCCATTGCGCGGGGCGGCGATTACGGGGTATGAGAAAGTGGGGGAGAACGCGTATCGGCTGGAGTATGACGTGGCGGGAGGCGTGCGGGCTATTGAGTATGAGATACGCGAGGACGGGAGTGTGGCTTTTGAATTTATTGATGAGAAAGGGCAGGTGGTATCGGAGACTTACACGGGGCGTGATGGCGGGCGCGGGGGGAAAGGGGAGCGGCGGCGACCTGGCGGGGGCGGGAGGTCGCCGCGATGAAAGGCACGGAGAAAGCCAAAGGGTGATTATGCGTTGTTGTGTGATTCTATTGATGCGCCGGGAGAGGAAGTGGAGACAGTGTGGCGCGGTTCTTTGTCTTTTGGTCTTGCCTTTTGCGCCTGCGGCTGCCGAGGAGGAACGGAAGCGGGGGAACAAGGGGAAGGAGCGGGACGAGTGGACTGCCAAGGAATACAGCGGGCTTCGCGGTGAGAAGGAGCTGCGGACTGCCTTGGCCTCGAAAGGGTTTACATGGATTACGGGATCGCCGGCGGACAACGAAAAGCTGTCGATCGGAAAGAACGCTCAGTTCTTTGGTTTCGTGGCTCTCCGGTATGAAAGTGGTCGGGCTGCGAACCGGGGGACCTTGGGACGGGCTTTCTATGGGATTGCGAACGAGGAGCAGCGTGCCCTCATGGCGCGTGCGGTTTTGGCGGAGAGAGAAGAGTTGGCGGCGTGGTGGACGGCTCGCGAGGAGATTCTGACTCTTCTCGAGAATCACCTTTACACCGGGGAAGCCATTGATGAGGAGCGTCTCGGGGTGATGGGTGCACGTTTCTCCTTGTTGGGCGCCAAGGTAGCGGTTCACGAAGCCCGTGCGTTTGCGGCTTTGGAAGATTCTCTTACGGAGCAGCAGTGGGAGAGCATTGCGTCGTGGCGCGCGGATGCGGAGTTGGCTGGCACGGTGGGGAGGGGGATTCGGGTGCAGGCCGCGGGTCTCGATCGAGATGGCGCAAAGCAGCTTGAAGATCTCTTTGCGAAGGCTTTCTCCTGGCTGACGGGAACACCGGAAGACAACGAAGTCATCCCGATCGGGCAGCCGGCCCAGTTCTTCGGGTTCGTTTCGATCCGGCACAAGAGCGGGCATGCCGCCAATCGAGGAAAGATCGCGAGGGACTTCATTGCGGTGCTCACGGACGAGCAGCAGGAGATGATTCACGATGCGGTGGAGTTGGAGGAGCCCGCGGTTCGCAACTTTCTTGAGGCGCGCCACGAATTCCTGGAGGACTTGGCGCGCTTACGGAGAGGGAGTTCCGCTTTCCGAGAGGGGACCGCACATCGTCTTGCCGAGGAGATGGGGCGGCGGGAGGTGGAGGCGGCTCGTATCGAGGCGGAAGCTTACACGAGGATTCGGGCGTCGATGTCTGAGGAACAACTTGCTGATGCGATGAGCATTCGGGGGCAGTATATCATAGATGAAGCGCAGGTCGCTGCGCTTGATCTCAAGGACCGCGGCGCGGTTGTTTCAGTGCTCTGTTCCGGATGCCATGGGCTGCCGGGGCAATATCGTGAAGGTCTACCGGCTCCGAATCTCGACGGGATTTGGGAGAGGCCGATCGCCTCGGGCGGGAAGTTCCAGTATTCGGTGGCTCTCTCGAAGTTTCGCGGTGAGGGAGACGGGAAGTGGACCGAGGAGTTGATGGACCGTTTTCTTGAGGGACCGAAGCGCTTTGCTCCGGGAACAAAAATGGAGTTTCAGGGTCTCTTGAATCCCGAGGACCGGAAGGCTATTATCGAATACATGAAGGCAGTACGATGATGAAGAAGTGTTTTCAGATGGTATTGGCGATCGTCGCGATCCCCACCGTGATTGAGGGTGCGCCGCCCAATTTTCTGTTTTTGTTGTCGGACGATCAGGATTGGACGGGATTGTCGGTGCAGATGCATCCTGAGTATGAGGGGGCGCGGAGCAGGATTATTGAGACGCCGAATATTGAGCGTTTGGCCCGGGAAGGGATGCGGTTTAGTGCTGCTTATTCACCGTCGTCGGTGTGTTCTGCGACGCGGATCAGTTTACAGACGGGACAGAATCCCGCGCGTTTGAGGTGGACGAAGGCGGCACCTGTTTTGCGTGCATCAGCGAGGTTGAAACTGATTCCACCACCGAGTCGGAAGTCGATCATGGCAGACGAGGTTACTTTGGGTGAAGTATTGCAAGAGGCGGGGTATGCGACGGCGCATTTTGGGAAGTGGCATTTGGGTGGGGGCGGTCCGGAGCGGCATGGGTATGACGCGAGTGACGGAGAGACAGGCAATGGGCATGCGGCGCCATACAAGGGGGATAATCCGGTCGACATATTTGGGATGAACGAGCGGGCGGTGGTCTTCATGGGTGAGGCCAAGGAGGCGGGAAGGCCGTTTTTCGTGCAAATGTCTTATCATGCGTTGCATTATCCGGAGAATGCCAGTCCCGAGGCGGTGGCGAAGTATGAGGCGAAGGGCGGTGGTGGAGGGCGAGGTAGTGCGCGTGGAGTAGGGAGGGCGGCGATCTCGGATGATTTGGATCGTGGGGTTGGGGAGTTAATGGAGTCATTGGATGAGATGGGTTTGGCGGACAACACGTATGTGATTTACATGTCGGATAATGGTGGTGGAGGGCCGGCACCCGGGAGTCAGCGTCCTGGCCGTGGCGGTGAAGCGGGCAGACCGCTGGTGGGCGGAAAAGGATCGGTGTGGGAGGGGGGAATTCGGGTGCCTTTGATTATTCGGGGGCCGGGTGTCGAGGCGGGATCATGGAGTCATGAACGGGTGGTGGGTTTTGATTTGTTTCCGACTTTGTGCGTATTGGCAGAGGCGGAGGAGGAGATGCCGGAGGGAATCGAGGGTGGTGATTTTTCGCATCTATTGCGTGGTGAGGAGCGGGAGGTAGAGCGGGCGCGCGAGGAGTTGGTGTTTCATTTTCCGCACTACCAGGGCGATACCCCGCATTCGGCGGTGTTGGTGGGCGGCCACAAGTTGATTAAGTTTTATGAGACGGGTGAGACGCGGTTATTTGATTTGGATGAGGATATTGGAGAGGGGAATGATTTGTCGGCAGCGATGCCTGAGCGAGCGGCGGAATTGGAGGCGATCCTGGAGGTTTATTTGGAGGAGGCGGATGCCTTGCTACCCGAGAAGAATCCGGGCCATGTACCCGGTGTGACGTATTCCGGGGAGAAGGGCGGTGGCAAGAAAGGACCGGGTGGTCCGGGAGGCGGTTCAGGGGCGCGGAAAAAGCGATAGCGAGAGACCAGTTGTGCCTAGGAGGTCAGGTCGAGGAAGTTCAGGTTAGCGGCGGGATCGCTCGGGGCGGTGAAGCGGGGGAGATTGGGAAAGATCGAGGAGAGGTCTCCAGGGGCGACGCCGAACCATTCGGCGAGAACGCTGCCGTATTGATCGACGGAGGTGGTGGGGATGTATCGGCCACGTGCGTTGACGCTTTGGGTGCCGTTGGGGTTGAGGTCGGGGTAAAAGCCGTAGAGGTTTGAGGAGCCGGTGTGTTGATTTGCGACGGCTCCACCAAAGCACCAGGCGTGGGTGCCCCAGGCGTGGTCGGTGCCGTTGCTGTTCACGGCAGTTCCATTTGGGGTGAAGGTGCGGTTGAAGTCGCTCATCTCGAAGCAGGTGAAGTCGTCGTAGGAGAATTCGGCATCTGCGGCGGCGAGTTGTTTCATGACCTCGTTGAAGTGACCGACGGCGTCGTCGACTTGGTTGAGGAGGTTGGGGAGATTGACGTTGATAGCGGCGTGATTGTCGAAGCCGCCGAGATCGCAGAAGAAGACCTGGCGATTATTGCCCAGGCAGCGACGACCGGCGATGAGTTGGGCGATGAGCCCAAGTTCACCACCGAGGTTGGTGGAGGGGAAGCCGGAGAAGTCGACTTGGCCTGTGCCGGTACCGTCGAGGCTTTGGGCGTGGGCGAGGGCTTCGCCGACGAGACCTTCTCCTTCGCGGGCGCGGCGCACGATTTCGTTATAACCTTCCGAAAGGGTATGGTCGTGGGTGTAGTTCATGATACGTTCGAAGGCCTTCAAGCGGTCGCCTTGAGAGTTGTCGCGATAGTTACCGGTGTTGGGATCGATGGCATCGAAGTAAGCGGGCTCGTTGCTACTGTTATATCCGACGAGACTAAGGGCACCGCTGCTGGTGACGGAGTATTGGGCGGGGCCGCCGCCCGGGCTGACGAGCCAGTTGTTATTTCCGGCGGCGGTGATGAGCATGGACGCGAGACCGTTGGGATTGCTGGTGTCGTTGATGAGGGTGCTGATGGCGCCAGCCCAACCGGAGGTGAAGGGCTTTTCTGCGGCCGTGGCCATCCATTCCTGAACTTGGTTAGAATGGGAGAAGAGTTGGACGGGGAGGATGGCGGTACCGTTTTGATACGAAGCGAGCGTGGTGGGTTCGGCGAGGGTGCCGACGTTTTGGACGATAGCGAGTTCGCCGTTGTTGAACATGGAGGCCATGTTCGTGCAATTTGGATGCAGTCCAAATTGCTCACCGGAGGCGGCATTGGCAGGAAGGATTTGGGTGCCGGCGGATACGATATCGGACTCGTCGGGTTTGGCGATACCGCGAGAAGAATCATATTGGGCCTTCTGCGGGTGTGTTCCGATGGGACGGAAGAAATAATTTTTGTCACAACCGCCCCGCAGGAAGATACAAATGAGGGCTTTGTAATCGGAGCCAATGTTAATTCCGTTAGCGACGGCGCGATCGATTAGTTGAAGGTGGGCGAGGGTATTGACGAGGGAGCCGATACCCATTGATGCGCAGGCCGAGCGGCTGAGGAAGCTTCGCCGGTCCATTTTAAACTTAAACTCTTTATTATCTTTCATGGGGTTTGATCGGTTGGGAAATGGGGATTTCTTTTTGGAAGTTGATTACTGTCGGACCAAAAAGTCGGGCGAGCTGACGTAGAGATAGAGGCCGTAGCGAAACTTATCGAGGATGTCGCCTGAACTGGTGCCCTCGGAATCGGTCATGAAGTCGATGATGGCTTCTCGAGGATTCGGCCCGCGGAGGCGATTCGGTGTGAAGGGGTTGTCATCGTGATCGAACGTATCGGCATCATCGGAATGATCGTAGGGATAGAGTGATTTGAAGAGGCCTCCGGTGAGGCGCCGATCTATTTCGTCGAAGAGGATTTCATCGGCAAGGGATTCGCTATCATTGAGATTGCCATCGCCATTGCGATCGATACCGGGATTGGGGTCGGCGGGCAGGGGACTTGGGTAGATGGCGTTGGCGATCTCGTTTTGGTCGATGCGGATGCGATCGTTGTTATTGGCGTTTCCGCTGGTGACCATGAAGGCGTCGTTGACGTTGACGAGATCGAGCTCGCTTTCGCCGGCGGTGTTCGTGGCGAGCGTGTAGAAGTAGTTGATGTTGCGATAGACGGAGGCGTCGTTCGCAAGCATCATTTCGGGGGCGACGAGAGCGGAGGCGGCGATCACTCCTCCGGGACTGTAGTCGGGGAGATAGAAATTAAAGACCGTGGGCTGGCTCATGGGCGTCATGGAGAGCGCGGTGTCGGTGTTGTTGTAGCGATATTGGGTGTTCAGCCGAAAGTTATCGATCTGGCTTGCGGGGTAGCCATAGGTTTGGAGGTAGAGGTAGGGATTGGAGCCGACGTTGTAGTTGCCATTACCTTGGTAGGTCGCCGGTTCGGATCCATCGAGTGGTTTGATGGGGGTCTGGGAGTGTGCATCGAAGCCGCGGATGATGTGGATGTATGCTTCGTAGGGTGACTTTTTGAGACCAAAGGTTTGGGTGGCGGCGGCGGGGTCCCGAGCTTCGTAGTCGAGTAGGATGGCCTTGATGGCGCTGAGGAGGTCACCCTCGCCGGTATTGGGTGCGTCGGGTGCGCCATTTTGATCTCCATCATATCCGTCGCGAAAGGCTTGGGTGACGCGTTCGACGTAGGCGGGGGAGGGATTACTGGACACAAAGCGTTGGATGAGGCGCCGGGCAATGAAGGGGGCGGTGGATTGGTGGCTATTGGCTTGATCGAAATCTGGTTGGCCATCACCGGGAATCCCGGCGAGCCAGTCGAGGGCGTCCTTCATATCGGCATTGCCGACGGCGGTCTCATTGGGAAGGAGGCTGGTGTTGTCGATGACTTTGTCGCCGAGGATGGTTTTGGGATCGGTGTCGTGATATTCGCCGAACATCTTCATGGGGTAGAGAAAGGTATGATCCATCCGTGAGTTTCTATCGCCTTGGAAGAAGTTGTTATTGATCGTGACTTCATCGAATCGTTGGTGGCGGGTGCTGTTGTTTCCGGTGTTGTATCTGCCATAGCCATGGCCGGTGATGATGCGGGAGAGTTCGGTGATGTGGAAGTTGTTGTAGGTGGATTGGGGAAGGCCGTTGTTGGAGTCGAGGGCGAGCGAGCCGTCCGGGTGGAGGAGGAAGAGTCCACAGGTGAATAGCTGCATGACTTCCCGGGCGAGGTTTTCATCCGGGAAGACATCGAATTCGCCATCGCCATCGAGATCAAAGGCTTTTTGGTTTTTGATGGAGCTGAGCCAGTGTCCCATCTGGGGGCTGATCATGATCCAGTCGATGACGTCGCGATATTTACCGAAAGCCATGCGATTTAGCTGGTCCTGATAGTTGGCCATGCCGAGGTCGCGGTCCTGGATCGTGGTGAGGGTGTTTGCGACGACGCAGATCTGCTGGAGAGCGAAGCCCATCTTTTGTCTGAGTTGGTCGTGGGCATTGACATGCATCATCCAGTGGACGAGGTGGCGATTACGTTCGTTCGGACGCGCTAGGTCGCGTTTGGCCCAGCGATCGTAGCTGTTATTGGCCCATTGGGATCCCGTCCAGCGTTGGCGCGGCGTCTGGAGGACGCGGTTATCATTGTCATCGCCCCAGATTCGGTGGTTGGAACTGAGAGGGTAATCGGCACTTGGGATCCATTGGAAGGGATCGGGATTGGAGCGATCAATGCCCGGCCAGGTGGTGGGAAGGGGCATGGAGAGAGGTGCAGCGGGATCTGTTGACGGGGCGATGGGTGGGATGGGCGCGACGGTATAGGTTTGAGTAATTGGCTGGTAGTCTTCGGGGTCGGTGAAGTCACCGTCTGGAGGATTCGAGTTATCCTGACCGGGGTAGCCATTCGGGCCGATGACGATGGAGGCGTGTTTTGGGTGCGTGGGGTTGTCGGGGAACTCAGCTTCGGCCCACCAATCGGCGGGATTGAAGTAGTCGCGGAGATACCATTCCTGGTTTTTGAGGGCGAGGGCGTAATCGAGGAGATAGGTTTGGTCGAGGAGGATTTGGGCGTCGATCCAGTTTTCGAATTCCTCGATACGACTGTATGTGGGATTGGTGAGGCGTTCGGTTTCGATAGCGGTTTTGATTGCTTGGACTTCGACATCGGTGGCGCCGAAGGTGGCTTGATTGAGAAAGCGATAGATTTCGCGTTCGAGGTTGGTGCCGGTGAGGAAGGTTTGATCCGGCATGGGTGGGTGGACAGGGGGATCGATGGAGCCGTTGGCTTCCGTGAAGAAGGCCCAGAGTTCGCCACCACCGTTGGTGACGGTGTGCCAGTTTAGGTACATTGGGTTGGCACCGTTTTGATTGAAGAAGCCGTCGATTTGGTTGCGGGCGGACATTCCGTTGGCGGCTTCAATGGGGTAGGGGTAATCGGGGCCGATTTCACCGAGGAGGGGATCGGAGTCTTGACCGGGGATGGCTGTGATTTCGTAGACGATGGGTCCTTTCGCGGGGCCGGGGTTTGCCTGGTGGATATGCGAGTCGTCCTGGGGCGAGCTGAAGCCGGCGGAGATGATGGTATTCAGACTCATGAAGTCTTTGGTGCCTTTCATTTTTCCGGAAACGACGGCGCTGCCTTGCGGGGCGATGGCGCCGGTTTCGGGTTCCGAGGCGGCGACGAAGAGGATTTCTTGTGAGGGAATATCGCGGGCGTCGTAGATCATGACGTCGGCGAAGGTCTGGGAGCCGAGATTGTAGGGGGTGTCGTCGACGAGTGTGCACCGGACGTGTTCCGGGAATTCGTGTTGGGTATCGAGAGTGGGATCGATCACGATGTCGGCGCCGAGTTGACCGAAGTCGAGGTAGACGACGCCTGAAAGGGTGTTCCCGGATTCGTCTTCTTCGGAGTAGTCTCCGGAGCCGGCACTTTCATCCGGGACGGGCACGCCGCTGAGGATATAGTTGACGGCGAGGGGTTTGAGAGAGCCGGTGCGTTGGATGCGGAAGCGTCCGGTGTCACGGGCAGCGCTGGCGATGGGCACGCTGGCGAGAACCTGGTTTTCCGAGCGCGGGTCTTCGAATGCGGCGTTGTCAGTGGCGGCGACGGCGACGATTTCCGAGGTGGCACCGAGGGCATTGGTAACGGTCGTGAGATCGTCGCTACCGCTGTTGGTGGAGGTTGATTTGTAGGGGCTGAAGTTGTGTTCACCGGCCATGAGTTTCTCGGCGTAATCGGAGAGAGAGTCTCCATCCTGATCATCATCGCCCACCGAGATGCGGAAGAAGTAGCGTTCGTCTCCGAGGGGGGCGGGGGAGGTAGAGGAGAAGCCGGCGATTTCCGCGGGTGCGAGAGCGCGGTTCCAGAGGCAAAACTCGTCGACACATCCGGCGAAGCGATCGCCGTCTCCGGGGCTGTCTCCGTCGTGGTATTCGGTATCCTGCCGTTTGGCACCGATGGCAATATCTCCGGTGTGGGTATTGATGGGAGCGCCGTCGCCGCTACCGAATTCCTGACCGTCGAGGTAGGCTTTGAAGCCGTTTGCGGTGACCGTGCTGCTTCCGGCGGGGGTGTTGAGTTCGAGAATAACGTGATGCCAGTCGGTATCGTTGAGGGCGGTGCTGTGGAAGGTGCTGGCCCACCCGTTTTCGCTATTGTTCCACCCGCCGACGTAGAGTAGGCCGGAGTGCAGGTAGATGTTCAGTCCGCGGGTTTGGCCTCCTTCTTCATAGATGATTTGTTTGTTGGTGGAGGTGGGATCGTCAGCCTTGAACCAGAGAGCGACGGTGCGTGCGTTCCATGGTCCGCCTTCATTGATTTCGGAAGAGTCTGCGATTTCGACTTGGGAATTTGTTCCGTTGAGGTCGATGGCGCCGCCGATGACGCCGCCGTCGGGGGCGGTCCAGCTGATGCTGCCAGCAAGGTTTCCGTTGTTGGCACTACCGATGGAATCGGTGGCAGTGGTGCCGGAGCCTTCTTCGAATGCGTATTTGATGACTTTGTCGACGGGAGAGGGTTCAATGGATTCGGCGAAGCAAAGATAATCACCATCGACGATCTGAATTCCGGCGGGGAGGCCAGGACCTTCCCAGGCGACGGCGCAGTGATCTTCGTCGGTATCATGTTTGTGGAGGACTTCGAAGTAGTAGTTCGCACCTCCTGTAAGGCTTACAGTGCTGGATTGGGCGGCGGTGGCGGTCCAGTCTTGGGGATCGACGCCATCGGCATCGACCGAGCCAAGAAGGGCGAGATTTCCGGGTGAGGTATTGGTGCTCAGGTAGAATTCCCCGGCATGGCGGGCGGCGATGTAGAAGGTATAGGAGCCGCTGGCGGGTGGTTTGATGTATCCGCTGATGCGGCCGCCATAGCTATTGTCGACATTGGAAGGGGTTCGGAGTTCTCCCAGCGCGGTGACGCCATCGGGAGAACCCGGGTAGTCTGGGTCGCCTGTGAGATCGGCAACTTCCGTGCCACCAATGCTTGTCCAGATTTGGTGTTTCGCTAAGCCGGAGAGGGCGGAATTGGTGAGGCTTGAGAGGGATACGGTCACGGGATCTCCGGTTCCATAGATAGGGGAACCGTAATTTGCAAAGGGGCCGGTGGGGGAACCCTGGGAAATCTGGACCTGATACATTTTCCCATCGACGGTATCGAAGGTGATATTGGCATTGTCGGCATCGGGCGAATCGAAGGCGCCGACTTCATGGCAGGAGTTAGGATTAAAGGGGTCAGTGCCCCCGAGGCATTCTTCCAGGTTTGTTTTCCCATCGCCATCTTCATCGGCGCCTGGAAGGACAGCTTGTGCGTTAAAGAATTCTTCCCAAATATCGTCGAGGCCATCGTTGTCGAGATCGACAATTGCATGGGCGGGGGATAGACCCATTGCGAGGGCTGCGCACGTTCCGTAAAAGACTAATGTTAGAGTAGAGGAATTACTGATGCGGCAGGGCCGGGCCGCACGAGAGGCGCGAGTTTTCATAAGGCGGGGACTTTGGGGATTTTACTGGGAGTTTTGGCATCTGCCTTCGGTCGCTAAGATGCCACGGCAGGGCCTATGTGGCGAGGGAAAAAGTGAATTACGAATCGTGTGGGAAGGTGCGGGAGGCGTTGATGGTAAGGACTTCCGAAGCAGGGCCGAGGGAATTGCTTCAGGAGTGATCGGAGCAGCGTCAGATGCGATGCCAATCTGAGAAAACTATTCATTTCCGGGGCTCGGGATTTCGGTCGGCGGGTCGTCCTCGAGGCCGTAGAGCACGACATCATCGATGGTGCCGACGATGCCATCCGGGCCGTAGGACCAAATGTCCATTTTTTCCTCTGAAAGGGCATGGAAGAAGTATGGATTGCCAAAGCGGTCTACGAGCTCTCCATTGGCATTAATGTCAGGATGGTCCGGGGGAAGGACGATAACTTTCTTTTCGTTATTCCCGGTGAGTTGGTCTACGATATCGACGTTATCGCCGACTGGGTTTTGTTGATAGATCCAGTAGTAGAGGCCGATAATGGCGTTGATGTTTTCGATGTCCTGAGCGGGAGTTGTGTCGTTTGAATGGAGGCTCCGAGCGTGATCCATGGCCGGATTGATTTGGACGGTGCCGTTCTGGAGGCGAGTGAGGCGATGATCATCGGGCTCTGGCGGGTGGGAATACCGGGGTGGATCAGTCCGCTCCGGGAAAGCGTAAAAGTTGGGACCTTCGGGCGGACCTGAGGTACGGGGCCGTGGGTTCGCGGAGGTTTTGTCATTGGAGCCGGGGGTTGCTTTGTCCGGCGGGGACGGTGCGAAGATGGGGGTGTCTTGGCGGAAGAGGAAATAGGAAGCGACTCCGATGAGAACGAGGGCGAGTATGGGAAGGGCGAGGCGACGCATCTTTCGGGGGTAGGGTGGGTTGGTCAGTCTTCAGTCGAACCGGATTTCAAGAGGCGTTGGGCTTCGGCGAGGAGGAACTTCGGGAACATGAATGGTTCATGAGAGATGTCGCTCCAGAGAATTTGGCCATCGGGGTCAATGAGGAAGGTGGCGTGCATTGGTTTATTCTCGAAGTCGTCATGAACGCGATAGGCTTTGAATTGGTTGAGTTCGGGGTCGGCAACGATGGGGAAGGGAAAAGAGGTTTTCTCCGGGTCGCCCAAGGATTCCGCGAGTTGTTCCTGAGTATCAGTACTAACGGCGATCATTTCGATACCAGCCTCCTTGAAGGCATCGACCAAGGGGGCAAATTCTTTTAGTTGTTCGACGCAGAAGACGCATCCCACGCCGAGGAAGAAGTGGGCGATTACGGGTTTGCCGGTGTAGTTGTCGAGGGAGATGACATTGTTTTCGTGGTCGGGGAGAGACCATGCGGGGGCGGTGGGTGGGGAGTAAGCGATGGGGCCAATCGTTTCGGGATCTGGAAGCGGGTGGAGAAGGGAGTTTGTCTCCCGATCATCGAGAGTCCATTTGGCGGGGAATCTGAGCTGGTCGGCCGCGGCACGGAGGCGGTTGAAGATGGGGAGAGTGGGATCGGCGCTTGCGGCATTCCGGCGGAAGCGAGCGTCAAAGTTGCGCATGACGTCGCTGTTTCTTTGGGCTTGTTGATTGAGGTCGCAGAAATTGGCGGTGGCGAGGAATTGGGCGGGACGGAGGGCGAGATCTGCAGAGGCGACGGTGAGGGCTTGTTCGGTGAAGCCGGCCTTGAAGAGGAGGCGGGCGAGGTGATCGGGGGAAATGTGGAGGAGAGGTTCACGCTCGAAGTCCGGTGGTGTTTCGAGGGCTGAAGAGTGGAGGGCTTTGTAAGTCTTGAGGCTGCGGATACATCGGATGATTTCCTCTTTGATATCGTTCGTAGTGCCTTCGGCGCGGTAGCGGAGGAAGAGTGAATCGAGCTCTTGTTGTTGGGAGTCGGCTTGATCGAGTTGACCGAGGTTGAGGTATGCGATGGCTTTCCAGTAGGCGCGATGGGCGACGGGGATCCAAGGGACTTCGGGAGCGATGGTTGTGGCCTCGGGATCGAGGAGGGGAGAGTCGAGTATTTCGAGCAGTTGCTGCCATCGTTCGAGGCGCATGAGAGATTCGGCTAGGGAGCGGGTGCCGGTGAAGTAAGCACCGGAGAGGGTATCGTCGAGGGTATCGCGTTGGTTGAGGTATGCGGAGCGGGGGAGGCGGATGAGATTTTTGGCGGTGGTGACAGCAGCGCTCGGGTTGCCAGAGGATGCGAGGATATCGATTTGGGCGGCGGCATTGGCGACGAAATTTTCCATGTCATCGGGCATGACGAGATGATCGGACATGTGATGGTGGGCGGCGCGGAGAGCAGCTTCGCCAAAGTTAATGGCATTGGGGAAATCTTCGGCAGCGTTGAAGACCTGGGCGGCGAAGCGATAGACGTCGGGGACGCCGGGTGCGATGAGGGTATTTTCGGCGGCGGAATTGAGGGCGCGAGCGGGATTTTCGTTGAGCCATAGGAAGGAGCGATAGTGGCGGGAGGGATGATTTGGATATTGTGCATGGATGGCTTGGGCGAGAGTATCGGCGGTGAAGTGGCTGGTGATGGGGACGCCGGCGCGGTGGTTATCCAGGACAAGGTAGCGGAGGAGGAATGCGCGGGCTTCGATTTCGTCGGGGTATTTGTAGGCGAGGTTTTCGAGCGCGCGGATTCGATCGGCGCGGCGGGCGAGATCTTCTTCATTGGAGGCGGAGGAAAGTGGTTCGTGGTCGGGCTGGTAATAATCGAGGAACGTGCGGAGCCATTTTTTTTCGCGCGGTGTGATATCGGTGCGTCGAGTGAGTTCGTAGTGGGCCCGTTGGATGTAGATTTCGGCGAGGCGGGGGTTGGTTTCGTTCGCGAGGGCGAGGCCCCAGAAGGCCATGGGATTTGATGGATCGAGGGCGACGACTTGGCGGAAGGCCCGTTCGGCTTCGTCGTACCAGAATGCATGGAGGAGGGCGATGCCTTGGTTGAACCATGTTTGGGCCTTTGGATCTGGAGTGGAGATGGGAAAGGTGAGTTCGCCTACGTTGTCGAGAGCTTTGGGTCCTTGATAGGGTGGCAGGACCATCGCTTCCTCGACGTCACCGGGGGCCTCGGGATCGATTTCGCGGATAATGGGGGCGAGGCAAGGGATGGAGCTAAAGCGCGAGCGAAGGGATGGGAGCTGTGCTGTGAGGATCTCCGTCGTGATGAAGAAGGCGAGAAGGCAGAAGGGGAGCGTCACGCGCGGGTCGAGGGTGGGGCTTGGCCAAGCGGGCATGGCGTCAATTTGCCATCTGGGATGACGGGATGCAAGGCGTGGGGCGGTGGTTGTGCTAGCTTGAAAGGCTTGGAAGAATTTCCAGAAAGGCTTAGCGTCATCGTCATGGAATCAAGGCAGGTTTTGAAATGGGGACGGGTGTTGGGTTTCGTTGGTGTATCGGCCGTTTTGGCGGGGTGTGCCGGGAGTTTTTCGATGATGCCGACGCCGGTGGCGTATCGGATATCGAACATCAATTTTTTCAATGAGATGAGTGCGTCGAAGGAGACGACGGACATTGATGTTCTCTATGTGACGGACCGAGAACCGGCGAACGGGGTGAATGCAGGGGATGGGTATACGGACGAGCGGGGGTTATCGCTTCGCTTGGGGCATGCGTTGGTGAAGATGGGAGGAGAAGATGAGGATTGGCCGGATTTGGAGCGGCAGTCTTTGATTTCGACCAAGCGGCCAAAGATGCGTATGGAATCGGTGGAAGAATATGGGAAGCTTTGGACGACGATTCCGATTTCCGACGCGGACGAATTTGCGGAGGTGATGAAGCGACCGGGGCCGGGGGCGTCGGTGCGGGCGGCTTCGGGAAGGTTTGCGGGGGAGATCAATGCGCGTCTGGCGAAGACCACGAGTGATGACGTGACGGTTTATGTGCCTGGTTTCAATACGGCTTTCGACACGCCGATATTGATGATGGCGCAGTTTTCGCATTTTATGCAGAGGGACGGCGTGTTCATTGCCTATTCGTGGCCTTCGAGTTCTAGTCCTTTTGGGTATTCGAAGCAGATTCAACGTCGCGAAGTATCGGTGCGGAATCTGCGTGAATTTTTGGTGTATTTGGCGCGGGAGACAAAAGCGAAGCGGATACACGTGGTGACGTTCAGCGCGGGAGCGCCGTTGGTAACGAAGGCATTGTTGCAGTTGCGTTTGACACACGAAGGAAAGACGGCCGAGCAGGTGCGGGCGGCAACGCGTTTGGGTCATGTGATTTACGCGGGGGCGGACGACGACTGGGAGTATTTCCGGAACGTCTATCTGGACGGGTTCAATGATTTGGCGGAATCGATTACGGTGTATACCTCGGCGAATGACAAGGGTTTGGGTTTATCGAGTGCATTGATGAACAAGAATGTGAGACTTGGGCGAGTGACCAATGAGTTGACGCGGGGAGATTTGGAGGCGTTGCGTCAGGCGACAGTGACCTCATTTGTGGATGTCACCGATGCGCTCAAGTATGCGGGGAAGGGGGATGGATTGGGGCATAGTTATTGGTATGCGAATCCGTGGGTGAACACCGATGTGATCGCGATCTTGGCGGGGGACCGCACGCCGGCCGAGCGGGCCTTGGTGCGGGAGGAGGGAGAGGCTTTGTGGACGTTTCCGGAGGATTATCCGGAGCGGGTGCGAGTGTTGGTGGAGCAGTATCAGCGGGAGCAAGGGGTGAGGTGAGAAAAGGGATCCAGAGTGGGGTGATGAGGTTGATGGTCTTTGGGGTGATCATCGGGGCGGGATTGGTTTTGATGATATCGGGTTGTCAGTTGCCGCTGAGCGAGTGGGAGGCGGGAAGTCATGACGAAGAGGGTCCGGGCGTGGTTTTTCGTTTTTCACCGGAGCGCAAGGCGGTTGCTTTAACGATTGATGATGGGCCGGACAGTGAGACGACGGGTGAAATTTTAGATGTATTGGAACGCCACGGGGCGCGGGCGACTTTTTTTGTGATCGGAGAGAAGATTGAAGGGAACGAAGACCTATTAGGGCGGATGCAGGGGGAGGGGCATGAGATTGGGAATCATGGCAATGCGGACCGGCCGAGTATCTTATTGAGTTCCGAGGATTTTGAGGAGGATTTGAGATCGATGCATAAAGTGTTGTCGGAGTATGGCGAAGTCAGATGGTTTCGCCCCGGTTGGGGGCCGTATGACAGGAGAATGGTGGAGCAGGCCTCTCGCTTGGGATATCGGACGGCTTTAGGGGATGTTTTTCCTTATGATGTTTTTGTTCCGAGCACCGGATTTCACGAGCGCTATATTTTGAAGCATGTCAAGCCGGGGTCGATTGTGATTGTGCATGACGGTGGGGGGCGCGGGCGACGAACGGCGGAGATGCTGGACTTGGTATTGCCTCAGTTGCGTGACAAGGGATACGAGGTGGTGACGCTGTCTGAAATGGCGGCGCTGTGCGGGGAAGAGGAGTCCAGGACCGGGGTGAACACCGATGATCTTTAAGTGGGGAGGCGTGTTTGCGGTATGATGAATGAGCGGGTGGTGGAGGCGGAGATTTTGGATGGGTTGCCGGCGGATGATCCGGAGGCGGCGCGGAGCCGGCGGGATTTGCGGCGCTTGAATGCGGTGATGGGGAATCATCGATGGTTGCGTGGGAAGCTGCGGGCGGGGGAGCGGGTGGTGGAGATTGGGGCGGGTGAGGGGGATTTGGCGCGACGGTTTGCGGCGGGCGGGGTGGGGGTGACGGGACTGGACCTGGTGGGGGAACCGGCTGGATTACCGGAGGGGGTGGCCTGGGTGAGCGGGGATTGTTTTGAGACATTGGGAACGGTGAGTGGGGATGTGATTGTGGGTTGCCTGGTGTTGCATCATTTTGAAGGGGGAGCGTTGAGGCGATTGGGGGAATTGATAGAGGCGGGTGAGTATGGGCGGGTATTGGCGACGGAACCGTATCGGGCGTGGTGGGCGATGGGGGAGGGGGCGGTGGTGACGCCGTTTGTGAACCGAGTGACGCGGCATGACATGTTTGTGAGTATTCGCGCTGGATTTCGTGGTGGGGAGCTTGGTTTTGCGCTGGGCATGGACTCCTCGAAGTGGGATGTTTGGGAGTCGGTGACGATATTCGGGGCGTATCGCTTCGAAGCTGTGAGAAAGGGCTGATCATGGTGGCTAGACGGGAAAGCGGCCTTCAGATGGAGTAAGAGTGAACATTGCGGAAACAGATAGGGGCGAGGGTGCTATTGTGATCGCAGGGGGGGGATTGGCGGGTTTGGCCCTGGGGATCGGGTTGCGGCGTCGGGGGGTTGAGGTGTGTTTGCATGAGGCGGGCACCTATCCACGGCACCGGGTGTGTGGGGAGTTCATCAACGGGGTGAGGTCGGGCACTTTGGAGTCCTTGGGAATCGATGATTTGTTTGGAGATGCCTTGCGGCTGGATCAGACGCGGTGGTATCGGGAAGGGGAGGAGCGGCACCGGGGGCGACTGCCGCGGCCGGCGCTTGCGATCTCGCGGTATCGTTTGGATGGCCGTTTGCAGGAGCGATTCAAAGCCTTGGGCGGGCGACTAGTGACGGGATCGAGAGTGCGTTTTGAGGAGCGTGAGGGTTTGGTTTGGGCGGCGGGTCGGGCGATTGAGAAGGAGGGGACTTGGGTGGGATTGAAGAGTCATTTTTCGGGAGTGGATGTGTCTGGTGATTTGGAGATGCATTTGGGGCGTGGGGGCTATGCGGGGATGTCGCCGGTTGAGAACGGGTATGTGAATGTGTGCGGTTTGTTTCCGGCGGGGCGGATGGCGAGGGGGGAGCGCGGGGTGGGTTTATTATTGGCGGTGATGCGGGCGCATGGGTTGGAGCGATTGGCGGAGAAATTGGAGGCGGGGGTGCATCGGGAAGGGTCATTTGTGGGAGCGGCGGGGTTTGCATTGGGGCGTCAGCGATCGGCCAGGATGGGATGTTCGTTAGGGGATGCGGAAGCGATTATTCCGCCGTTTACGGGGAATGGGATGTCGATGGCCTTTGAGGCTGCGGAGACGGCGCTTGGTCCGCTTGAGCGTTATGCGCTGGGCGAGTTGGAGTGGGACTTCTTGTGTGCGGAAGTGCGCCGTGGTTTGGAGCGTCGGTTCCGAACCCGTTTGCGCACCGCACGGGTGGTGCATCCTTTGTTGTTGCGGCCGGTGGGGCAGAGGGTATTGGTGGGGGCGGGGCGGGCGCACTTGGTGCCGTTTCGTTTGATGCACTCGTTACTTAGTTGAGGCAGTAGTTTATGTATTTGAAGTCTATAGCGAGCGCGGTGCCGCCATATTCGTATACGCAGGCAGAGTGTTGGGACGAGATCAAGCGATCGCCTTCGGCGGAGAAGTTACGGTCGCGTTCGAGGAGCATCCTGGAGAGAGTGCTTTTGAACGGGAGCGGGATTCAGAAGCGGCAGTTCTTTATTCCGGAGCCGGCGAAGGCCTTTGAGCGGAGTGCGGAGACCTTGAACCGGCAGTTCGAGGAGTATGCGCCGGTGTTATCGCGGGAGGCGCTGGAGGGGGCGCTGGGGAAAGCGGGATTGGGGGCGGAGGATTTGGATGCGTTGTTTGTGTGCACGTGCACGGGGTATTTGTGTCCAGGGGTCTCGTCTCATGTGGCGGAGGCCATGGGGATGCGCGGGGATGCGAGCTTGCACGACATCGTGGGGCTGGGGTGCGGGGCGGCGA
>JBCDBW010000044.1:0-31691 GCA_039182965.1 Verrucomicrobiota bacterium
AAAATCTCAAAACCGTCATAATGAGTGAGGTGTATACGAGAACCCATCCCGCATTCAGACCAAGCTTGCCCATTTCAGGCATCATCAGCTCTGTAATCCACGTGTCGGTCCCCAGTTCGGTCGTCGCAAGAGGACCAATCGTAACCAATAAAACTAGGAAAATTGGAGCCCCAAAGCTGCGCGTGTAAGCAAACACGCCCACCACCGTAATCACCACCATCGCGATCACGATACTCAACGGAAGCCCGAATACCCTTCCAATCTCACTAAACAGGAGCGAACTGATAATCAAAAAACCAATGCCTCCCACCTCCTTGAGCATGTCCCGATAAGGCACCCCGGCCGCTACCCGCTCATTGACCGGAAAAGTTCGCGGTATCGTCATGACCGCATAAATCACAACAGGAACCAAGAGCATCCCCATTTTGAGCTGCCAACTCTTATCAGCCAGAAAAATGACCACAAGCCCTCCAATCACCAGCCCCAAGGGCCATCCCGCATGGAGAATGTTCAACCACTTTGTCTTGTCCTTGCGATACATCGTCGCAACAACCGGATTGATGTATGCCTCTACCGTCCCGTTCCCCAAAGCGACCACAAAACTGCCAATCCAAAGCGACCAATACCCCTTCGCAAAAATGATGATGATCGTCGAAACAATCTGGCAGAAAATCGCAAAATAAGCCGCCGTCTTATAACCGATCTTGTCGATGATCAGGCTGAACAGCACTATTGTGATCGCAAACGGCCATAGTCCCGCGCCGAGTATCTGACCCTTCTCCGTCTCCGACAAATTAAACTCGGTCTGCCAGTCACCAATTACCATGCTCCGCACCGAAAACACAAACGAAGTAGCCACGAGAGCAATGAAGCACGCCCAAAAAAGCTTCTTATCTGGCAAATCAGCCTTGGGAAGGTCGGCACTCATGTGGGCTTAGCGAATTCACCAATTATCCCTCTCGATAGCAATCCCTTTGTCCCCCATCCCGCTTCGCTCCTAAAGCTTCTCCGCCCACTCCGTCTCCTTAAAACCCACGATGCCAACTCCTTCTCCGAGCAAAAAAGGCCGCTTCACCAGATTACCGTTTGCTGCCAGTTCCGCAAAAACTTCCGCCTCCGTCATTTCCTCCAAACGATCCTTATACCCGCCCTCACGGTAGTCTTTTCCCGTCGTGTTAAACAAGCGCTTAAAATCCCCGTCGTAATATCCCAGCATCCGCTTCAGCTCCGCACGAGTCGGCGGCCTTTCCCGGATCGCACACTCCTCGAATTCCACACCCCGTCCGCACAACCACCGAAGCGCTTTCCGGCACGTATCACAATTCTTGTACGTATACACGCGAATCACTGTCTCTCTCCACCAAGACAAAGGCGGGCCGCCTTCGCGAACCGCCTTTCCGAAATGACGTTCATCCCCTCCCCCCTAGGACTCCGCCGTTCCCTTGGCGTCCCCCTCGGTCAAAGCATCCGACTCGTCAATCCGCACGGGACGATACCCTCCAATCGACTTGAAGTAGATCATCAACAATAAATAGCCAACCGCCATCGCCGCCGGTATCAAAGAGTCCACACGCAAGGTCCGCCGGTTGCCGCGGATATCAGCATCCGCCACGGTCTGCTGGTCCGCCGTCAGTGTCTCTGCCAATGCAGCAGCTGCTTCATCCGCGTTCCCCGAAGCCACTAACTTCGCCGCCGCAGATGCCTTCTTAGCCGCATCCAACTTGTTGGGGTCAATCGGCTGAACCGCAGCAAAGAAGGTCCACTGACTGGCATCACCCGTGCTCTGGTATTCGGCGTAAAGCGCCTCATCCGCTGTCTGAAGTTCATCTGCGGCAAATCGGTCGCGGGCATAACCTAAACCAGGCCCACCTAACAACCCAACTGACAGCATGCCGATACCACCCATCATACTGATCGCAATCGCACCCGTGCGCGGGAACCGGTCGGACGCAACCGCAAGCATCGTCGGCCAAAAAAACGTCTTCCCCACCGCATATACCAACAGTGCCCCAAGAGCCGGTCCAAAAGCAGTGACACCGGCCACCAGATTTAAGCCCAGGCACGCTAGCACCGAACACACGAACAATAAGCTCACCGGCTTCAATCCCAGCTTGGTCTCAATAAAGTGCGCGCAGAACCTTAACCCAAACATCACCAGCGAGGTGAAAACAAAGAGAATCTTCCCCTGATCCTCCGTCAAAATAGTCCCCGTAATGTTCTGAATCCAACCATCCGTCCCCAACTCCACACTGCCAATCATCGCGTGGAGAATAAATAAGACAAACAATAGCCAGTGACCAATCGCAAACCCCGTAATCGTCGCCACCCAAGCCAGGAAGCCAAACGCAATCACCGCCGACAAAATCGAGGCCACAACCGTGTTCTCAATCAACTGCGAAAACACATCCCGACGCAGGAAAAAAAACAGCAGCGTGCTCAACACCGCCGTCCCCAAAATCCCGACATCCTTGAACATTTCCCCAAGCTTCAACCCCTTCGAGGAAGCTTCCGACTTCGGGAAGTGCTGCCCAAGGAACATGATCCCATATATCAACGTGGGCACAAGATAAAGCGCCAGTTGCCACTTCCAGTTCCACCCAAGATTGCCCCCGAGATACCAGCCAATCATCCCGCCTAATACCATGCCCGCCGGCCACGAGGCATGTAGCAAGTTTAAGTAATGATTCCGGTTCTTGGGGAACAAGGTCGCCACGAGCGGATTTGAAACCGCTTCCAAAGTTCCGTTCGCCAGACCAAAGAGGAATGTGCCCCAATAAAGATAAAAATAAGCCGCTTCCGTCGACATGCCCGGTTGCGCCGCAAAGGTCACAAAGGCCGACAACACATGCAGGGCAAACGCCGCAACCACCAGCTTCCCATAGCCAATCTTGTCAACAATGATGCCCCCAATGATGATGCCAAAGCAAAAACTGATGAACCCGGCTCCCAAGCTGATGTTCCCCAGTTGTGTCCCGTTCAAATTAAACTCGGTCGCCCAAATGTTGAATAATCCTCCGCGCACACCAAATCCAATCCCGGCCGCAAGAATCGCCATAAAGCCCGCCCATAGCAGACGCTTCGCATTTGCCTGGGTCCCCGAATCACTGGTGCTATCACTCATATATACTGCTCCCTATCTTTCTTGGTAAGTTGAAGTGCTTGGTGGTTTTTGCTGATCGCCATCCGCCCAATCCCTGCGAGTAGGAAAATGGAATCCAGGAGTGTTGAACACTCACCATTCCCCCCACAAGAACAAAAAAAGCCCCAGTAACACCACTACAAACCGAGCTTCAACCGCTCGAAGGACCCAAACGCCCTTCCTTGCGCACCCACCGATAGCGCCCCGGCATATCCTCCTCCACCTCGATCCATTCACCCGGAAAGGCATTCTGCTTGCGATTCTCCCACTGCTGCCGCTGCACTTCAACCAACTCCAAGCCGCGCTCCTGCACCTCTCTCGTCATCAAATACGACCGATCCGTGTTTTCCTCCAATACCGTCCTCGTGACATACTCTCCATAATCCCCAGCCGGCAACTCCCGAATCGCCAATAACCCCATCCGGTTCTCGCCCACCAACCGATTGTTTTTTAACTCCTGAACCTCCGCCATTCGCGCCCACATCCGTTCCACAATCTGCTCGTGCGACAGCTGCGCATCCTTCTCTTCCCGAGGCTTCTCCCCGTACTGATGCACGTTCACCCGCATGTCGATATCCACCTTGATAGGCTCTTCCGTCGCTAAATTCACGTCAAACGGCTTGGTGCAACCCCATCCCCCGGCAAACCCAACCAAGACTAACACAAGTCCTAAACTCTCAGCTCCTTCAATATGTCGTTTCTGGCCTGCCATTCTTCGTGATCATTCTACCGCCAAGCGAAGTGCTTCCACTCGCTGCTTAGCGATACCCCGTTCATCATGAAAAAACACGCGGAAATCCCGCTTCCCCGAAGGCCCATCCAAAAAGAGCTCCAGTTTTCCCTCCCACCCTACCGCATCCAGGTCGCCATAGCCCGTATCAAAGGAATAATCTCGGAAATCCTCCAAGCTGATCCGAGCGATACTCTTTTCCAAGTTGGACCAATCTTCCGGAATATCTTCCAGCCAGGTATCCATCCGCTCAATATGCAGCTTGCCAGGCGTGTCCATCGTGAACTCCGCCGTCGCCTTGCCGGGAATCATTTCCACGCCTTCAACCACAAACTCTCCACTCGCAATCCCCTCCATCGAGATCCAACCCGGCTGAAATGCCCCTGTAAACGCTTTCAAGTCGACGTCGACCCCCGAGACCCAACCATCCCACTGATAGGGTTCCCCAATGTAAACATTCGCCGCCCCATTCACGTATCCCGCGTACGCATCCCCACCAAACTGCATATATACTCCCGTTTCATCATACGTCATGGTCACAAACACATTGTTCGCCTCCCACTTGCGAAATCTCAGCTTCTCCACCGATAGGGTCTCCACCAGATTGTTGTCCACGGTCTTGGCCGGCAAATTAAAGTTCACCGAGCCCGTCAGTCCGACCAATTCCAACTGCAACGTCGGATAAACGTAATCCCCCTTGGGAATCGTCAATTCCAAATCCACCTCGCCATCTACCAAACGACTCGTCACGCTGAACGGAAATGGATTCTCGCCAACGGGATACCCCTTCGGCGCAAAAACCAACTTGCCGTTGTACACCCCGAACGAATTGATATTCCATCCTGGAATAGCTACCTGCCCAGGCCCATCTATCTGAACCGCCACGGCCCCCTCGGCCCGCTCATCCTCCGTCTCTGGCTCCCCCTTAAACAACGATCGGTAATGATCCACATACCAAAAGAGATGCTGCCCCACATACACTTCGGGATTCAACACCTCCACCACCTCGATCTCTTGGTTCAAGAGCCCATTCAACGTGAACTCCACAAATATCGTCCTTAAATCAGCGACGGTGAGCAAAGGGTTTAGCGGAGAAACCACTCGTAACCCAATTAATTCCAGACGCTGACGAACCTCCTCGCTCTCGGATGGTTGCCCGTCGAGGAAGATGTTTTCAAGCGGACGATCTGTCTGAACCTGGAAACTCACCAAAGGCAAACCCGGTATCAGGTCTTCCACCAACACTTCACTCCTCGTCAAGGTTAATTCGTCGATCCGCCAGCGCTCTTCGTCCGCCGTCACCCCCGAGATGCCAGCGCCCTCCGAAACGACGTCCGCTTCCTCTTGTTCCTCACTCGCCAAAACCCCCTGCACAGCATCAACCACCTTCGTCAACGTCGGCCCCACTGCAAAACGCACTCCATCCACCGCAACAAAATCAATTGCCTTTTCCAGTTGCACACGCTGCGGGTCAAAATCAATTGTCATGGCAGCTCCATCCACCAATCCGGCGCGCTCGCCGCCCTCACCCGCAGCACTTACCCGAATATCTTCAAATGCCAACCGATAGGCCGAATTCCCCTCTTCTGGCTTCATCCCCAATTCAAAGCTCCCTTCCACTCGCGGCAAATAGTCGCCCCAACCGGCGCCGTCTACATCGACACGCCCTTCGCGAATCGCCAAATCCACAACTTGCCACACACGTTGCTCTCCCATTCCCCCGGGGTCGGCGGCGTCCAACGCGCCAAAATACCGCTCGATCACCGATTCCAATCGGTTCGCCCGAGCATGCGAGACGTCCAAAGACACTTGATCAAAATGCAGCTTCTCTAACCGCCCCTCGCCCAACAACGCCCCCATGTCCGCGATAAAGTCCACGCTGCCTACATTCAAAAGCGCTTCCTCTTCGCCCGCCTCACCCGCCACCACGTTCAAATCGCGAATCGCCACTCGCTGAAGCAACCCCTCAAAGACGAGTTTCCCTTCCGCCCACTCAAATCCACCCCCCTCCACCTCAATCTCCATAGAGACTTCCGGCCAAGTCCAATCCTCCACGCCATCATTCCCTCGGGTCGCAACGACAGCCCCTTCAATCGCCACCGTGCCCACCCGCCATCGTCCCTCGCGTTCGCCATCCCCACCGACACCATCCCAATTTGGAACCCGCTCCCGCAATCGAACCCAGGCTGCCTGACTCATTAAAACCTCCGGCGACACTAATCGCAAGACTCTCACCTCTCCGCCAGCAGCGATGGTTCCCGAAATCGCGACGATACATTCCATCTCCGGAAGTCGAACCGTCAGTTCCTCCCCATCATCCATTTCAAAATCCCGTAAAACAAAACGATGTTCTTCCTCCATCTCCACGTGCCCGCTCTCCCAGTAAAGCCGGGCACTTTCAAAATCAAGCTCTCCCGACATCGTCGGCACCCCCGACACCTGCATTTCAAATCGTCCCTCTTGAATCAAAACGCGGCCCAAATCTAAACGAACACCCGTCCCCCAGCCCACCAATACTTGTCCTCCCTGCCCGTCACTCTCCCTTAAAACGCCCCCTTCCTGCTCCGCCATCGCTCCGAGCACAGCGTCGTCAATAAAAACTTCCGGTTGCCGCACCCTCAAAGTCTCCACCGCCCACTGCAATCGCCCGGTCCGACGATAGGTCAATTCCACAATGGGCACCCGGATGCGATCCACTTCGTCATCCGGTAGCCCCGCCCGCAGGTCTCGAATCATCAGTCGACCCTTACCTAGAAAATCAATTCCTGCCACTTCGACACGAAAAGGTGCCGCGATTTCCTTCAACGCCGCATTCACAATCCTCACTCTCCATTCGTAGGCCACAAACAACACCCCCCCGACCAATAACAACGTCAGCAAAATCATCGACACCACCCAAAGGAAAAGACCCCTCAAGCGGCTCCCCAAAGAACGGCCTCGTCGCGTCGCCACCTTGGTTTCAGCCTCAGCCATTTCCTTGATAAGCCATCACCCGGAAGTAAAACTCCGCTTCGATTCCGGGAAAGGCTGCCACTTCCCGAAATACCGCACTGTCGTCAATCAACCCAAAACCATCAGGATGCGTGACACGGTTGAATACCTCATATCCATAAAACAGGTAAACGGGCCGCTTCCCACGGTTCGCCTCTTCAAGATAGCGCTCGATATCCGCCCGGGAAATCGCATGCCGCGCCTCGGGCAGGTAAACCTGCTGCACTCTTCCACCTAAACCATATCCAATCGCCAACACTTCTTCCCCATGTTTTTCATTCAAAGCTCGGTAGAAGCCCGCAATCTCCATGCTGGGCGAGTAGGGCCGCGCTTCCAACACTGCGAGCTGAGGCCAAACCAAAGCCAAAAAAAGCATGATGGGTGCCGCCGTCCCTAAAACTCCTAGCAAAGACCCCCGTCGAACCCGCAGCCACTCCCCAAGCCTTCCCGCCCCTAAACCGGCAAACACAACAATCGGGACGAGAAGATAAATCAAAAACCGCGAATACATATACTGTTCTGTCGCGGCAAAAACCACCATGTGCACTATCCCTCCGACTACCACCGACCCCATGATCACAGCGAGGATACGCCTGTGCAAGAGAACCGTCACCCCCAAAAAGACAATTCCCAATAGAATAAGAACCAGAATCCAAAACACAAACGGATGCTCCACCCGCATCCCGATAAAGGACGGGATCCCTTCCGCCGCTTCCCCCGCTCCCGCTCCCCGCATCATCCCTGTTCCCAGGTAAACCATCGTTTCGTGAAAGCGAGTCCAATTCATCAGATGCCGATCGGCCTCACGCAAACTCTCAAACCAGCGCCCCATCTGCAGGATATTTGGCATAAACACCTGCAAAAACAGCATCGCCCCCAATAAGCTCGATACTCCCAATCGAATCACCCCCGCGACGCGTGACGAACGATCGCGCCATTTCATACATACCAAGACGACCCCACCTAGAAAAAACCCGCCAGCCAGCCACAATGACGCAGGGAAAAACCACAAAAGCAAAAATTGACAGAACCCAAGAGCCAGCCACGGCCACCAGGTATCCCGCCGGGAGCGATATATCGCTCCCAAAACCACACATCCTAACACTGTAAGTAACACCACGGCTGAATACGCCCGCGCATCCACACTGTATCGGACCATCCAAGGATGCACCGCAAGAAAACCGGCCGCTGCTAGGCCACCATAAGACAATCCCCAACTCCATAGCCACCAGCCCAATACCCCGATTGCCAGTAAGGACATTACCAGATTAGGCATCCGGATCGCCAACTCCGAAAACTCATGCAACCCGGTTTCCTTGCCCCAGGTCACCTTCCACCACCGATGACTCATTTGCGCCAAAAAGGATGACAACGCATGGTTCGTGGGCTTGGAATACATCCACAAAGCACGTCCAGGCGTCGCTGTCTCAAATTCCCCCAGCGTTCCTTCATCCGGACGATCATACTTTCCCACGATCGCCTGCTTCACACTCCACATCTCGTCCCACCAGAGCCCCTTACGCGCAAAGTTCCATCGCAAAAGACCTCCAATGATCATGCATACTAACAAACCAATCACAAATACTCGAGGCGACACCCTGTCACCAAACCGACTCCCCCCACCGCTAGCCGTCCCCGGCCCCATCGGTCGCACCCAAAAACGAACCGTCGCCATCAATACCACGACCATAAAGGCGTTAATCGCCGCCGCCCAATAAAGCGCCCTCACGACGTCGTGTTTGTAAAGCGGACTCTTACCGGCCGCTTCCCGCTCCGCCATCGCCTCTACCACGCTCCCTGGTCGATCAGCCGTCAGCAGGAACCAAATCAGTAAGACCAATACCCCACCCAGTAAAACCAGCGCTCTTCTTCGCATGCCCGCCCCCTAACTAGACCCCTCCGCCACCCAAATCGTTCCTCCCCATGTGCCAGGAAAACTCACTACCGAACCAGCATCTCCAGCTGACGCCGGCTCCACGTCAATCCACGCTCTACCATATCCGAAGGCAAGACCGCCGCCAACTTCTCCCACTGATCCACCGCCGACGCATACTGCTCCTTTGCCTTCTCTTTGTTGCCCACTTTCTCATTGGCAAAGCCGATGTTCCCGTTCAACTCCGCCAACTGCCGCTGATAAGGAACGCTTCCCGGCACCTCCGCAATCAGTTGCTCCAGCATCGTCGCCGCCTTGTCGTAATACTGCAGCGCGTCCGTGAACTGATTGGCATCCCCATGCAACTCCGCCAGCCGGGACCAACCAGAAGCCAAACCAAAACGATACCCGCGGTCCGCAGAATCCTCCTCAATCAAAGTCTCATACTCCACCACCGCTTTCTTCTGGAACTCTTTGGCGCTCGAAGGCTGCCCCGCATCCCTCTGAATCTCTCCCAATAAACTATAACACTGGGCCAAAGCATATCGATATTCCGCATCCTCCGGGTTCTCTTCCTTCAAGCGCTCCAACAAAGCCAGTGCATCTTCACTTTTTTTCGTATCGCCCTCCAACTCCCCCAACCGCATCAGCGAGTAACCAAACCAAAAAGTATACCGCCCCGCTCCCACGTTCTCCTCCACAAGCGGTCGCAGCGTATCCAGCGCCATCTGATACATCGCACCCGCATCCTCAAATTTGAACTGATCTCGCAAAACCTCTCCCAACCGCACCGACGACAAACTCACTTGGTATGGAATACGATCGTCGTTCGGCGCCCCTTCCACCAACGGAATCAACGCATCGATGCACTCCGTGTGATGCACCAACGCCGCATCTGGATCCCGCTCTTTCTCCGCAATATCACCCAGTGCCCCATGACATACCGCGATCTCAAATTTCGTGTCCGCATCCCCCGGCGACTCCCGATCCAGCTGATCCAGCATTCGCAACGCACGCGTCACCGAGTCATTCGCCTCCGAAAAATCACCGTGCGCCATTTGCAGCATCCCCAACTCCCGGTAATTCAACGCTAATCGTCGCCGCCACTGAGAATCGCCCGGCTGCTTCTCCAGTAAACGCTCCGTCACTTCCGATGACGCCTTCAACGCCGCCAATAATTCATCCTCCGTTCCAATCGCTTTCAAAATGTCCACATGTTCCGAGCGCAGTTCAGCCCACTCTTCCTCCGTTCGGTCAGCCGTCTCATTCGCCAATGATTTCTCAACGTCCTCCCGCACCACCGCCAATACTTGCCGCCGCTCTCCCTCCGACAAAATCGATCCATCCTTTAATGCTTCTTGCATCGCCGCAAACAACTTGCTCGCCGTCTCTCGTGAATGGCTCAAATCCTCCTTAACGGAGGATGTCTGCAAGTTTGCACGCATCGTTTCTTGCTGAGCCTTCTCATACAAAACCATCGCATCCGCATACTTCTCCTCACTGTCTGCCAGTGCCTGCGCTTTCGCCGCAAGCACCTGATCTAATTCCTCACGACTCGCCGAAAGCCGATTCTCGGTCTCCCACTGCTTCCACCAAAGATATCCCGTTACTCCCAGCAACGCGACCACGATAGTCGAAACCAGAATACCCCAAACCGGCGAACGCCTTGGCGGCGGCGGCGGTAGCGGCTGCACACCCTCCGCCCACGTAACGGGCCCTGGCCCCACACTCGACGCAAACGCTTCATCCAGCTCCGACGGCGGAGGTGGCAAAGCCCCTTGCCGCAATAATTCACCGCCGGTCAAATGCGTCTTCTTCCCCTTGGTCGAATCGACTCCCTCCGCAAGCAAGGCATCGATCGGTTCTCGCTCTTCATCTAAACCCTCTCTCTTGCCCCTTGCTTTCGCTTTGGCAGCGGCCTTCTCAGCTTTCGCTTGCTCCTTTGCGAGTCTAGCTTCTTCAGCCGCTTTCGCCTTCGCTTCTTTCGCAAGGCGGGCCGATTCTTCCGCCTTCGCCCTTTCTCCTTCTTTTGCTTGCCGCGCCGCTTCCTTCTTCTGTTCCTTCGCCAAACGCGCCGACTCTTCCGCCTTCGCTTTTTCCGCCGCTTTCCGAACTTCTTCTTCCTCCTTGGCGCGCTTCTTCGCCGCCTTTTTCTCGTCCTTGTCACGCCGCGCCATTTCGGCCGCAAGCCGGGCTTCTTCTTTCTCCTTCGCTTTCTCGGCCGCGGCTCGAGCTTTCGCTTCTTCTCTTTCCCTCGCTTCCCGCTCTGCCGCTTCCCGTGCTTCTTCTTGCTCCTTCGCTTTCTGCTCTGCCGCCAAACGGGCCTCCTCCTCTACCTTCGCCCGCTCCGCCGCTAACCGCGCTTCTTCTTGCTCCTTCGCTTTCTCCTCCGCCGCCAATCGGGCCTCCTCCTCTACCTTCGCCCGCTCCGCCGCTAACCGCGCTTCTTCCTCCTCCTTCGCTTTCTGCTCCGCCGCCAATCGGGCCTCCTCCTCCGCCTTCGCCCGCTCCGCCGCTTCCCGCGCTTCTTCCTCCTCCTTCACTTTCTGCTCCGCCGCCAATCGGGCCTCCTCCTCCGCCTTCGCCCGCTCCGCCGCTTCCCGCGCTTCTTCCTCCTCCTTCGCTTTCTGCTCCGCCGCTAACTGGGCCTGATCGTCTTCAACGGCAACTGCACCACCTAAGCCCAAGACCGCTCCCAAACCGATCTCCGCTTCCTCCGTCTCGTCGACGAAAGAGGCTTCAGCCCCCAATTCCATCGCCACCACTGCCGCCGCCGGCGAACTCGCGGCCACGAAGGCCTCCCTCACCATCCCCATGTCCGCATACCGTTCTTCCCAGTTCAGAGCAAGACAGCGCTCAATGACCCGCCGCAAGCCCTCTTCTTCCGCCGAAACAGCTCCCTCGACCCAACTAATTTCTACTTCCTGCTCCAGTCGACCCGCATAATCATAAGGCGAAAGATCCACTGCGCCGGGAAGTGAGCCGCCCTGCTGGTAAGCATTCTGCAGAGCTTGCCACCACTGCGAATATTGATCCTGCATCCGTGGCAAACGACAGTTCAGCAACAAATAAGATACTACGCCGAAACCGTAGACATCCCAGCGCTTCACATGCTCGTCTCGAAAGTTGGCCGTCCGTAATTGCTCAGGACTCGCATAGAAGGGAATGTCGTGCAGTTGTAGATACCGAGCCCCATTCACCCATCCCTGCCCCAGGTCCCCGATGGCCACTTGCAACCCGCCCGCCTCATTGCTCGTGATAAACAAGTTGCTCGGTTTGATACAACAGTGAAACAAGTCATGTTCATGCAAGTGGGCCAACGCTTCGGTCAGCGAGCGAATCACTTGCCAAGATTGCTCGCCGCTCATCGTCCCGATCATGTCTTCGATCGTTTGACTGCGCCATCGCTGCCCGCCCGTCGGCGCCGCCACCGACCGCGCAAACAAATCGGTCACATAGTGCAGCGGCACGTCCGCCATCTCATAAGCGTAAATCCTCGCCACCCCCGGGTGCGGTGGAAGAAGATGCTGCTTTTCCAAAAGATGCGTCACGAGCTGACGGTTGATTGTCATCTCGGTCAAGACCTTGACCGCCCGCATCTCACCCTCTGGGGTGGAACACCGATAAACACGACCACAAGATCCTTCGCCAAGGACTTCGTGAAAAGAATAGTTCTCTAGTGCCAGATTATCCATTCAAGGCCCGCCGCCTGTCTATAAGACTGAGCTCACGTTATAATCAATGATTTCTGCCCACGGGCCGCCTAGCCCTGGCAGAAGGGTATCGGTAATACAACTTAACGATCCCTAACTATATACACGGACAACCTTGAATACACGAACGAATTTTCCGGCCCATCACGCCCGCTAATACCACCACGGAATGGGACATCCCGTCCCTGAGAAAGGACCATGGGACCGGTGCCTTCCCGCCTTCCGCAGAGGACCTCAGGATGCTTGGGGAACCATGTCCTCGTTCCCGCGAACCTCGCCTTCTGCAGCAACTTTGGATGCCACCACATCTCCCGCTTGCTTCAGCAAGGCGATTGAATAGGCATTCAAAAAATATTGCCGCAAGAGCTGTTGCCTCCGGGAATTCTTGGAATTCTTCTTGCTCATGTGTCATGAGACATCCCCACGCCTCTTTTGTTCAAAAATTTCCGCCCCCCTTCCGATCACGGAATCACCTCGATCCAATTCCGTGCTCCTTCACACCCTCAGCAGGAACAGAGCTTCCCTCCCTCGCCTACAGTGGCGGTTTTCGTCCTCGCATCACCCCCTAAAGCACCGCCCCAGCGATCTCCAGCCACTCCGCCTCCAGATCGTCAATACGTGTTTTACCCGCCCGCCGATACCAATACCCCGCGTTACCCAAATCTCCCTCGATCATATGCAAATGCGCATGCATCCAGCTTCCCCACGCACTCGGCATGTCCTGCGCCACGTCGTGTGCTGCGTCCCAATCGCCTTTCTTAGTATACCAAAGCGCGCGCACTTCCTCACTCGAACCCTCCGGCGGGCCCGCATCTTCATCAATGGACTTCAAGAGCTCGTCAATCGTCATCGCCACCCAGTCTTCTCACTCGCCGTCCGACCCGTCAAGTCATCACACCCGTACCATCGATACACTGATCGCCCCATCAAAACACCGCGCCACATCCGATCCCGCCTCGCCCTCACGCTCATGAAACTTCCCGCTATAATGATAGTACCCCCCGTACCGCGCAAAACTCAATGGCAACGGTTTTCGCGATGGCTCGCACGCCACAATCACAGGCTCCGCCTCGCCGTCCACGTGCGGCAAGTTGACATTCCAAAAGGCACCCGCGTCCAACTCCTCTCCACTATGCCACTCCCAAACCCGCGCGAGCTGACGCGCTTGCCAAGCCCGCTCCGGTCCCTCCCCATCCCGATGATACTGAGACCATGCAACCGCCGGCACTCCGTGCAAGACGGCCTCGCGCGCGGCCGCCACCGTCCCCGAAATGTACAAATCCACTCCCAGGTTCGCCCCGTGATTCAATCCCGATACCACCCACTCCGGTTCCTCCCCGCCCAACAATTCAACCAAAGCAACGCGCACACAATCTGCCGGGGTCCCTTCAACGGAATAACGCCCATTCCCCAGCTCCGAAACTCGCAACGGCCGCCCCGTCGTCACGCTGTGACCACACTGCGACATGCAGACCGCCGGCGCGACCACCACGACGTCCTCCCCCTGCCCCGCCAGGAAATCCCGGCACAACTCCAGTCCCGGCGCTCCCACTCCATCGTCATTCGTCAACAAAATCATCCCGTCTTGCGTCGTCGCAATCTTGACGCATAGTTGGTAGCCTTCAAAATTTAGGATAACAAGACCATGAAAAAAATCATCCCCGTCCTCCTCACCGCTCTCGTCGCCACCGCCACACCGGCCCTCGCCCAAGATGAAGCCGCCGGCAACAGTGGCGAAGTCAAAGACATCCGCGTCATCGTGAAAACGTCGAAAGGCGACATAGAAGGCACGCTCTTCGCCTCGAAAACCCCCATGACGGTCGCCAACTTCACCAACCTCGCCAAAAAAGGATACTACAACGGTCTCAAATTCCATCGCGTCATTCCCGACTTCATGATCCAAGGCGGCTGCCCACTCGGTAGCGGGAGAGGTGGTCCCGGCTACCGCTTCGCCGATGAAATCGATCCCACACTCAAACACACCAAGCCCGGCATTTTCTCCATGGCCAACGCTGGGCCCGGCACCACCGGCAGCCAGTTCTTTATCACCCACAAAGATACCCCCTGGCTCGACGGCAAACACACCGTGTTCGGCGAGGTAACCAAAGGCCAGGACATCGTCGATTCCATCACAGCCGGCGACACCATCAATTCCATCGAAGTCCTTGATCCTACCGACGCCCTTTTCGAAGATCAAAAGGACAAGCTCGCCGAATGGAACGCCGTCCTCGATAAAAATAAACAGTGAGCACGCAGGGCCGGCCGGTTGAGTTCTTCGATCGCAGCCGCGCCGAAGTCCAAGTCGAGCCGATCTACGGCGAGAAGTGGCTGCGCTGGGCTTACGAAAACCCGCTTGGCCGACTCACCACCCGTGCCCTCGTTTCCCGAGCCGTCTTCTCCCGCTGGTATGGGCGCCGCATGAGCGCGCCAGCCAGCCGTCATCGCATCGCTCCCTTCCTGGAAACCTACCAACTCAACCCTGCCGAATTCCAAAAAAATCCCGAGGACTTCACATCCTTCAACGATTTCTTCACGCGCAAACTCAAATCCGAAACCCGCCCCGTCGATCCCGATCCTCAGCGTCTCACCTTTCCCGCAGACGGACGCCACCTCGCCATCCCTAACCTCGCCACCACCAATACCCTCTACGTCAAAAACCAACGCCTATCCCTCCGCAATCTTCTCCCCTCGGCCGTCGATTTCACTCCCTACAAGTCCGGCGCCGCCCTCCTCTCCCGCCTCTGCCCCATCGATTACCACCGCCTGCATTTCCCCTTCGCAGGCACACCCAAAAATGCCCACTCCATCGACGGCCCCCTCTTCTCCGTGAATCCCATTGCCCTCCGACATCAAATTACCTACCTCCTCAGAAATAAAAAGGTCATCATCCCCTTTGACACGAGCCTCACTCCTCACCCCTTACTCCTCGTCCCCGTCGGCGCGACAAACGTCGGCTCCATCCAACTCACCTACCAACCCAATGCGCCCGTCGCCAAAGGGGACGAAATCGGCTGTTTCGCCTTCGGCGGATCTTCAATAATCACGCTCTTCCCCAAAGATACCATCCGCTTCGACGAAGACCTTCTCACTCAATCCGCTCAGTCCCGAGAAACCTACGCCAAGTTCGGCACCTCCTTCGCTACCATCCTGCCATGCCCGTGGTAACAGCGAGCATCCCTGCTCGCCTACCCCCTCAAACCCTGCCACCCAATGGGGCCGCCACGGTCCAACCTCCCCCTCTTCAGACGATATCCCTTCGCTTTCTTCGTTCTCTTCTGTTCAAATCCCTCCCAATCCGAATGCCCTCCCGCTTTCCATCGGCCTCCGCCCCCTGGACCCTCGAAGAACTGATCAACTTCGAATCCCTCCTCCGCTCCGATCAAAACACGTCGCCAAAAAAAACCACCCTCCCCGAGGAGGTCACGGTCGGCCTCACCACCCTCTCCAAAACCGATCCCGAAAACGCCCGCAGCCAAGCCTTTCGCCTTTGGCTGAATACGGAGTCCCGCTCCCTCGACGCCGAAAAACTCCCCGGAGCCACGATTACCAAATCCCTCAAAACCACCTCAACCCTTCTCTCTCTCCTTTTCTTCCTTGCCGGCATCTCGCTCGTCCTCGGTCTCATTCAACGCCCCGAGAGTACTATCAATGTCCCCCTCTTCTTCAGCGCCACCGTCCTTGTTCAAATCGTCGTCCTCTTTATCCTCCTCACCGGCGCCCTCTTTCGGCGCACCATCCTCCGTTCCGAGACACTCTCTATCGTTCAAAATCTCGTCCGCTCTTTGGTCGCCAACCTTGCTCGACGCGCCGCACCCGATCTGCGCGACCAAAGCGCTCAACTAAAAAAGGATCTCACCAGCCTGACTCCCGTCCTCCGATGGCCCATCATCTCCATTACCCAATCCGCCGCCATCGCCTTCAACATCGGCATCCTCCTCGCTTTCATCGCATCCCTAGCATTCACCGACCTCCGCTTCTACTGGGAATCCACACCTGCCTTCGCCGCCGATACCACCCTCCACCAAGTCACCCGCACCATTGCCAGCCCCTGGTCCGCATGGCTTCCCCAAGCCAGCCCCACTCTGCAACAGATCACCAACAGCCGCTTCGAGCCCCCAAACCCCTTCCCGAATCAGCCCGCCGAACCCTGGTATCTCTTTCTCATCACCGCCATCACGATCTGGGGCCTCATCCCCCGCCTCCTCCTCCGTCTCGCCTGTGCCATGGCAGGGCGCCGCGCCCTGAGCCAAGTCGCATTCACCCGACGCCACCACCGCGAACTCTGGCGCAACCTCACCGCAATCGATGTGCACGCCAACCCGGAAGAACCCGCAGACGGCGCCCTCGTCCTCAACTGGAACGGCATCAAACTCAACTCCGACCAACTCCGCACACACATCCTCCAACAACTCCACCTCAACCCCGTCGCCACCGAAACCATCGGCACCCGTCCTGCCGCCGATGAATCCGATCTCATCTCCTCCCTCCGCACCACGGCCTCCACATCCACACCCCCCATCAACGCCCTCGCCCTCGTCGCCGAAGCTTGGAACCTCATCCCCGCCCGCTTCACCGAAACACACTCCCAACTCCGCACATCCCTTGACCCCCGGCTTCCCCTCCACATCCTCCTCCTAGGCAACCCCACCAACACCACACCCTTCACCCCTCCCACACCCGAGGATCTGAAGGTCTGGAACCACTACGCCGACTCACTGAACGACCCCGCCCTCCACCTCCACCCCTTCCACCCGAGGTAATTGCTAACTATAAATTGCCAATTGTTAAATCAATATGCCTCCTTCTCCACAATTCGCCGTCGTCGGCCGCATAAACAAAGGCAAATCCTCCATCCTCGCCACCCTCGTCGAGGAATCCGATAACACCCGCATCCGCATCAGCGCCACCCCCGGCGAAACCACCCACTCACAACACATTCCCCTCATCATCAACAACGAAACCCTCATTGAGTTCATCGATACCCCCGGCTTCACGAACGCCCCTGAAACCCTTGCCTGGCTCAAATCCCATCACCCCCAAAACAATACCACCCCCCGCATCGATACCGTATCCGCGTTCGTCGATCACCACCGAGGCAAGGACCGCTACACCGATGAATGCGAACTCCTCAGCCCCATCCTCGAGGGCGCTGGAATCATCTACATCGTCGATGCCTCCAAACCCTTCCGGTCCGATTTCCTCGACGAAATGGAAATCCTTCGCTGGACCGGTCGCCCGCGCCTCGCCCTGGTGAATAACCTCTCGGAGGATGCCGACTTCACAGACGATTGGAAAAAACACCTCGGCGAATCATTCAATCTCACCCGGAAATTCAACGCACATCACGCCCGCTTCCCTGAACGCATTCGCCTCCTACGTCAACTCCTGGAAATCGAAGACGATCGCAAACCCGTCATCGAAAAAACGGTCCGCCTCCTCGAAGAGGAATGGGAACAACGTCGCGCCGAAGCCGCTGATATCATCCTCGACCTCCTCGATTCCTGCCTCCGCTACCGCGCCGTAAAAAATATCGGAGCTCAAAACGTCACCCGCGAATTCCAAAAAAAGAAGGTCGCCGAGGAAATCAAATCGCTCTACGTCGACGAAATAAAGAAGCGTGAATCGGCCGGCCACGACCGCCTCACTAGACTCTACAAGCACAATACACCTCACCCCGACGATGCCACAAGTGATGACCAGCTCGTCGACCCTGCGGACCTCTTCGCCGAAGAAACCTGGCAGTTCATGGGCCTCACGAAGTGGCAACTCGCCATCGCCGGTGCCCTCACCGGGGGCGTTGCAGGAGCCGGCATCGACATCGCCGCTGGAGGCACAGCCCTCGGTATCCCCGCCGCTCTCGGTGCCGCCGCCGGCCTCACGGCATCTCTTCTAAAAGGTCGCACCCTCGCCAACATCAAGGTCGATCTCCCCTTCGTCCCTGGCGCCAAAGCGTCCCCTGGTGGCGCCCAACTCTCCGCCGGCCCCTCCAAAAACCCCAACTTTTCCTGGATCCTCCTCGACCGCGCCCTCTCCCACACCCACCAACTACTCCTTCGCGCCCACGGCCGCCGCGACCCCTTCATCATCCGACATCAACGCTCCGGCTACACCTCAAAGCTTGACTCTCATACGCGTCGAACGCTCCAAAAATACTTCAATCTCGCCCTCAAAAACAAACCCGCCCCCGATACCAACGAAGTCTTCCAAACCCTGACAAGTATCCTCAAAACCGTCGAAGACGGCCGATCCACCGCAGGTTCCTAATTCCTGATTTGTGCGCTAGCGCATCGGAATCCATCGCGCAATCATTGCATTCAATTTCCCCGAAGTCTTCCACTTCGTCAGGACCGCATTCGCCTCCTGCCGCAATTGACCGCCGCCCAGCGGATACGCCCACGCCAGATACTCCGAAGTCAACATCCGCGGTACCGCCGCCACCCCTTCCGTCGCATGCTCCGCGGCCAAGCGCCAAATGATCGGCGCATCACTCAAAAACACATCGATGCTTCCCGATTTCAAAGCCGCTACAGCCGCCTCCGGCGAATCAAACGGCACCCGCGTCGCTTTCAATCCATTCCGCTGTACAAATACGTCGCTGCTCGTCCCTGCTTCCACTCCCACCGTCACCTCCGTGATCAAAATCACTTTCGGATATTCATAGGTCCACATGTCTTTGTCCCGAACCAACAAAGTCAACCCGACTTCCAAATACGGCTCCCCGAAGGACACGAGCATCTCCCGGTCCCGCGTAATCGCCATCCCAGACATGACAATATCAAACTGATTGGCCTGCAGCCCGGGAATTAAGTTCTCCCAAGCAGTCGGCACAAATGCCACTTCCTTCCCCAACTCCTGCGCCAGGCTCCGCGCCATCTCGGCTTCTAAACCCGTGATCTCACCCCCTGCCTTATACGCCATCGGCGGCGCGTTCGGCGTGATGCCCACTCGCATTAAATTCGGCGCCGGATCCACCGCTGGTGTGGTCTCGCACGCCACCATGCCAACCCCGACCAAACCAATGCCGAATATCCCAACCAAAAAGCGACTCAACTTCATCCGCCCATCATCCAAAGCCTCCCCCCTCGGTCAATGCCAATCCCCTTTTCCCTTGGTCCCCGACCCCCAAAACTGGTTCAATTGTCCTTCTTACCCCTGCGTAACTGCGTAACTAGACCAACCCATGAATATCGACATCTACGACATCATCGCCTGGATCATCGCCGCCCTCCTCATCGGACCCCTCGTCGGTATGATCGTGACACGAAAGAAAGCCGGATACGGCCGACTCAAAAACTTCGGCATTGGCCTCGCCGGCGCCATCATCGGTGGCATCCTCTTCAAGATCTTTAATCTCAACACCGGCCTCGCCCACATCTCCATCAATGCCCAGGAACTGCTCGCGGGTCTCCTCGGTGCCCTCCTCTTCATTCTCATTCTCTTCATCATCAGCAAACGCCGTTCCAAGAAAACACCGACATCCAAATCATAGCCGCGACACCCGATCCTCCCGAGCCATGAAACCCGAAAAATGCCGCCACCACAACTAAAGTCCGCCGGGAATGCCCGAACGCGAAGACAAGCTCAAAGTAGGCCTCGTCGGGACCGGCGAGATCGCACGCTTCTACGCGCAGTCAATCAAAAACCATGTCCACGCCGTCGATCTTTTCGCAGTCTCATCACAAACCCCAGAGCGAACTGCCGCCTTCGCCGAATCCTTCAACATCCCCCATGCCCACTCACCTCACACGGATATATTCCAAAGCGATCTTGACGCCCTCCTTATCGCGTCGGCATCCGCTACCCACGCCCCGCTCATCGAGGAAGCCGCTCGCCATCAAATCGACACCTTCTGCGACAAACCACTCGGGGTGTCCTTGAAGGAGATCGAAGCCGCTCTCGACGTGGTCAACCGCTATCCCATCCAACTGGCAACCGGCTTCAATCGTCGCTTCGACCCCGCCTTCCAAAAAGTCCATCAACAGGTGCAGGACGGCACGATCGGCACCCCCGAAGCGATCCTCATCATCAGCCGCGATCCCAAAATTCCATCGCCCCAAGAGTTTGCCACCCCGCACCGACTCCTCGTCGGCACCACCATCCACGACCTCGATATGGCTCGCTTCCTCATGCAGGATGAGATCGTCTCCGTCACAACACAAGGCAGCTGGCTGAAAGCAATGCCTCCAAAGACTGAGCAACTCGATGTAACAACCGTTTCCCTCAAATTTCGCAATGGCGGCATCGGAACGATCATCAATAGCTACCGCTCGAACGAAGGATACGACCAGCGGCTCGAGTTACACGGTTCCCATGGATGTGGCCGCGTCGAAAATGTGTCGGACACCATGCAGGACGTACCGCACGAGGCACCCTTTTTCGTAAAGCGATACGCCACCTCATACGTGGAAGAGTTGAAGGCCTTCTTTTATTCCCTCCGCAAAAATCAGTGGCATCCTAACCTAGCCACTGGTGCCGATGGAAAAATCGCTTCTTGCCTCTCCGAAGCCGCCATCAAATCATGGCAAAACCAAGCCGCCGTCGATCTGTGAAGAAACAGCAATGCGGCGCCCCATCCCATCCCACACAAGGGCTCTCTCTAATACTCAAACCAACCCCTCGCCCACCAGCTTCTCCAATTTCACCATGTCGGCAGCAAATTTGCGAATCCCCTCCGCCGTCTTCTCCGTCGCCATGGCATCCTCGTTCAACAAAAACCGAAACCTCCTCTCATCCAGCTCCAGCCGCTCCACGTCACTTGCCACCGCCGCCGCCTCAGCCAGCTTCCGCTCAATGGCCCCGTCCGCATTCTTCAGCTCCTCCAACAAATCCGGGCTGATCGTCAGCAAATCACATCCCGCCAATTCAATGATCTGCCCTACATTTCGAAAACTGGCTCCCATGACTTCCGTCTCATAACCGAACTTCTTGTAATAGCGGTAGATCTCATTCACCGACTGCACGCCCGGATCCTCCGCTCCTACATACTCCTGGCCCGTGCTCGCCTTGAACCAGTCATAAATTCGCCCCACAAACGGCGAGATCAACTGCACCTTCGCCTCGGCACATGCCACCGCCTGCACCAAGGAAAACATCAAGGTCAGATTGCACCGAATCCCCTCCTGCTGCAGCACCTCTGCCGCATGGATCCCCTCCCAAGTCGACGCAATCTTGATCAAAATCCGCTCCCGTTCAATTCCCTCCTTTTCATACATCGCAATCAAGCGATGCGCCTTCGCAATCGTTCCCTCCACATCAAAAGATAATCGCGCATCCGTTTCCGTAGACACCCTGCCCGGCACAATCTCCAGGATCTGCAAACCAAAAAGCACCATGACACGGTCACAAATCGCCTGCAATAAAGCCTCCCCTCCTAACGAGGACCCCCGATGCTCCCCAATCGCTTCGTCAACCAAGGATCGATACTCCGGCATCTGAGATGCTTTCAATATCAAAGACGGATTCGTCGTCGCATCTTGCGGCGCATACTCCTTCATCGCCGCAAAATCCCCTGTGTCCGCCACCACGGTCGTCATCGCTTTCAACTGATCCAACTGGCTGGCTTTCGTCGTCGTCGTCATGCTCTCGCTCATACCTTCAATCATTCCAGATCTCCCGAAAAAAGACAGTAGATTCCCCCGCGCTTCATGCCCACCGAAACCCCATACCAATGCCTCCGGCCTGCGCCCCCACCAGACCAAGGAAGACCCGCTTCCTAGCCCAACCGTGATAACCTCCTCGGAATGAACCAACACCCATACCCCCCCACAGCGCCCGCCCTCGCCGCGGTAAAGAATCCGCTTGTGAAAAATTTCACAAATGCCTTGAAGCCCCTGCCACCTCCCTTAGACTTCCATTAGCAATGGGTTTTCACCCGCCCCTCCGGCCATGCCCGAATCCGATCTATCACAGGCCCCGGTCGCCTACGACTCCAAAATCGAAGGCAACGTTATCTTTACGAAACTCGATTCCGCCATCAATTGGATGCGCAAGAATTCTCTTTGGCCCATGCCCATGGGCCTCGCTTGTTGCGCCATCGAACTCATGGCCACCGGCGCCTCACGATTCGACATTTCACGCTTCGGTGCCGAAGTAATGCGATTTTCCCCACGCCAATCCGATGTCATGATTGTTGCCGGAACGGTCACCTACAAAATGGCGCTCGCCGTCAAACGCATCTGGGACCAAATGCCCGAACCAAAATGGTGTATCGCCATGGGAGCCTGCGCCTCCAGCGGCGGAATGTATCGCTCCTACGCTGTCCTCCAAGGAATCGATCACCTCATTCCTGTCGACGTCTACATATCAGGATGCCCACCGCGGCCGGAAGCTCTGCTCGAAGGCCTAATGCGCCTCCAGAGAAAAATCGAAACCGAGTCTTCTTTCATCGAACAGAAAAAAGAACTCCTCAAGGAACTCACCTAGCGCGACCCACTGCCACTCCATGAACCTCGCCGAGACCCTCGCCGCGCTCCAAGGTGCCTTCCCAAACGCGGAGACCGCCCCCGAGTTCCGAGGTGAAACCGCCATCAGCATCCCCGGCGAATCTCTGAAAGACTTGCTGCGCTACTGCAAAGACAAATGCGGGTTCGACTACTTGGTCGACATCTCTAGTTTGGACCACATGGGCGAGGAACCGCGCTTCACGATGGTCTACGAACTCTATTCCTTCGATAACAAACACCACCTCCGGGTTAAATCACCGGTCTCAGAAGACGAACCGGCCGTCGACACGGTTTCCGATCTCTGGCCCACCGCCGATTGGCATGAACGCGAAGTCTACGACATGATGGGCATCACGTTTAACGATCACCCAGACCTCAGACGCATTCTTATGTGGGAGGGATACCCCTACTTTCCGCTCAGAAAAGACTTCCCCCTCGCCGGAAAACCAAGCGAACTCGCTGAGGTCGCCTTCTCCGATCCCGCCCCCCTCGCGGGCGGCCCCTTTGTCACCCCTGATGGCGGCAAGGATACCTCTCACCGCGAACCACGCTCCCGCGCCTGACCCCGAGGCACGACTTGGAGGCGTCGCTAGCCAACCGCGCTCATCGTTGAAGTCTCCATCGACGCGCAGTTTCTATAACACGTCGCTAGCAGGTGAATGGCCCCGCGCGCCGCGAGATACCCCCCATTCAAATCACCCGTCCCATCCCAGATAGCCAACAACACGAACAAGACCGCGACACCCAAAACCACTCCCACCCGAATCTGTCGCCAAGAGATCGAGTCGACCGACACTCCCGAGACACCGACAAGGCTCCACGGCCGCGTCCCGTTCCCATGACCATCCACCACCAGCGAATATACCCGTCCTACTAGGAAAAAAGTGGGGCCTTGATCAAAAACTAGGACGCAAGCCCAAATGATGAGGCCTAAGAGAAAAAATTCGCCTGTAGAAACTTCACCCAACGATCGCATCGCGCCGCTTCACTCGCGCCCGAATCTCCTCATACAAGCCACTCAAGGCCTCCATGGTCGCCCCCACATCCCGCCCCCTGCGCAAAGGCTCTCCCCAGATCGATTCCACCTCCACCTCCCGACCCTCTTCAAAATCGATCAAACTCGAGGGCCGATAGGCCCCCATCCTGTAAGTCACCGCCACCTGCTCCTCTGCTAAGGAGTCTCGCAACTCAAATCCCATCAGCCGCGCCGCTTCAAGAACTTCATCCATCAACACTCGCACACGCGCCAACAAAACCTCGTCTGCCAAAATACGCGCCACATCGATCCCGCCAGCCGCAATCGCCAAACCATTGAATGGCACATTCCAAACAAGCTTCGTCCACCGCGCTGCCGCCAATCGATCCGTGACTATACAATCCACCCCCGCAATACGAAATGCCTCCCCCAACGCGTGCGTCCGCTCCCGCGCTTCGCCTGCAAGCTCCCCCAGGTGAATCTTGCCTTCTCCAATATGATGAATCTCACCAGGCGCCACTCGATTCAAACAAACAAAGCACAATCCTCCTAACACATTAGCTTCTCCTAAGCTAGCGCCCAAAAACTCATCTGCACCCAGCCCATTCTGCAAGGTCAAGACCACGGTATCGTTACCAACTAACGGTGACAAAAGCTCCGGTAAGACGGCATTCGACGTCGTCTTGATCGCGACGATCACAATATCCACTGGACCGATCTCGTGCGTCCCCCCATACGCCGCCACCCCTTCCAAATGGAAATCACCATGACACTCGCTCCGAACCCGCAGCCCGCTTTCTCTCACCGCCTCTAAATCACGTCGCATAAGAAAGTGTACATCCGCCCCCGCTTCAGCCAGCTTTGCACCATAGTACCCCCCAACCGCACCTGATCCCACCACCGCAATCCGCACGGCACCCGATAAAATATCACCCGATTCCATGATGTAAAATAGCGTATATTGACACTCCCCCGAAATGTCAACGAACGCCCCCAACGATCCCCATCTCCTTATCCTCGACGGCGGTCTCGCCACAGAACTCGAACAACGCGGCCACGACCTCAATCACCCACTCTGGTCCGCCCGGATCCTCCTCTCCGCACCCGACGCCATCCGCGAAGTTCACGAAGCTTACCTCGATGCCGGCGCCGATATCATCACGACTGCCACCTATCAAGCTACCTTCCCCGCTCTCCAAGAACAGGGGCTCTCTACTTACGACGCCCTCAAGATCTTCGAACTGTCCATCGATCTCGCCGTCCAAGCAAAAGAACAGTTCACATCCGCCGACCGCCAACCGCTCATCGCCGCCTCCATCGGACCCTACGGCGCCTACCGCGCCGATGGCTCCGAATACGTCGGACAATACAATCGCACCGAGGAGCAACTCCTGGACTTCCACCAGGATCGCTTCGAAATCCTCGCCGACTCCACAGCCGACCTCCTCGCCTGCGAAACAATACCTTCCCTCCCCGAAACGAGCGCCCTCGCCACTCTTATCCAAAACCACCCCGAAAACCTCGCTTGGGTCTCGTTCACCTGTCGCGACGGCAAGCATATCAGGGACGGTACTCCGATCTCCCAATGCGCCAGCCTCCTCAACCCTCTCCCCAATATCATAGCGCTTGGCGTCAATTGCACCCCCCCGCACCTCGTCCCCGATCTCGTTAATGAGCTCCGGGCCGCCACCACGAAGCCCCTTGTGATCTACCCAAATTCCGGCGAGCACTACGATCCCAAATCACGCTCCTGGCACGGCGACGGCTCTCCCCGTCACTACGCCGAAATCGCCGCACCGTGGACCCACGCTGGCGCCACCATCATCGGTGGCTGCTGCCGTACGTCTCCCAGCCACATTAAGGAACTCGCTAGATCCCTCATCCATCCGACGCCCGATTCCACAGAAACACCCTAGACACCGCCTTCGTCTAGTATCCTGATTACGATCGCCGGCATGAGCAACGGGGTGTCATGCCAACCGGCACCCACGCGTAAGTCATCTGCCACTACAAAAACCATGTTGGACGCGGCCGCTCCGCTGTCCACAATCATGCACACAAATTTCCCCACATAGAAAGCCATCCGCTTCACGTCTCCATCAAGTCTCATCACCCAAAATCTCGAACGCGACGGACCCAGTGTGTCAACCACCCCTCTCTTCCCAAAAGATTTCCATTTCCCCGGCGTTTACCAAGTATCCATGAAAATCCCTTCTCTCATCATTGCTATCCTGGCAGGCCTTCATTCCACCACTGCCTCCTCCCCCGCAGAGACGGCCCCAGAGTTGGCCAAACCCTACAGTGTCGTCTTCATCCTCGCGGACGACCTCGGCTACGGCGAACTCGGCTGCTATGGACAGGAGAAAATCCAGACCCCGAACATCGACCGCCTCGCCGGCGAAGGCATCCGCTTCACCCAACACTACACCGGCGCTCCCGTCTGCGCCCCCGCCCGCTGCACGCTCCTCACCGGCCAACACCTCGGCCGCGCCGAAATCCGCACGAACAAAGACTCCGGCAATGGTCGCGTCTTCCCCGGTCAATGGCCGCTCTCCAGCGAGATCATGACGATCGCAAAAGTCCTAAAAAACAACGGATACGCCACCGGCGCCTTCGGAAAATGGGGCCTCGGCCCCTCCAATACGACCGGCTCCCCCATCAAACAAGGTTTCGACCGATACTTCGGATACAACTGCCAACGCAACGCCCATTCCTTCTACCCTCTCTTCCTCGACTCCGATGAAAGAGAGATCAAAGTCAATGACGGCCTCATACCGGGTCACCTCAAGAAACCAGAAGGCGAAATCATCGCCGATGACTACCGGCTCGAAAATTACGCCCCCGATCTCATCCTCGCCGAAGCCCTCAAGTTCCTCGACGACCACGTTGCCAAATCCAAAAAACCGAAGAACCGAGGCACCGATCAACCGTTCTTCTTATACCTCCCCTTCATCGAACCTCATCTCGCGATGCAACCGCCTCAGGAATGGATCGATCGATACCCCGCCGAGTGGGACATGGAAAAAGGACCCTACCGCGGGCAAAATGGATACCTCCCCCACCCACGCCCACGCGCCGGTTACGCCGCTATGATCTCCGATCTTGACGAACACGTCGGAACGATTCTTGATCGCCTCGATCACCACGATCTCACCGAGAATACCGTCGTGATCTTCACCTCCGACAACGGCACCACCCACCCCAGAAATGACCCCACCTTCTACGTCGGCGGCGCCGATCCACTCTTTTTTAATTCCACCGCCGGCCTCAAAGGATACAAAGGCAGCGTCGACGAAGGCGGTATCCGCGTCCCCTGTGTCGTCCGTTGGCCAAGGCAAATCACGCCAGGGTCCACCACGGAGATGCCCTCTTATTTTCCCGATTGGTTCCCCACGCTCTGCGCCATCACACATACCCCCCTCCCTGAGAACCAAACCCTCAACGGCCTCGACCTCACTCCGGCTCTCAAAGGCAAATCCACACCCGACCGTCCCGATCCCATGGTCTGGGAGTTCCATGGCTACGGCGGCCTCCTCGCCATCCGCGATGGTCAATGGAAAGCCGTCCGCCGCAATATCCTCAAAAAACAACCCGGCGCCTGGGAACTCTACGACATCGAAAATGATCCTAACGAAACAATGAACGTTGCCGCAGATCATCCCAAGATCGTCACAGAACTCGAAGCCGCCTATCTCAGCTCCCGCACTCCCAACCCAATCTTCCCCCTGCCACTCTACGACGAAAAAGAGTAGCGCCCCCGTCCAGTCGCTTCCCACCAAGGACGTTTTCCCACGCACCCATGCCGCTTCACTTCAAAAATCCCCTTTTTCTTCTTCTCCTGCTTCTCATCGCCCTCCTCCCAGCCGCGCCGTCAATCGCAGCCCGTCCGCCAAATTTCCTCTTTATTTCCCTCGACGACCTGAACGACTGGATCGGTTGCCTCGGCGGCCATCCCCAGGCGCAGACTCCCAACATCGACCGCCTCGCCGCTTCCGGCATACTCTTCACCAACGCCCACTGCCCGGCCGCTTCCTGCAATCCCTCTCGCACCGCCATCATGACCGGCCTCTCTCCGCATACCTCTGGCCTTTACCAAAATGGCCAGAAAATGCGCGAAATCCTCCCCAACGCCGAACTTCTCCCGAAATACTTCTCCAACCACGGCTACTGGGCCGCCGGCTCCGGAAAACTCCTCCACTACTTCATCGACGCCCGCTCCTGGGACGAATACTACCCCGATAGAGATTCCGAAAACCCCTTCTCCCCACACATCGACTGGGGCGAACGCCCCAAGTCACTCCCCCGAGGCGGCCCATGGCAATACGGCGAGACCGATTGGCACGCCTTCGACGTGTCCGACGAGGAGTTCGGTGGCGATTACAAGGTCGCCGAATACGTGTCCCAACAACTGTCCAAAAAACACGACGCCCCCTTCTTCCTCGCCTGCGGCATTTATCGCCCCCACGAACCCTGGTTCAACCCTAAGCAATACTTCGACCGCTTCCCCCTCGAAGAGATTCAACTCCCGCCCGGATACAAAGAAGACGATCTCGACGATCTCCCGCCCGCCGGAAAAAAACGTGGCCCCAATCGCTACTTCGATCACATCCGCGAAAACAATCAATGGAAACAGGCCATCCAGGGATACCTCGCTTCCATCGCTTTCGCCGATGCCAATGTCGGACGCGTCCTCGATGCCCTCGACAAGGGCCCTAACAAAGACAATACAATCGTCGTTCTTTGGTCCGACCACGGATGGCACCTCGGCGAAAAACAACACTGGCAGAAATTCACCTCCTGGCGCGCCGCCACCCGCGTTCCCCTCATCTTCCGCGTCCCGAAAAACGCCGCCCCCGGACTCCCGCTGGGCACGACTCCCGGCACGGTCCGCGAACAACCCGTTAATCTGCTCTCGCTCTTCCCCACCCTCACCGATCTCGCCGGCCTCCCCCGCAAAAAAGACAACGACGGCCCCAGCCTCGTCCCCCTCCTCAAAAACCCGCCCGGCAAATGGCTCCACATCTCTCTCACCCACGTCAATCAAGCCGGCACCTTTGGCCTCAGCGCCAAAGATTGGCGCTACATCAAATACGCCGAAGGCGGTGAAGAACTCTACCACATCAAGGACGATCCCTACGAATGGACCAACCTCGCCGAGAACCCCGAGCACGCCCCCAAACTCAGAGAACTCCGCGCCCAAGCCCCCAAAGTTTTCGCCCCGCTCGTCCCGCCCAAAGACACGTCGCTCCCCAAACTCGCCTTCCGCGCCGCCACGAAAAAACCCACCCCACACTCAAAACCCGATGGCTCACCCGTCGAGGTCGTGTTCGCAAACGACCGCCGCCACACCGTCGAACTCTTCTGGAACTCCCCGAAAGGCGAACTCAAATCATACGGCAAGATCGCCGCCGGCAAGTCCAAACACCAGCAAACCCGCCCCGGAGCCGTCTGGCTCATCAAAGACACCTTAGGCCAACCCGTCGGCCATTTCTCCGTCGGCGATCGCACCGCCCGCGCCGTCATTCCCGAAGGCCTCGACGACTCACCCCCACAAGCCACCCTCCCCTTCACCCCAGCCACCACCAAAGACACCCCGCCCGTCTCCCGCAATGGCGGTAAAAAAACAGCGCTGACGATCCGCAACAATCGCACCACGCCCGTCACCCTCCACTGGATCGATCCCAATGGCCAGCGCGCCCAAAAATACACGGTCAAGGGCGGCTCGCGACAACCCCTCCAATCCTACGCCGGCCACTCTTTCCTCGCCCTCGGCCAAAACAACAAACCACTCGGCCACTTCGTCGCCACTGCGAAACCCGCCCTCGTCGACATCCCCGCCATCGCGATCCCGAACAAAAATGGCGACGAATCAAACCCCGCCCACTACCCCATCACGAAACCACCCAAACAACTCGACCTCGACCCCTTCTACGCCAAATGCCTCAACCTCGACGGCTACCTCATTTGCGCGTCCGCCCAGGTAAACGATTACGCCCTCCGCGAAGCCGCTTACCTCATCGACCTCATGCTCGCCAACCGCCCCGATATCCACCAAGCCCTCGTCGAGGGCGGCTCCCGCCTCGCCATCATGGGACACCGCGAGTTCACCACCGATGTACCCGAGCACGCGTCTATCGCTACCCGCGGGAACAAATCCGCCGATTGGTGGGACCGCCGCGCCCGCGGCCTCGGCGGGTCCGCAACCGATCCCGTCGCCTCCTGCGGCGAGGAAAATCTCCTCTGCTTCGATGGCGATCCCTACGCCGCAGAAAACATTCTCATCCACGAATTCGCCCACACCCTCCACCTCCGCGGCCTCAACCGCATCGACCCAAACTTCGACAAGCGCCTCCGCGATACCTGGAAGAAAGCCATGGACGCCGGCCTCTGGGAAGGAAAATACCCTTCCACCGCCCACACCGAATACTTCGCCGAAGGCGTCCAATCCTGGTTCAACAACAACCGCGAAAACGATCACGATCACAATCACGTCAACACCCGCGCCGAACTCAAAGAATACGACCCCGCCCTCGCCGCCATCCTCGAAGAAGTCTTCGGCGATACCGAACTCGTCTACGTCAAACCCCAAGACCGCGCCGACCAGGCTCACCTCGAAGGATACAACTACGCCTCCGCCCCCACCTTCCGCTGGCCCAAACGCCTCAAACTCCTCGACGACGCCATCAAACGCGACGCCGTCGAACGAAACAAAGGCGCCGACCGATGATGCGTTTCATAGCTGCTCAACTCCTGACCCTGACGGTGGTCCTCTCATCGGCGGCGCAGCCGCACTTGGATCAAACAGCCTGCCCTGAGCCTGCCGAAGGGGCACGTTTGCCGAACTTCCTTTTCATCGCTATCGATGACCTCCGTCCCGAACTCGGCTGCTATGGCGCCGAGCACATCCACTCCCCCCACATCGATCGTCTCGCCGAAGAAGGCGTCCAATTCAATCGCGCCTACTGCCAGGTCGCCGTCTGCAACCCCTCCCGCGTCTCCCTTCTTACCGGACTGCGACCCGATTCCTCCCGTGTCTGGACCCTCGACGTCCGATTCCGCCACACCGTGCCCGACGTCCTCACCCTGCCCGCCCACTTCAAAGCAAACGGATACAATACGATAGGCTTCGGTAAAATCTTCCATAACCCTTGGCCTGACAACGAGTCATGGTCTGAGCCGCATGGCTGGCCGAAGCACTCGAAACTCTGGTCCGACGATGCTAAGAAGCGCCACCGCGAATTCCGGGAACAAATGCGCGCCGACGGCAAATCCGACGCCGCCATCACCCGCATGCGCGCCCCCGCCACGGAAAAAGTCGACTACTCACCGCGCGAACACATCGACGAAGCGATCGCCCGGCAGGCCGTGGCCGCCATGCGCGAACTCGCGGAAGCTCAAGGCTCGCCAGAGCCGCGCGCCAAAGGCGCATCTGCCGGTCCGGATTCGGACCCGTTCTTCTTGGCGGTAGGCTTCGTCCGCCCCCACCTCCCCTTCGTGGTCCCCCGCCAATACTGGGACCTCTACGACCCCGAATCCATCGAACTCACCAGCCAAACCACATTCCCAAAAGACTACCCAACCGGTGTCCCCGCGATGAACACGATGTATGAGCTGCGCGACTACATGGATTACGCCGATACACCCCCCGCCGGCAAAGGCCTCCTCACCCTCGCCCAACAACGCGAGTTACGACACGGATACTACGCCAGCGTCTCTTACATCGACTTCCTCGTCGGCCTCCTCCTCGACGAACTCGACGACCTCGACCTCACCGACAACACGATCGTCGTCCTCTGGTCCGACCACGGATTCAAACTGGGCGAATAC
>JBCDBW010000045.1:0-30530 GCA_039182965.1 Verrucomicrobiota bacterium
ACTGAAAACACTCGCACCGGTCCGACTACCCGAAGTCCTGCGACCCGGCCTGCCGAAACAGCACACTGCGACTGAGAGAAAAAACAGACCCCGCCCTCCTTCGGGAGAAGCTCGGCCTGCCCAATGACTGACCAACCTCCCTACCTCCTCTCAAGAAAACAGACACCGGGGTGTCCCATCAACCACGCGGGCCTATTCCCCGTCACACCACATCTAACCAGCAAGTTCCGTTCCACACCCCTCCGTCCCGGCGACGAATCCGTCACCAACTGCCTCCCCGCCTCCCTCATACTCATAATCCTACTCATACTCACCGCCTCCCCCTGCCTCCCCTTCGTAATCGTAATCGCGGGCTCCCTGCCTCCCACCTCCCATACCCCATTCTTCCTCACGGCCGCGAAATCTCCACCTCATAAAACGAATTCCGCCCCGAAGCCCCCGGATCCACAAACAACCGATCCACCTCCTCACTCCCCACCGAAAACGACGACCCCACCGGCGCAAAAGGCGTCGACGTCCCGAGGTCCACACTCTTGCGCACCGTATACGTCCGGCCCGGGATCACCTTGTTCAGCCGCAAATTCAACGTCGACACTCCATCGAACCCATCCGCGCTCAACACAAAAAAATCACTCCCATCCGTCGGATCAAACCCACCCAGAAACTCACCCTCATTATCATCAGGATCCCCATCCGGATTCGCCGTCCCCACCCCGTCCGCATTCCCTTCCCCAAAAAACAATACCTGCCAATCGTCATCCACCCCGTCCCCCGCATACAATTCATAATCATCCGACCCCACGTTCAAAACCGTCAAATCCACCACCCCCGTCCCTCCTTGAAACGTCACCGCCACCTGCGTCGCCGTATCTTCATACACATTCCCCGCCGTCGCCACCCCCGTCGAAATATTCACCCCGCTGATCGGCGGCGGCGTAAACGCCCACATCGCCCCCGTCGCCTGAGTCAGATCTAGAGTCGTCGAATCATCCAAGGTCGCCGTCGCCGTCAGTTGCCGCGTCCCCTCTTCATTCACCGTCGTCCCCCCGGCGGCCGCCACACTCACCCCCGTCACATCGAACAACTGCCCCACCAAGTTCCCCTTCGCCTCAAACCCGCTCGCCGTCCCCCCGCTCGTCACCACACCCGAAGCCGGATCACCCGTCGACACCTGAGCCACCACAGTCCCCCCATTCGAAGTCGCCACCCCACCCCCGCCGATATCCCCCGCCGGCGCGTGCAGCAAATCATAAGTCAGACTCGAACTCGTCGACTGTCCAAAGCAGCATCCCAATCCCCCAAAAACCCCCATCAAAATAAAAATCCCAACCTTCATCGTCCTCACTTCCCAAAACATAATCAAATCACCCCCAACCATTCAACCCTCAACTCAACCTCCCAAAGCCCCCGACCCTCATGCCGCTTGCCTCCCCTTCGTACTCGTAATCCTACTCATCCTCACTGCCCCCATTCCCCATTCACCATTCACCATTCACCATCTCCCAAGTTGCATCCGGCAAGCAGTCTCCTAGTCTCTTTTACCAAACGCGCCGCTCAAGTGCGCCCTCACCAACCATCGCCCTTGCCCTAAGTCTTTCATTATAGATTCCCCCGCCCATCCCATGCCCGGCGAGCCCCCCATCACCACCACAGGCACCATCACGGAAGCCCTTCCCAACGGCACGTATCACGCCAGCCTCCCGAACGGAAAAATAGTCGTCGCCCACCCCGATCGCCGCCACCGGGCCAAACCACTCTATAATCTCAACCCCGGTGACAAAGTCCTCCTGGAACTCACCCCCTACGACTTCTCCAAAGCCCGTATCACCCGAAAGCCCTCGTAGCCCACCGCTGCCTCCGTAAGACAAATCGCTCCCATACCCACCCGCTTTCCGGCAAACGAAAGCCCCGGGCTGAAACATCGATCAGGTCACACCGCCCATGACACACCAATTCAAAAACAATCACACCCCGCTCTCAGCACCACACTTCCTCCCTGCCTCGCGAAAGACGAAAAGGAAAGAGACCCCTCAATTCAATCTGGCAGACGCCAAACGAACCGCTGCCAAAAAGTTCTTCTCAAGCTCGGAAATCGTATAGGCCCGGCGCATGGATACGGACCATTGTCGCTCGATCGGCTCTACAGAACTCGAAAACTCGGCAAAAAGGGACCGCTCTTCTTCGCGGAGAACCCATCGAGGTAATAGGGCGACACCGTACCCGGTCTTAACCAGCTCCTTCACAGCTCCTAGACTCCGCACCTCCACCACTTGCTTCGCACTAACCCCCTGCGCTTCAAGCCACGAACGAACCAACCGATTCGTAATACTCCCCGGCCCAAACAAGAGAATACGCTCCCCTGCCAAATAACTCAGATCAACGGGTGAAAGTCTCGACGCCTCCTCGCTGCGCCGATTGTGGATGATGTGCAGACAGTCTCGAAAGAGCGGAGCCCTGAAAACCCCGAGGGATGAATCGTCTCTCGCATCAGAAATCCCCAGCATAATGTCGATGGTCCCATCCGTAAGCGCCCGGTCAAGATCCTCGGTATCGGCTATCTTCAGCGAAATCTCGGCGTCAGGATAGGCCAGATGCAAACCCATCAAAATGTCGGGGAGAATAAACTCACAGATCGAATCCGGACTCCCAAAACGAAGGGTGCTCAACTCACCGGACCTCAGATTCGAAAGCTCCTGGGTCGCCCTCCCGACACCGCGCAGAATCTCACTTGCATAACTGAGCAAAGTCTCTCCCTCTCGGGTTAAAGAGAGCGACCTGCCATGACGATCAAAAAGAGGAAACCCCAAGGTGGTCTCAAGATTCTTGAGCGAATGACTCACCGCCGACTGCGTAACCGACATCTGCTGAGCCGTCTTCGTAAAACTCTCTGTCTTCGCAAGAGCCTGAAATATCCTAAGTTGACGTAAGTCATTCAACTCACCCACCGGAGCCTCTCGAGCCACGTATCGGGTGTCTTCGCTGGAATTCGATTTAACCATCACTCACTTGTGCTCGATTACCCACGGTCGCGAGCCGCGATAACTTCCTCGGCGACGGCCTTCACCCGATTGCTTCCCACAGGCTCCGCTACCGCACTGATGCACCCGAGAGGAGGGGCCCCCTTTGGTCACCCTCGGCTCCTGGCGGCTCCGCTCATTCCGCTCCGCAGCCATCCGACCAACCGAACTCATCAATGCAAGGCGGGGCGCACTAAATATTCGGGGTGAAACTTCCCGGCAACGAGGGCATGGAAACCCTTCGTTGCGCTTGGAAATTTCAACAAACCGGTCGAACGACCCGTGATCAGGACAAGAGAACTCGTAGAGGGGCATAACTAAGCCCTCACCACTGCAATTCGCGTGCCAAGTATCTCCTTAACTACTACAAACCGCGAGGTCAGTACTACCATCCAGCATTGACACTGGCCCCGCCGAGGTCGGTCGAATATCAAAATCAAATATCTCAGTCGGCAAATAAAGCGTTGTGCAGGAGTTTGGAATGTCAACGATACCACTGATCCGCCCCTCAACAGGCGCCGTGCCTAGAATCGCATACCCCTGCGCTCCCGTATACCCGAACTTCTTCATGTATTCGATCGCGTTGAGACAGGCCATCCGATACGATACATGCGGATCCAAGTAATGCTGCTTGCCCTCTTCATCCACAGAAATCCCCTCGAATACAAGATGGCTCGAGTAATTCGGTTCAAGTGGACTGAGCTCAAAAATCGGATTCTTAATGCCATACTTGGCGACACCGTCCTTGATTAGATTCACTCGGATATCGAGATACCCTGCCATTTCAATGGCCCCGCAAAAGGTGATTTCCCCATCTCCTTGGGAGAAATGAATGTCTCCCATCGAAAGACCACCACCATTAACATACACCGGGAAGTAGACTTTCGAACCGCGCGTCAAATTCTTAATGTCACAGTTGCCTCCATGCTCTCGCGGCGGCACCGTGCGGGCTGCCTCCGCAGCCGCCGTCTGCGCCGCTTCACCCGTCATTCGACCCATATGCGCCGTGTCAGCATACGGAAGCGCGCACAACGGAGGAACACGATCAGGATCCGTCTCAAAAAGCGCCGACTCCCGGGCATTCCACGTATCAAGAAGCTCCTTCGACGGAAGACAGCCAATGAGACCGGGGTGCATAATACCGGCAAACTCAACCTTCGGAATGTGGCGGGAAGACGCATAAATGCCATGAAAATCCCAGCAAGCCTTTCTAGCTTCAGGGAAATGCTCCGTCAAAAACCCTCCCCCGTTCTCACGCGCAAAGATCCCCGTAAATCCCCACTCAAAACTGTCCAAAACTCCCACATCAAGGATATCAACTTCAAGCAAATCACCGGGCTCCGCACCTTCAACACCAATGGGACCACTCAAATAGTGCACCTTCGAAAGATCGACCACCTCGATATCCGTCGCCGATTCATCATTGCTAATTTGACCTCCCGTCCAATCCACACACTCTACCCGAAACTCGTCACCAGGCTTCACGGTCACAACCATGGGAATGTCCGGATGCCAACGATTGTGCAGGACATCCTGTTCTTCGGGTGCGGTGTCGACGTCAATCTTGATGATAGTATTGGGCATGGCTTATTCTAGGTTTGGTTTTAATGGAGGAGGCGCTGAGCCGAATCCTTGATTTCAAAGATCAACTTCACACCGATAAGAGTTGTTTGATTTCGTTAGGATCTACCGATTCCCTCGTGCTGCTATGAATAAAAGTACCCGATTCCAGCACAAGAAAACGATCACAAGCCTCTAAAGCAAATGAAAGCACCTGCTCGGCAACAATGATCGCAATCCCCTTGAGATCGCGGATCTCACGCAGGACCTTGGCGATGTCCTTGATGATAGAGGGCTGAATTCCTTCAGTCGGCTCGTCCAAAAGAAGCACTTTGGGATTAGTAACCAGCGCCCGTGCAATCGCCAGTTGCTGCTGCTGACCACCGGAAAGGTTTCCCCCTTTCCGGTCGCCCATGTCCTTGAGCACAGGAAAGAGGTCGTAAACGTAGGAGGGAACGGTTTTCTCCCGAGACTTCTCCATGCCAGCCCGAATGTTGTCCGTGACGGTCATCGAGGGAAAAATCATCCGACCCTGAGGAACATACGCGAGCCCAGATTTCACGCGTGAATACGTCGGCGCCTGCATGAGCTCCTGACCGTCAAGCTTGATACTCCCGCTATCGGCTCGCAGAATGCCAATGAGGGCCTTCAGGAGAGTCGTCTTACCCATTCCATTCCGCCCCATGACGCCGACGATCTCATTCTCCTCAAGCGTCATTGATAGCTCCGGAATAATCCTACTCTGCCCGTAGGCAACCCGAATATTTTCAATCGCTAGCATACTTAATCTCCCAAATAAACCTTCTGCACCTGCTCGTTCTGCTTGATCTCGTCCATCTTGCCTTCCGCGATAATTTTCCCCATGTGCAAGACAGTGACGCGGTTGGCGATCTGCTCCACAAAATCCATGTCGTGCTCGATAATGATAATAGCCCTGCCCTTGGAAACGCGCTTTAGCAACGCAACGGTCGCTTCCCGCTCCGTCACACTCATGCCCGCAACCGGCTCGTCCAATAGCATGAGCTCCGGGTCCTGCACCAAGAGCATTCCGATTTCAAGCCACTGCTTCTGCCCGTGGCTAAGCAAAGCCGCCTTTTCATCGAGCTGCTCATCAAGATAAATGTCAGCCGCAACGCTTTTGATCTTTTCATCAATATCCTTTGTGCGCTTGAAGCGAACGGAACCCCAGACCGTTCGCCCCCAAGGAAAGGAAATCTCAAGATTTTCATAGACCGTAAGGTCTTCGTAAATCGAAGGCGTCTGAAACTTGCGACCGATGCCCGCTCGTACAATTTCATACTCACGCTTGCCGCGAATCTCCCCGTTCTTGAACTTGATACTCCCTTCGCTGGCCTTTGTTTTTCCGCTGATCAAATCAAGAACCGTCGTCTTCCCAGCACCATTCGGGCCAATAATGACGCGAAGCTCATCGTAATCGACATAGAATGTCAGCGAATCCACCGCCTTGAATCCGTCAAACGAAACGGTCAAGTCTTCAACTGCCAAAAGAAAATCCGTATCTGTCATGCTTCGCTCTGTTGAGATTTGGTGCCGTCGGACGAATCAGAAGTCGTCGCCTTGTCGGAGGAATCAGGGGAATCAGCGGCCTGCTTGCCGCCGAACACCCGCATTAAAGCCGGCCTAAGGTGATCGCCATAGAGCCCGGCAAGTCCCCTCGGGAGAAAAAGAACAATGACGATGAACAAAGAACCATAGAAGAACATCCACATGTTGGGATAGCCCTCCGAAAACAAGGTTTTCGCAAGACTCACCACAAGAGTCCCGTAAACAGCGCCAAAGAGACTAAGACGCCCACCAACAGCCGCGAAGATGACCATGTCAATCGAGGGAACCACCCCGATCAGATTGGGGGACATAAACCCAACCTGAAGCGTGAACATAGCACCCCCTACCGATGAAATGACCGCCGCAACACAAAAAACAAAAATACGAAACCCTGCAATGTCATACCCGGAAAAACGCACCCGCTCCTCCTTGTCACGCTGCGCCACCAATACGCGGCCAAATCGCAGGGACAAAAGCCATCGACAAAGAACAATCGACCCCAAAAGCAGAACTACACACAAGAAGTAGAGCGTCCGCTGGGCTCCAGTGGTCCGGATATCCCATCCAAGAAGCGTCTTTAAGTCTGTAATTCCATTGATCCCTCCAAAGTAACCTTGGTTCCCTACAATAGCGAACCAGACACAGGCCACGAAGGATTGTGTAAGAATAGCAAAGACAACAGACCCAACACGCCCCTTAAAGTAGAACCGACTCAAAACGTAGCCGAAGACCATCGGCAATACGAAGATGAGTAATACCGTTATGGGGAAACTTTTAAATGGAAGCCAGAACCACGGCAGCTCAGTAACCTGATTCCAATCCATGAAATCCGGGATCCCCGGCGTCGTCTGAATCGATGTACTTTCCGGATCCGAAGCCTCAAGCTTCAGAAACATCGCCATCGCATAACCTCCAAGACCAAAAAACAGTCCCTGCCCCAAGCTCAAAATCCCCGCATGCCCCCAACACATTACGAGACCAAGCGCCACAAAGGCGTAGCAGAGATATTTGCCAGTCAAGTTGAGACGAAAGTCACTTAGGACAAGAGGTAATATCACTAAGAGGATTCCCGCAAGAATCGCGAAAGAGATAATGCTCTCCTTACTGAACAAGCTCGATCCACTAGCTTTGATGGAGTTGTCTGAACGCATGGATTTGAATAAGAATCAGGAGCGAATCCGCTCCGAAAAAAGACCTTTGGTGAACTTCGCGAGAACCACGAAAATAATGAGATAGAGCCAGACTTTCGCCATGGCTCCAGTCATGAAAAATTCAAGAATAGAGGAAAGTAGCGCAAGGAATCCGCTCGCGACAAAAAGCCCCACAAGACTGCCCAGCCCGCCCACGACCAGGACAAGAAAGGCGTCCACGATGTAAGCCGTCCCCGCAGTGGGAGACGTGGAGGCGATCGTCGTGAAGAAGGCTCCGGCAACACCGGAAATGCCACAGGCAATCGCGAACGTCAGACGGTCGGTGAGTTTGGTGTTGATACCAACCGCTCCGCTCATTTCCCGGTTCTGAGTGGTAGCCCGCATACGCAAACCAAGCCGGGTGCGTCGCATGAAGAACACGAGAGCCACCGTCATCGTGATCGTCAAGGCCAGCAGAAGCAGACCATTCAATGGAATCTCGATCGAATCACCAATCGACCACGAACCCAGCAACCAGTCGGGAAGAGTAGCGCTCATTTCTCGGGCTCCAATGAAGGTCCTGAAACACTGCTGCATGACTAGGCTCAGACCCCACGTCGCTAAAAGCGTGTCTAAGGGACGAGCATACAGCCGGCTGATTAGAAGCCACTCAATGATGTATCCGATCCCAAAAGCGATCACAAAAGCCAACGCGATCGCAAAAATGAAGTAATAATCGAGCAAGCCAGGCATCGAGGAGTCCACAAACTTGGACACGAGGCACATGGTGTATGACCCAATGACCAAGAACTCAGCATGCGCCATGTTGATGACACCCATCTGCCCAAAAACAATGAACAGACCCATCGCCATCAGGACGTAGATGCACAGCAAACTGACGCCGCCGAAAGATTGCATCACAATGATCGAGTAGATCTCCTGGAACGAATAGTCACCCATAATAAATTACTTCCTGCTTTGAAATACGAACTTAGAGTAGAGGTGAACCGAGTGAGTGAGCGCAGCGGAGCGGTGCATAATTCGAAAACTAAGTACAGCTCCGCCTTGCTCGACTAATGCAGCTTTATTGCAATTAGATAAACACTCGGGTGAAAGAGAGGCCTACTGATAGCCCTCTGGATAAGGATCAGGCTCGATAAGCTCGGACTCCGCAACGACTTCAAATTGACCGTTCTCGAGAATCTTCCCCATCTTAGCCTTGCTCCACAGGTGATGATTCGTGTCGTGAATCCTCACATAGCCCTCAGGCGCATCCGGAAACTCCACTCCGCCAGAGGCTTCAGCAATCTTGTCGATATCGAAACTTCCACATTTCTCAACCGTGAACTTCCACAACCATGGCCCAAGGTAGGCGGCTTGCGTCACGTCTCCAATCACGCTGTCCTCACCCCACATTTCCTTGAAAGCAGCCACGAACTTCTGGTTGTTCTCGTTGGGCAGCGACTGGAAATACTTCATGCAAGAGTAAAACCCCTCCGCATTTTCCCCACCGATACCAAGAAGCTCGTCCTCGGTCGTCGAGATTGTAAGTAAGTTATACTTATCGGAAGTGATTCCCGCAGCCTTCAGCTGCTTATACCAAGCCACGTTACTGCCTCCCACCACAATACTGTAAATGAGGTCGGGCTTCTTCAGCTTCACTTTGTTGATCAGTGAACGGAAGTTGGTGTGGCCCAGAGGATAATACTCCTCACCCACCACCTCACACTTCGGATCCTTGATCGTCAGATACCGCTCAATGTGGTTGCGAGCGATCTTGTTTGATGTGCGCGGCCAGATGTAGTCAGACCCAATCAAGTAGAAGGTGCGTGCTCCCAGATTCTCATAGGCCCAATCAAGACCCCAGATGATCTGCTGCGTGGCTTCCTGACCAGTGTAGATGACGTTCTTCGAGTCTTCGAGACCCTCGTAAAACGTCGGGTAGTAGAGCATGTTGTTCTCTTTCTCAAAGACCGGAAGCACCGCCTTCCGCGATGCCGATGTCCAACACCCGAAAACACAGGCGACTTTGTCATTGATGATCAGCTTCTTGGCCTTCTCAGCAAAAGTAGGCCAGTCACTCGCGCCATCTTCTTGGATGATCTCGATCTGCCGGCCTAATACACCGCCTTGATCATTGATCTGCTTGATCGCAAGACGCTCGGCCTCAACCGAACCAGTCTCACTGATCGCCATTGTTCCCGTGATTGAGTGTAACTGACCCACCGTCACAGTGGTGTCCGTCACCGCAAGCCCGGTGGTGTTGACCTCAGCCGTAGGATACTCCTCCGCATTCGCGAGGGATCCGAGAATCGAGAAGGTGATCGCCGCAAGCGGCACCCCTATTCGTCTCCCGGTAAGCCGGTTAAGGAATGATAAACGATTGATTTTCATAATATTGGAACGTTTCTTATTGTTTAATGTTTGGTTGGGTTCGGACCGGGGTACTTCAGGTCGCTCTGCCGATTCCCCTCTAGAGCACCACGTATGCCAACCCGCTCTCGCGAAGCTTGAACCTTATTCATGATTGACCACGAACTATGCGTGTCACTCATGTATCACGCCGCAGCCTACTAAGAACCACCTCCTGACGGGGCCTGAACTCGAAAAGAAACTCAACAGGCCATGCCGATAGCAGAGACCGCAACAAGCGAAACCTCCTCATCAACAAAACACAAGCACCCGCAACCCCGCTAATCCCACCATAACAATTCTAGGATCAACCCCCTACACCCCGCGACCGCCCCCAAACCGCCGCACATGCAGTCGATCACCAAATCGATACCCCTCCACGTCACACACTTCCGCTACCCATCCCGCTCGCGCGTTCAGCGCCGCCTCCGTCACTCCCTCCGGCATCAAAAACACCCGGCTGCGCTCCAAGCCAAACCGTTTCACCATCTCTCCAACTTCTCGCACGTCTTCCTCACCACAAATCACAAACTTGAAAAACGCCTTTCCTAGACTTGCAAAAAAGCCTAACACCTCCTCTCTCCAACGCTCCTCTTCCGGCACTCCCGAGTTCGCGAGCTTCGGTGACACGTTAAACTGATCGACACCTCTCCCCCCCGCTAACAGTCCACCTGGCAAGAGCGTTCCGTTCGTTTCCATCTCAAAATACCACTCCTCACTCTCACGACGCAGCAGCTCCACCAATCGCTCCCATTCGCGACGCTGGACCAATGGCTCCCCACCCGTCATCACCAACCGCCGACAATTGAAACCCCGCACCCGTTCCGCCACCGCTTCCACACCCATCTCTAAAACCTCGTCTGCCTTCCGATACTTCGCATACCCCGTTTCCCCATCCCGATCATGACCATAGCCCGTCCCTTCCCAATTCCACGTGTATTCCGTGTCACACCACCGACAGTAGAGATTGCAAAACGAAGCTCGCACAAAGACACATCGCTCCCCAATACTCGGACCCTCACCCTGCTCGGATAAAAAGATCTCTGGCTCCGGTTCCCCAGGTCTCATGCGTGCCAACTTCATCGCTTTCTCATCCCAACCCTACCCGCCAAACCACAACCCAACAATCCCGCGTTCCGTTGACAACCGCGCGCAAACACTCATCCCCAACTTCATCCACACAAAAACCACGCCCCCGCTTGCTTTCCCGCCCGCACCATGCCAGACTTTTTAACCACATCAGATTATCAAAACCATCACTCTCAACACTATGAGCGAAGACACTCTTGCCGAACCCGGCCAATCCGATATCCGCGATAACCTCGAAGCCAGCAAGTCACACGCCCTGCAGGCCGCCGAAGAACTGCGCGCCGCCGCCAGCGCCAAGGCCCAACAACTCAAAGAAGCCGCCGAAACCCGCGCCACTCACTATAAAGATGTCGCCGGCGACAAAGCAGGTCAATTCCGCGACTTCGCCGACTCCTCCGTCCAGGACGCCAAAGACAAAGCCAAGAGCTTCCAAAGCGACGCCGAAACCTACATCAAGGAGAATCCCACAAAAGCGGTCCTCGCCGCCCTCGGAGTCGGCTTCGTTGTCGGCCTCATCCTCCGCCGCTAAACCCCACTCCCAGCCCGATAAGCCGCCCCCGCCCCGCCCCCCTACGACCACCCCTGTCCTCACAAACGTCCCTCGGCCGCGCCCAAAACCTTCCCCGGCTCTGAACTTCCTGCCGCCGGGGCACTCCCGTTTTCATGGCACCCACTCAAAACGATCGAGAAAACACGGAACCTCTTCCGCCAACCACCAGCACTGGCACCCTTGTTCGCTCCTTTCTCGAATCCATCCTTGCATACGTCCAGGCACGCTCCCAGCTTCTCAAGCTCGAGTCCAAAGAAGCCTCCGCCGCCATCACCCTTAAAGTCTTCCTCTTCCTGTCGGCCACCACCTGCCTAACTCTCGCCTATGCCCTCGCCATCGTTGCAGCCATTTCCCTCGTTAGCCAAGCAACCACTTACCCGTGGCAATATGTCTCGCTAGCCGCTGCCGGACTCCATGTCCTCGTCGCTGTCATCCTGATCCTCGTCGCGAAAGCACCCTTCCGGCGCGGCCTCTTCCGACACACTCTCAATGAAATCGAAAAAGATCGCCAATGGCTGAATCCAAAACATCACAGCAAGAGCCCCGACCCCGGACAGAAGCCAAAATGACCGCCGAACAACTCTGCGAGGAACTCGATCGCGCCCGGCATGCCGTGACCGGCACTTCCAGAGACCTCGGTCAACAGCTGAAACCAAAATCCTGCCTTCAGCGCTCCGTTTCAAAATACCCCAGCCGCTGGATCGTGTTCTCAGCGGTCGCCGGTCTCATCTCCGCCCTCGCTCTCGGCTCGCCCGGTAAACGCCGCAAGAATCTTCGCCTGAAAAATGGTTCCTCCCCCGCATCCGCCCCGTCACGCCTCACGCTCGGCAAGATCCTCGGCATCACCGCTCGCAATGCTTTCAAACTCGCACAGCCCGCCGCCACCCAACTCATTCAAAAGCGCCTCAAGAAACTCGTTGATTGATTACCCAAGCTTTTTGGTTAATCCTTCCTGACCCGACACGCCCCTTCCACCCCCTTTATCATGTCCGAAGCCGCCGAAGCCCCCGCCTCTGATGATCTCGTTCCCGTCCTCGATCACATCGACGACTACCTTAAGCTCGGCCAGGAATACGATTGCTCAGATATCCACCTCGCCGTAAACGCCCCTCCCACGTGGCGACGCTACGGGGTCCTCCAGCCCATCTGGCCAAACGCAAAAATCCTCACCGCCGCGGACACCGAACGCCTCGGACGTAGCTTCCTCGCCGAGGCCGAAATGAAACGCTTCACCGAAAATGGTGATGTCGACTTCGCGTACGCCCCAGATTTCGGCCGCTTCCGCGCAAGCGTCGTCCAACAACGCCTCGGTTGGGACATGGCGTTCCGCGTTATCAATACCAAATTGCGCACGATGGAAGAACTCGGCCTTCCCCCGCAAATCAAACCTCTCACCCAGTTCCAAAATGGCCTCGTCCTTGTTACCGGCCCCGTCGGCTGCGGAAAGTCCACCACCCTTGCCGCACTCATCGAACTCGTGAACAACGAACGCGAAGACCATATTATCACCCTCGAAGATCCCATCGAATACGTCTTCGAATCCAAAAAATGCCACGTCAATCAACGCGAAGTCCATACCCATACCGACTCCTTCGCCACCGCCCTTCGCGCCTCCCTCCGGGAGGACCCTGACGTCATCATGGTCGGAGAAATGCGTGACCTCGAAACCATCTCGCTCGCCATCACCGCCGGTGAAACCGGCCACCTCGTCCTTGGCACCCTCCACACCGGAAACGCAGCGCGTACTCTCGACCGTGTCCTCGACGTCTTTCCCACCGACCAAAGACAACAAATTCGTATCATGGTCAGCGAATCGCTCCGCGGAATCATTACCCAACAACTCGTTCCCCGCAAAGACGGAAAAGGCCGCGTGCTCGCCTACGAAATCCTCATGAATACTCCCGCCGTCGCTAACTGTATCCGCGAAGGCAAAACCTTCATGCTCCCCGGCATCATCCAAACCGGCGGCAATATCGGCATGATCACCATGGACGACTGTCTCAAGGAGGTGTACAACGCCGGCCTCGTCAACCAACAGGAAATCCTCGCGCGCGCCGAAGATAAATCCCTGATGGAAGGCCACTTCAAATCCTGATTCGATTACCCCATCCCTGCCCCCATGTCAGAACCCTCCATAAATCGCTACTTCCGCTACATCGTCGAGCACGGTTGCTCCGATCTCCACCTCAGCGAAGGTGAACCGCCAAAAGCCCGCCTCCACGGCGCTATTCACCCCCTCGCGGAACAACCCATCCTCGATGGCGAAACACTCCACAATATGCTAGCGGAAATTTGCGAGGAACGTGCCTTCGAACGCTACCTCAAGAAGGGCGACCTCGACTTCGCATACGAAATGGACGAAGACTCCCGCTTCCGCTGCAACTACTTTCGCCAAAGCCACGGCCTCGCCGCCGTCTTCCGCCTCATCCCCACCGAAATCGCCAGCCTCGACGACCTCGGAGTCCCCCAAGCTGTCCAGGAATTCGGCAACCTCCGCTCCGGCCTCGTCCTCGTCACAGGACCCACCGGATCCGGAAAATCTACCACCCTCGCCGCCCTCATCGACTACGTGAACCAGAATATGGCCCGCCATATCGTCACCGTCGAAGAACCTATCGAGTTCGTCCACTCCAATAAAAAATCCATCATCACCCAGCGCGAAGTCCCCATCCATACCCCGCGCTTCGCCGACGGCCTCCGCGCCGCCCTCCGGGAAGACGCCGACATCGTCCTCGTCGGAGAAATGCGCGACCTGGAAACGATCTCCCTCGCCCTTACCGCCGCCGAAACCGGCCTCCTCGTCTTCGGCACCCTTCATACGAACAACGCTCGCAAAACCGTCGACCGCCTCGTCGACGTGTTTCCTTCCGACCAGCAATCCCAAGTCCGCACCATGCTCGCCGCCTCGCTCAAGGGCGTCGTCGCGCAGCTCCTGATGAAAAAGAAGGATGGAAGAGGCCGGGTCCCCGTCAACGAAATCCTCGTCTCCAACTCCGCCGTCGGTGCCGTCATTCGGGAAGGCGCCACCCAAAAGCTCTATGACGTCATCATGGGCGGAAAAAAACAAGGCATGCAGTTCATGGATGAAGCCATTTGGGAGAGACTCCGCAACGACCAGGTCAGTCCCTTCGAGGCCTACATGAAAGCCATCGACAAAGCTCGTTTCAAAGCCTTCCTGCCGGACGAACACCAAGCGCTCGCCCATGCAGGCGGCGGCGTCGAAGAACAGAGCTGAGCCCGTCCCCACCCCCCCTTCAGATCCGCGTCAGGTTGGGGCCACTCCACAACAACCAACTCAACCAGCGACGTCACCCACGGGCGCGATCGCCACCGCGGAATCCCACCACTCCACGGCGACACCAAGCAGTCCGACTGACAATGGGCTCGGGACGCAATGTAAAACCGCGAAAGGTTTGAGACGGGGAATTGAGAAAGGTCTGGACAGGGTCGGCACGAGCCCAAATCTTGAGTTCCGCAGACTCTCCGCGGCTATTTCGCAAACCATCCGCAAGAGGCTTGCGAGCAATCCTTTTTCCGGGCGGACAGGGTCGGTTGAGCGGGCTGCATCTCATACGAATGAGTTTGGCGTAACAGAAATGCTGCCAGAGACGCTGACTTCATCTGGATTCTGTATCCAGTTGAAGGAATTGATTACGATGCCGTCAAAAGTGATATTCACCGCTGATGGTGACCAGCTCCCCAAGCCTGGAGACCACTGTGCGCTCGAAACATAATTCGTGATCGTTGGCATTGGGGTGATCAGACTTACAACGAAGGCAGGTCGAAATATCTGGTCCCAGGTGCCCAAGCTATCCTCCACGGCGCAGCGATACCAGTTGGGGTTTTCAGGACCTCCTCCGAACTGTGCATCAGGGCTAGCGGCCGAAAAGAAGTTCATACCAAAACGGAACTCATCAAGCGCGCCGGCTCCCGCGGTTGTGTCCTGATCCCATCGTCGGTATTGCGTGTAGTTGTGACCAGGGTCCAAATATTCGAAACTAGGAGCAGCAAGTTCGGCAGGCGAGGAGGCCAGCGGGGGTTCCGACAGGAGAACGCCATCAGATACTCTGGTGGTGCCGTTCACGCGACAGGTGTCGGCAAATGAGAAGGTTCGTTGATAGAGATCGTCTTCCGGTTCCTGAAAATCATTCGTTATCGTGATGTTGCAAGTAATGTCCAAGGTTTGCGTATGCCAGTAGAGTTGGCTGGCTTCGCGTGCGTTGAGATCTGGCAGCGCTTCGTAGAACGTTTCATTGGAATCAAGCGCGTAACCGCCACGTTCGGGAAACGGCAACAAGCTGTCGTGTGTGGTTTCTTCAAGGACACTCACAGGCTTCGGGGATGAACAAACGGGGCGCCTTTTTCTTGGCGCCGGGTGACGTAAAGCGGCCCGAGATGGAGGTGAATGAAGCGAAGTCCGCCAACGAGGTCAAATCCGTTGATACCCGCGAGACGGGGGTTGGTAGCAGGGTTGATACAGCGCCCCAATGGAAATCGACTGACTGATGCTTCGGATGGAGAGCCGCTCGTTTCGAAGAATGCTGAGGCCGCCGGCTTTGCGCCAACCTCGAATGTCCAGGTGCTTATTGCGCCATCGGAACCCGAGTGATCGAGCTTGACCCAGGCGAAGTCTCCGTCACTGATCGATTTCGCGGTATCCGAGTCGACGATTGTTGGTTCCTCGTCCCAACCTCGGTCATACTCGAAGATGGGATTAAAGTTCCCAAGGATCACGCGGGCGGTGGATTGTGTTGACGCATCGAGAACTTGCCAGGGTTGAGGAAGCTGACTAGCTACAACATCTCCAACGAGCTTCAGGCGGGTCTTTCGCCCAGGGAAGTAGTCGGCGACGAGGGGGTAGACGGCTTGGACGCGGTTTCCCGCGATGGCGTGCCAGATGCGTTTGAGCATGCGACCGGTGATGCCGATGTGGGTCTTACCCTCGTCTATAATGGGAATGTCTTGGGTGGGGTGCATGAGGGTGGTCGCTAAGGGGTCCAGGCCCAGCGGTATTCGTATCTCTGGATGGAGAGATGGGCGATGTTGGCAGAGACGCCAGCGAGTTCATCGGTGTCGGCGCTGACGAGGACCCAGCCGTTTGGGTAGTGATAGGTGGGATCTGCGATGCTGGCCCAGAGGGCGGAGGGAATGGCCGGAGCGGGGCTGGGTGTTTGGGCGGTTCCGACGAGGTTTGTGTTTGGATCAGACCCAAAGACGAACTGCGTAATTTCTATGCCTGGGGCGCCATCGGTGACTTCGGTGCGGCCAAAGAGATTGGCGCCGATCTGCACTTCGTCAACGGTATGGGTGACTTCTGTGGCGAAGCGGCGGAGTTTCACCTTGTTTGAAATTCGCCCTTTGCAGGAGAGTGTGCCCTCAAAAAACGGGCCGTCGATGCAGTTTATCTCGAGGGAGGTAACGAAGAAATCCAGTATATCGCTGCCGGACATTCCAAGCGGATTGTCTCCTTGCGAATATCCTGAATCATTTATCATCAGGGAGGCAGGGTTCGCTGCCCAGGTCGGAAAGTATCCTAAGAGCCGCTGGGTGAGTTCATCCCAGCCCGTGGGAGTCTGAACGGGTTTTTCGTCCAGGATTACCCAGGAGTTTAGCGGGATGTCGAACTGGGCAAAGACGTCTGCTGTTTGGCTAAAGGGCATAGGCGGTTAGGGTCACGCGGGGGCGGCAAAGGTTTTCCAGATGGCGAGCATTTCTTGAAGGACGACGAGGATGGGGTCTGCTTGGGTGGTGGAGGCCGGGATGGGCCGGGATCGGTTGGCACCAAGTGCGCGGGCGTTTGGGTTGACGGTTCTGCGCGCGCCATCGAGGGCCGCGGCGGCATCGATGTTCGGGCCGATGCGGCCGTTCATGATGGCGTCGATGTCGGCCGGGCTGAGGTTGGAAAAGTTTGTGGGGTTGCTTCCAAAGAGTGGGCGATCTGCGATGGCGTTGAAGGAGCCGAATTTGTCACCGAAGACGAATTTCTTGAAGGCATCCGGACCTTCGCCCAGTCTGGCGCGATCAACTTCGCTGAGTCGGTTAAAGCGACTGATTAGGGAGCGAATGCGGAGCGGGAGACGAGCGGCCGCGCCATCATTTTCCCCACCAGGTCCTGTGCCGGGACTGCTGCTGCCCGCGGTGGCGGCTTGTTTCTGGAGTGTGTTGATCTGGGTGAGGCCTTTGACGGTTTCCTGAACGGATTTGTTGATTTGTTCGTAGTCTGATTTGATGGTGCGCGCGCCAGAGAAGTCCCAGTCGGGTTCTTCCAGGTCTTCGAGCCCGAGCAGGTCTCCGATGACGCCGGAGAAGGCATCGGTGATGGTGCCGTGAAAGTCTTTCAGGTTCTGAATGACGGTGGGAAGGAAGTTGTTAAAGGTGGTGAGGAGTTCGATGGCGCCGACGAGCATGGGACGAAGGGCGTCGTTGATGGGTTGGCCAAGGATGATGAAGGTTTCGTCGATCTGGCTTTTGATGGTGCTGAAGAGGCCACTGGTGGTTTTGCTCTGGGCCTGCATCATGTTGTGAAAGCGGCCGCCTTCTGTGGTGAGGTTCGCGAAGGTTTCCTCCAGGAGGGGGAAGGTGATTTTGCCTTCGGATGCCATTTTTTTGATCTGGTCCTGGGAGACGCCGAGAATTTTCCCGAGTTCTTCAAAGATAGGAATGCCGCGGCCGGCGAGCTGGTTCAGGTCTTCAGCGAAGAGGGTGCCCTGGACGCGGGCTCTACCGTAAATATCAGCAATGTCTCCTATGGACTGCGCGGTACCGGCGGCAAGGTCACCGATGTTCTGAAGGACGCCTGGAATGTCTTGGGCGTCCTCGCCAAAGGCGGCGAGAATGCGTGATGCGTGAAGTAGTTCCGAGGTCTCAAATGGCGTTTCCGCGCCGAGCTTGCGTATGTTCGCGATGAGTTGGTCGGCTTTCTCGAAGTCTCCGACGATGGTGCGAAGGGCGACTTGGGTTTGTTCGAAGGCGGCGGCGGCTCCGATGGCTTTCTTAATACCGGCGACGCCGGCAGCGACGATGCCGAGCCCGGCGGCGGTCTTTCCAATGCCGGAGAGAGAGCCTTTGAGCCCTTCGGATTTGGTCGTGGCGCTGTCAGCTGTGCTGCTGAAGCCTTTGTCGGCTAGGGTCAGGATGTAGTCTAGGCGACCGTCGGGCATGGTGAAGGCAATCTAGGATTTGGAACGGCCTGGCAGTTGCGCGGGCGGACGGTTAGATGTGGGTGAGGGGTGTGGCGGCCGCGTGTGGTCCGGAAGGATTTGATAGTGTTCCTTCAAGTATTTCATGACTCGATCCCTGGCCTCGATGCGGGCCTGGGTGATTGGGTTGTTCTCAGGCCCAACCCATCCGCGGCGCCGAGCAATGGCAGGCCAGAGTGTGATTGCAGCGGCCAGCGGAAATTTGAAAAGGGCTTGATGGAGGGTGAGTCCGTATTCATGCATGAGGATGTCCGTGAGGGTTACGATCCAGCCGTTTCCGCCGGCCGGTGTGCCGGCATCTCCCCTGCTGCGCTTCGCGGCGAGCGTCCAGAGGGGATGCTCGTGGTGGGAACGCTCTGGCTCGGAATGGCCCCCGGTGTGGCGAGGTCGGGGGCTTCGGACTCCCCCGGCGACTGGGGCGTTTTTCTGGGGCGCTCGGTGCTTTCGTAGAAGATGTCACACTGACGCGAGACCCAGGTGATGAGTTCTATCATTTGGTCTCTGGAGAGGGTGGCGGTGAGGTCGCGGGCATCCTGCACGATTTCCGCGAACTCGCTGCGGGAAGCTCGCTGATAGGTTTCGATGGGCTTGTGGAAGGCGATGATCGTGGCCGGGGTGAGGTCCGCCGGGCTGAGGTCCGCGCTCTGGCTCTGACCGATGATCTGGATGGCATATAAGGACCCGATGACACGCGGCGGGAAGTGGATGCCGCAGACGGTGTCTCCGCTTTCTTCCGTGGCGGCGGCGTCCAGAAGGTGGGTGATTTTTTCAGGGCTGCTGCCTTGTTCTTCGGCTCGTTTGGCGGCCTGGCTGCCGGCAATGGCTTGAGCTGCCGATGCCTGATGGGCGCTGATGGTGGGTTTTTCGGTGGGAGGTTCGGTCGGTCTGTGGGCTGGTGCTGTTTCGGTGTTCATTGCTCGTCTGTTTGGTTGGTTTGTTCGATTGGTTTTAAAGGTGTTTTCGATGGGTGATGGTGACGGCTAGAGAGGGGGTGGCACGCCGGCCGCTAGACGGGGCAAACTCCAAAAATCCCCGCGACCGGCGTGCCTTCTCTTCGCATCGAATGAGGACCGGGACTGCTGAATTCTGGTGATCACGATGGGGTGTAGATGGGGGTCATGGTTTCAGTGGTGCCGTCCCAGCGGTTCGATCCGATGCCGTTGAGGTTGTCGTAGTATTTCGCGGGGATAGAGAGTCCACGTTGGCCTCCTTGTTCCCAGGTGATCTCGACACCAGGGGCGACGAGGCCGATGATGCTGGTCAGAAAGGGGAAGGTGACGGGCTCCATGAGTCCGGGTGGGGTCACACTGGAGTCGAAGATGGTTTCGAGGGTGAGTTCGAAGCCGGGGTTGGTGATGATCCAGGCGCGAATGGATTGACAGCCCTGTATCGTGTCTTCATCCCCCGTGCGGGTGAGTCGAGCTCGGGTGACTTCTCCAAAGGTGGAACCCAGCATGCAGGTGCCGAGGTAAAGGGTGTTGTCTCCCCAAGAGAGGATGTCGTCTCCGTATGTGGTGGTGAGTGGCATGGCGTGGTTCGGTTCGGTGGTTCAGGTTATTCGTGAAGGTTACGGCTTGTTCGGTGACTGGTGCAAAAGGCGGTGGCGGTGGTGGTGGTGGCGAGTAGTTGGTATCGAGGTCTAGTTTCGATAGTGGGTGATGGTGAAGAAGAGGTCGCCTTCGACGGCGACGGGCTCGAGGTATCCGCTGACACCGGTGGCGCTGTCGAAGTATCCGAGGCCCCCCCAAGCTGCGTTTTCGTGGACGATTTCCGATATGCTCCAAATGGGAGCGGGGGTGGTGATATTGATCGTGGCGCCATCACTGGGTTCGACGATGGTGGCGAAGGTCCAGTCAGGTATGTTAAAGTCACCCGGGTTTCCACGGGACGGATCGCAGTCTTTCGGTGGTCCACCATTTACGGAGTATGTAAAGCGCGCGGGCCAGCTGCTCGAGGCTTGGGCATCCGCGCCGTCCGCCTTGTTAAAGAGGTAGATGTGTGGTGGTCGGATGAGTCTGAGGTTTCTTCCGGAGGCTTGGCCGACCGCGTGGGTTATTTCGAACCGGGTGACACGTTGAATGGTGGGTAGTCCATCGACTTCGAGCCAATCACCGTCGACTTTCTGAAAGACGCTGCGATTACGGCAATCGATGTCCGGGTGGGAGCGCTGCTCCTGAAAGTCCGTGGCAACGAAGGAGTGCATGAAGGCGGTCAGGGTATCGACTCGATCAAGGAGGGGAGGTCCCCCGCCACGGTTGTCATACACTGGCTTGCCAAATTCGGCGGTAAGGCCTTTTGCCTGCTGGGTGATGAGTTCAATGGTGAAGGTTTGGTTTCGTCCTCCTGTATCTGGGATGGAGTTTTCTTCCCCAGCCTGAACGATGGTGCGCCAGTTGTTGGGTTTGTTTCCGAGGAGTTCGAGCGTTTGTGCAGGGGTGCCACTGACGTCGACTTTCCCGCCGTGGTGTTCGACGTGTGGCTCGAGGGCGTCGACGAGGGCGCGAATGATAGGGCCGGTATCCACAGCGGGAAGATGAGAAGATGTGGAGGTTTAGTTGTCTTCGGGTTGTTCGACGGGTCGAGCTTCGTCCATGAGTTCCTTCAGCTTTTTGACGAGTTTGCGCGCTTCGGTGGTGTCGAAGGATTCGAACTGAAGGATGTCCTCGGCGGCTTCCGATTCATCAAGTGCATCACAGGCTTTGATGACGACGGCACCCTGTGTTTCGATCTGTTTGTAGATGGAACGAAGCCCGGAGCGGGCGCGAGCGATGGAGGTACGGGCTTGTTCGGCCTGGGGATCGGGGTCATCAAAGAGGCTGTTTGGCTGGAAGGCGGGTGGGCTCGGTGGTGCTGCGGCTCGCTGGCTGACGACGGCACCCCCGCCCTGCATGGGGAAGCCAGGCGGCGGTCCGATGGTGTTTTGCCTCACGGGAGGGGCGGGTGATGCCGACGGAGAATCGGTGACGTTGGGCGGCATAGGGGCTCCAATGATTTGAGTGAGTTCTTTGTCCTGCGAGAGGTCCGCGGTGGGTTGGTTCGATTCGGTGGTCATGGTGCTGTTTTTGTTAGACGCTGGTGCGACCAGCGGAGTCAGTGGTTTTAGATGGTTCGGTGATGGCGTTGGCGCTTGGCTGGGCGCGCTGGAGATCCGGGGTAAGGGGCTCGTGACCCATGGCAATGGCATCGAGCTTCTTGCGCCAAGTTTCGGCTTGGCTCGTCCACGGATTTTCCGTGGCGGCGACGCCGCGGCGTAGGTAGAGGATTTCGAGCGCAAAGACTTCTGCGGCGGCCTTTACGATGGTCGGTGGATCGGTGGTGCTGAAGGGGGTTTCGTATCGCTGCGCGAGTCGCGCATCTACTGCTTGGCAGGCGTCTTCGGCGACTCTATCCCAAACACCTGTATCGGCGGCGCCGTCTGAGTTATCGTCAAGGGCCTGCAGGAGAAAGTCCGGGGGGATGCGGCCTTCGATGTCTGTCTGGGCGATGTATGCGGACATGATGCTCGTCAGTTCGTGCTAATCTGAGTTTTGTCAGGTATCGCCGGGAAGTAGCGCGGCGGCACCGGCTCGATTTCCAAAACCCCCGAAACGGAAAGTGATGAGCCAGGGCCGCCGCACAATCTCTGGACGGTGATGATGACTAGAAAGGTCTCTGCCAGGTGTAGGGGGCTTCGACATGCCACGAATCAGGCGCCTCCGGTGGAGCCATATGCAAGCTGCGGGAGACCGTATCCGGCATTTCCACGCTTGTAGGCTTGGTAGAGGAATTCGTGTTTCAGGACGACGTGGGAGTCTTCCGGATTGGTGACGCTGCGAATCTCGGCGGGCTTTTCATCTTGCACGATGAGGGCTTTGACCGCGGGCGCGGTGTCGATGAGATACCAGTAGGTGGGGTTGCTGGCGAGCCGAGGGGCGATGATGAGATCAGCGGTGCCCTTGTCGACGTTCGTCTTGCTGCCACTGGTGCCATCGATTCGATCGGCTTCAATGATTTCCCGGGCGAGCGATTCGTTCGCTGGCGAGACGATGAGTTTGAGCATGCGGCCGAGGTTCATGGGGCGACCCTCGTTGTTGGTCCGGCTCTTGATGTTTTCGCGCGCGGTGCGGAAGGCATCGGTGCTGAGAACGGCGGTTCCCTTGTTCGAGAAGGTTTTACTTTTTCCGGATGGGTTGTGCTTCTTGCTGGTGGCAAAGAACGCGGAGCCGGTGTAGTCCTTTTCCGTGAAGCCGTTAATCAAGAGGTCGAAAATGAGTTCGTCTTCGTGTTCCGCGGCCATGGCGCCCATGGCGGTGACGAGGGGAGAGTAGAGGCCGAGCTGGTCGCGCTCGATGTCTGCCTCCTTCACTGAGATGGTGTCTTCGAACTCCTTGTTCGTAATGGAATACTCGGTGGCGCTGAGATTTTTGATCACCACGTCGCCGATGAGCTCGCGCATTCCGGGAATGGCATTGAGCCAGTTGTAGGTTTCCACCGCAGCGGACGAGGGGACACGCATGGCGAGCTCCGAACCAATGAGAACGGCGCCGTGCATGGCTTCCATGAACAGGGTGCGGAAGTTTCGCTCGATGGCGGTGAGTTGGCTTTTGTTGACGATTCCAGGCATGGCTCTAAGTGGTGGCGGTGGTTCGGTGGATGGTTAAATCAAAAGAAGGTGTGATGAGGTTCAGGCGCGACTTGGGTCAATCCAGACGCCGTCTTCAGTGACTTCGAGGACGCGTCCGGCGACAATGCTGTTTGTGCCTCCACTGCTCGAGACGGTCTGGTCGTCTTCGACGTAGCAGTCAGTTCCGACATGCGATTTGTCGAGGGCGTTGGTGACGGAGTTATCCATGAGAACGGGTTCCCGGGTGACTTCCACTTGGATGTCTCCGGCAACACCGGTTGCGTTGTCCGCTTGTTCGGTGGCAGTGCCCTGAACCTGAAGCCCAGCGGCATCGCTGGCGGGGACGGCGTTTCCGGAGGCATCATTGGCAACGAGGGTGCCATTGTAGATCGTGGTCGCAGCGGCGACGTCGATGGGGATGATATTGCCGGAGCGGCGGGCGGTGTCTCTGTCTTCTGTAGCGGCGGCCATGGTATTGAGTCTTGGTGTCGGGTTTCAGTTCTGGATGATGGAATGATTCAGGAGGACTTGTTTGCCTTCTCGAAGGCGTCTTCGCTCACGTTCAGCTGGTCGGCGTATTTCTTATCAAGAGGGGTCATTTTCTCGCTGCTGCCCGATGCGCTGAAGGTCTCGGGATCACGAGCGCCCGCGACGTCGGAATTCATAGCGACTGTGGGCTCGACTTTGGCAATCATGTCTTCGAGCGCGTCTAGCGAGAGCGCGTCGATGTGGTCGGCAGACAAGGGGATGACTTTTCCTTCCCGCTTTGCCTGGTCGAGTAGGGTCTGACGATCTTTCTGGTCGAGACGGGCGGATAGGGTGTCGAGTTTCGAGTGAAGCTCCTTGGCGTCGGCGGTGCTCATTTTGCTTGGTTTTCTTTGGTTGGGCTCGGCAGAGCTGGATGGGCTGGGCGAATCGCCGAGACGCTGGGCTTCGGCGGCAAGTTCTTCATCGGTGGGATCGTCGGAGAGTTCGGCACCCATGGCGGAAAGAAGCGTGACGAGCATGCCGCGATAGTCTTGCGACTCATCTGCGGTGGGGCTCAGCGGCGTGAGGTCGTCGAGCGAAACGGAAAAAACGGTCAGATCGTCAATCTCTCCCTGGCGACAGAGGGCAGTCGAATGCAGGAAAATGATTTCGCCTTTGTCATTCATGACGACGGCGGGAGAGAGGTCGATGTAGTGGCCACCGAGAATGGCGTCGCGCCCTTCTTCGGTGTAATCGATATTCGCGTAGAAGATGCCTTTGCCTTCCACGACTTCGATGTCCGCGTAGGCGGCTACTTTGATGGGCTCTGTCTTTGGGTCGACGGAGTTGTGATTGAAGTCGAGGGCGACGCGATCGAACTTACGTCGCTCCTGGTTTCCAGGAAGCTCGGTGACGGTGGTGGCATTGCAGATGACGATGCCCTTTGTGGTCTCGTGGGTTCCCCAGGGGGTGACGAGCAGGCGATCGGGAAGCTTTTTGTCGGAGAGGGAGGTCTTGAGTTCTACCGGGGCTTTGAAAGCGACCAGCTTACCAGAGGTGTTATGGAGAGTTTTCTTTTTTGCCATTTCCGCTGAGATTACTTGGCGGATCGATTAGCGGCAAAAGCCAGAGACGGCAGAGACGGATCTTTGTTCACATTGTCTCAATGAGACGGATCACCTTTTCCGGATCTGTCGATTGAGTTTCTTTCTGACGACGGTGTTAAGATTCCGCTTGAGCTTAGGTGTCGGTTTTCCACGGGCGTCAAACGGGAAGTAGGGACGGGCAGGCATGGGGCGACTGACGCCGCCGAGCTGATGGATGGCGGCATACCCACGGTCGCTGCCGACAAAGGCCCGGCGATTGCTGACGGAGGTGGTTCGGGGGCTACGCTTCAGGCTCCCTGTTTTGAAAAGTTTGGCGGGTGAGCCATCCTTTTTGGGCGTCCACGCTTTGGGCCGAAGGGATGAGACATTGAAGGCTCGCTTGGCCATTTGCTCCGTGGTATCCGCCATCGCCTTGAGGATCGGGCGACGGTTCCGGACGCCCCGAACGGCACGCCGCAGCGAGGGTGTGAGGGTATCGGTTTTTAGTCGGATGACTTTTGCCATAATGAGCTATCTTCCCAGGAAATAGGACGTCGAATTCCGAATGTGTAAAGCGACATCAGGTCGCAGCTAGACCTTGCCGAAAAGGTGAAGTTGTTGCGGTTGTTTATGGGCGGAGTGTCGTCATGCTGACCCTCGTGTTAGTCTTCTTCCAATACTTCAGCCCAATCTGAGTTTCGATGAGGTCGATGCCCGCGATCAATAACCTTGCGACGCACGTTTCCGTTAGCGTTCCATTCGAGGACGTAGACCACGCCGTGTCCATCTGTGCCACGATCTCGAGCTTCAGTTTCTCTACCAGTTTCTCTTCAGCGCCCGGCAACACCTGCTCCACCTTCCCGCTCCACAGGATCAGGGCGGACCCCACGGCGCCCACCACCGCCACCCACGCTTTTCCAAACAACCAATTACTTAATGAACTCTTCATACTTCCCTTTCTTCGTTTTTGTAAATACCGCTTTGGCATATTGTTAGTTTATTTAGACCGAAAGCTACACAGGATACCTGAGGATCACGATGCCTGGGCCACCAAGCTGTCCTTCGTAGCCCCCACCACCCCAAGCATAGCTACCACCTCCTAGAGCGGTGTCTGCGTTATCCGAGCTGCCGCCACCCGCATAGTATTGGTTTACTCCTGTAATATTGTTTTGCAGACCATCACCACCTCGACTTGGGAAGCTTAAATCATCATGATCGAAACCAGTTTCTCCAGCGCCGCCACCTCCGCCTCCTCTTCTGCCCGTGGAGCCGCTTGAATTTCTCCCTTCCCCACCGTCGTTCCCTTGCCCGACTGTGCCTGTCCCTGGAATAGTGCCTATAGTGCCATCTTTATGACCCCCGCCACCGCCAGAACCACCATTTTGGCCCTCTGCATCACCACTCGTGCCAGTATGAGACGCACCCCCACCCCCGCCTCCTATTGCTGTAAAACCAAAGACTGAGGAATCTCCACCATTTCCCCCACTTACTCCACCTCCGCCATTAAATCCTGCTGGACCGACCACCACTGGATAAGACTGCATCGCTGTCGCAAACGTATCTGATAACAATCCTCCCGCGCCCCCGCCACCTGCACCACCGCCGCCACCGCCCGCAACAATGAGGTAGTCAACATTTACTCCAGCTTGTCCATTAAAGCTCCCGTCTTCTCGGAAAACATGCACCCAATCACTTCCGATCTGCCGAACGAAATTCAAGCTTTCTTCTAGCAAGCCCCCATCAATCGCCCACACAGTCTGTTCTAATTCGGCGTCAATGGGGACGTGCTGGCTCCAATCGCGATCACTCAAGAAGGTTGTGCTACCAGATTCAGAACCGAGGCCAGTATTGGTGACTTCGATGTCCGAATAAAGGACTTCAACGCTTCTAACCCCTTGATCTGTTGAGGCCCCAGCGTCGTGATAGTTATTTATGACAATCTGATCAAACTCTTGAGGGGTGTCGAATACGATAATAATACGCTGGGGAGTCGCGCTTGAGCTTAACCAGCTATTATTTGACGCCGCCCCGTCTTTAGACAAAGAAGTGTTGAACACGTTGGACGGGGTAAAGGCTGAACTCGATTCTAGGCCATACGCTGTATATCCAGTGCCGGGGAAACTGATTAACGAGCCATTGAGCTTAAACTCAATCGAACGAATACCCAAAGCTACTTCAGTGCCATAGCCGCCCGTGATGTCAAACAGCACAGTCTTAGCGGTCACACTCGTAGCAGGACCGGCAGTGTTGTCCCAGACAACATTGTCATCTGCACCATCTCCTGCTGCATGTTCAGGCCATTCCGTATCATTTAGCTCCGTTGAATTTGCAATTACAGCGTTGTATGTGACATCTGAAATTGCGTCATCACTGATCGTAATTTTGACGTTACGAGCACCCCTGTCAGTTTGATTTCCACTATTGTGTCCATTCGTGACAACAATCTGATCAAACTCTTGGGGCGTGTTGAAGACTACTATTAGCCTTTGTCCAGACCCTATGACAGCAAACCACGCATTGTTGTTCCAGCCACCAGACTTGGATAAAGTAGTGTCGAAACTTCTCCAAGGTGCGTAGGTAGTGGGATTTAATGAACTGGTAGCATACGCGGTAAAGTCACTAGATGTGAGAGGGATTGCCGCCCCATTCTTGTGGAACTCAATAGACCGTATGGAAGTCGTAGAACTACCCCATGTGTCAGCAACATCAAAGACAACTGATTTTGTTGTGATAGCTCCGCTATCGCTCGCGTGCCGAAATGGATTTAGAATAAACATTTTTTTAGGCCGCGCGCGTTCCGATAAGCCAGAGCTTAGGCCCGGCCCCCGCCGTTGTGCTTCCAATCTGCGAACAATCCACCGTCATCTTGGACCCTTCCGCGAGTGAGGTGTCACTAATCGCGGTGCTCGTCGCCGTATCCGCCCCGGATGGAACCGAGACCGGAGAACTCAGAACGGAAACGCCCGCTTCTTTCAAATCGTATTCCGCCGCCGCTCCGACGGGGCCAGTTGAGAAGCCAAGGCGCACCTTCACCAAATTCATAGAGATAGGCATGTGAAATGAGACCACGCCCGTTCCAACTTCAATGTCGCTAACTTCGTCCCCTAGGGCGATCCCGATTTCGGCGGGCTCGTCGGCCCATGCCGTTTCATAGTCATTGCTTGAAGTCTTCCTCAAGCGTTGCCCAATGGTTCCGCCCGTTGGAACGCCCGCCCCATCCGCCCCATCCGCGCCGCGCAAGTCTCCGGTCTCAAAGCCTAACCCGTCGTCGCTGGCAAATTCCACCTTGCCTGTAGACGGCTCATACTCACCGCCCGTCCATCCTGGTCCCGTTTGACCATCTGACCCATCTGACCCATCTGCCCCATCTGCCCCATCGCTCCCCGCGCCCCCCTGGGCGCCGCGAAGGTCGCCGGTAGTAAACCCGAGCCCATCTTCGCTCGCAAACGTGACTTGTCCCGTCGTCGCGTTATAGCTTCCCCCCGTCCATCCCTTCCCGTCCTCACCACTTCCATCGCCGTCCCCCGTTCCGCGAATGTCTTCGGTTTCAAACCCAAGCCCGTCGTTGCTCTGAAACGTGATTTTGCCTGTCTCAGGGTCATAATTCCCCCCGGTCCATCCCTTCCCATCGGCGCCTTTAACCCCGAGTTGGAAATCGACGACTATGCTGGTTTGCGGGATGCTAATATCGGCTTGTATCGTGGTCATGAGTCTAAATTTGGCTGAGCACCGTTTGCGTACCTGCGAAGAGCGTGAGCGGGCTCGCGTTCACGGTATCGTAAAACGCGAGATCCCACTCCCAGCGTCCGGCTGAAGGTAGAAAGTTTTGTGTGACGGGAATCTCCGCCTCCCAGGTGGCGGCGTTAGTGATGTTCAAAGGCGCGTCTCGTTGCGTGGGGTCGGAGTCGATGATGTATCGACTCGCATCTTGCTTGAAACGCATTTCCACTCGGAATAGGGAATTCGGTGGTGCTTCTCCGTTGATCAATATGGGCCCAATTTTAAGGACGGTGGTCTCGTCAGCTCCGGCGGGCCACCGGTCGCCGAGCTTGTGGTTCGGTAATTCAATCGTTTGAGCTGTCATATTTATTTTTCGTAGGGTATTTCGTCGGGATCATTCATCGGTCTTTTCTTTCGTGGTCACGACGTCATCGCCTCCCGACGCGATGGCGACGGTCTCATCCGCGATCGATTCCAAGTACCCAATGTCCATAAGTGCTTGTTTGAGCTCCGCGGCATTCAGTCGCCCAGCATCGAAAGCTTCAAGCAACTCGCCTGTCTTCTCCGTTTGTTCGATCTGCTTTTTATTTGGTATCTGATCTGCCATGGCGATCACGGGGTAAGTGGTTTCTTGTTCGGGGATTCCGGCCGAATCCAGCCGGCGTCATCAAAAATTTCGTCAAGCGCCTGTCCGATCGGCTCGAAGTCCTCGCTGGACCACTGGCGCCAGTAATTCGGCGATCGACGGGATTTCTTGAGGTCTGCGATGAGTGTCGGGTCCCCACTCCGACGCGCGATCCACTGGGAGTAGGCTCGGGCGAACACTTCGCGGCGTGAAAGGAAGTAGTCTCTCATTGATCCTCTCGGAACCTTGGACCGAATGACCTTGATCGATAGACTATTGTCGGTTGCTTCGAAGAAGCGACGCCAGAGCGGATTACTGGAATAGATAGTCTCTGAAGCGAAGCCCTGACGGAATCCGCCCAATGCCTCCAGGTCAATGAAGTGCCCCAGCTCGTGGGCAATGGTGAGGTGAGGCCATGGTCCTGATCGTTTGATGCCGATGTTCACGGCCTCATGCGTGAGCGTGGTCCTTGCGAACTCCCCCAAATTTCCGCGGGAGGATGTTCGCCCTGACAAGGGGATGATCGGCAAGGTGCCGTCGCCATGCACCGAATCAATTACATCCAGGGTATGCTCCGCCATCGACCGCAGTTCTGGGTGAGCATGAAACTCAATGCCGTTTTTGACCGGCGGATTGTTGAGCTTGTGTCGGGTCCGATCTTTGAGGAAAAGATCATCGACTGTCCCGAGGATTGGCGCCGATACCCCCACGGGACCAGGACTTAGTTCTTCACCCTCGAGCCATTCCCATACCGTCGTTCCTCTGTCGTCAATCTCTTGGCGATTCGCCCATGCCTTCCACGCGGACCAATATTCTGGAGAGTATCGTTCCTGTAATCGGTCCAGAGGCATCCGCAGGGTGCTGGGCTCCCATTCGAATCCATGCTCGTCTCCTCTCTCGCGGGCCGTGCGAACATCGAAAATCTCGGTCGGTCCGCGGACGAGCTCGTTCCCATTCTCGAGTCGATCGCGGATCGTGCCGTCGAGGATGAGTTTCTTTTCGGCGGGTCGTCCCTCATCTTCTTCGAGGACGTCTTGGAAGTCGTCTTCCGTCAGCCCGACCACCTGGCAGCGGCAGCCCCATTCCCACGGCGGCATGTGTCTCTTCCAGAAGGGACTATCTGCCGGGAGGACGATCCCGTGTAGAGCAGCATGTGTATCACGAACACGATCGTCTTCGGCGGTGAGGTATTGTCGATACGGAAAAATATCGATCTGATCATCCAAGGTGCGCGCATTCATGGCGCCGTATGCCATGAAGCCGTGTAAGCGCAGAAGCAGCTCCGCTTTTCGCTCCGCGCCAGGGGCATCCGAGCCACCCCAGAACGGTTCCATGGTCGTCAGAATATCGCGCTTAATTTGATTCCAATCCCCACCGCGCGGAAGGTCCGCGATGAGATCGCGAACGGTCTGCACGGTCTCAAGATCGTAGACCCCAGCCATTGAAAACGCCCTGGCGCGCAGCTCCGGAAGAAGCGTCTGAAACACTTCGCGCGTAACCGCTGGC
>JBCDBW010000046.1:0-29534 GCA_039182965.1 Verrucomicrobiota bacterium
ACCGCCTCCCGCCCCTCGTCGCCCAACTCCTCCACGACCGCGGCCATACCAATCCCGCCGACATCGACAACTTCCTCGCCCCCCGCCTCCAGAACCTCTCCGACCCCTTCCTCCTCCCCGATATCACCCCCGCCGTCGATCGCATCCTCACTGCCATCGACGAAAACCAAACCATCGTCGCCTACGGCGACTACGACGTCGACGGCGTCACCAGCCTCACCCTCCTCTCCAAAATCATCGGCGCCTACGGCCACGAAAATTTTCACACCTTCCTCCCCCATCGCATGGAAGAAGGATACGGCCTCAGCATCGAAGGCCTCGAACGCTGCCTCCAAATAACCCATCCCGATCTCCTCATCGCTGTCGATTGCGGCACCTCATCCGTCAACGAAGTCGCCTGGCTCAAGGAACGCAATATCGACACGATCATCCTCGATCACCACGAACTCAGCGCCCCACACCCACCCGACTGCGTCGCCCTCGTAAACCCGAAAATGGGCGACGACTTCCACTACCTCTGCAGCGCCGGCGTGGTCTTCAAAATCGCTCACGCCCTCCTCAAAACCCGCAACCTCGAAAACTTCAAACTTCGCGATCACCTCGACCTAGTCGCCGTCGGCACCGTCGCCGATATCGTCCCCCTCATCGACGAAAATCGACTCCTCGTGCGCCACGGACTCCAACGCCTCGATCAGACCCAAAACCACGGCCTTGCCGCCCTTAAGTCCATCGCCGGAGTTGGCGCTCGCTCCCAAGCCTCCGATGTCGGCTTCCGAATCGGACCACGCCTCAACGCCGCCGGCCGCCTCGACACCGCCCAGGATGCCCTCGATATCCTCCTCGCCGCCGACCCTCTCGCGGCCCGCGCCATTGCCCAAACACTCCACACCCGAAACGACGACCGTCGCAACGTCGAAGCCCGCATCGTCCGCGAAATCACCGCCGACCTCGCCACTCTTCCGAAAGACGATAAAGCCGTCGTCCTCGGCTCACGCGATTGGCACCCCGGCGTCGTCGGGATCGTCGCCTCACGCATCGCTCGCAAACACCACCTGCCCACCTTCGTCATCGCCGTCGATGAAAACGGCATCGGCAAAGGCAGCGGCCGCTCCATTCCCGGCGTCTCCCTCGTCGCCGCCCTCGACGCCTGCCGAGATCTCCTCATCAAAGGCGGCGGCCACGAAATGGCCGCCGGGCTCACCATCAAAGAACAAAACATCGACCCCTTTCGCGAACGCTTCACCCAATACATTACCGATACCGCCAGCGAAGAAACCCTCCAATCCAAAACACTCGTCGATGTCGAAGCCAACTTTGAAGACCTGGATCTCTCCCTCCTCGAAAGCTACGAACAACTACACCCCTTCGGCACCGACAACCCCCAGCCTGTCCTCCTCTGCCGCGGTGTCCAGCTCCTCGAAGAACCACGCGTCCTCAAAGAAAAACACCTCAAATTCAACCTCTCCCAAAACGGAACTCGCCGTGAGGTCCTCTACTTCGGCGGCGCCGATGAAGAACTCCCCCGTCCCCCTTGGGACATCGCTGTCACCATCGATCGCAACGAGTTCCGCGGCCGCACCTCCCTAAGCATCTTCCTCCAATCCCTCCGCCCAGCCGAACCCTCCTAGCTTCAACCCTGCGGCTCCGCCTCTCCCATCCCAACCCGATCTTCCATTTCCCCTCCGAACCACGCGCGCGCCCTCTTGATCGAACCTCACGTCCGTCCCTAAAAATCGAGAGCGCCGCTCCTGGGAGGGGAACGACGCTCTCTTTCTCTCCGCGTCCTATGTTGTTTATCCACAAACAACACCTGAACAACTTGTAGTCTTATCTAACCAACAACTTTAAAATCTTCAGGGTCAGGGGATTCGAATTTCATTAGGGGGAAGGCGGTGGTGCTACCTCTCGAGACTGTTCAATACACTGACTCCAACTTAGACGACCGCCAATCCAATTCGTTGAATCTTTTTAAAATATTTCTGTGAAAAAGTCAGATGCGACTTTTTCCTTTCGGATATTGCAATTCTAATCGTAAAAACACTCACAAATGCCCCTTCGCAAATCTCTGCATGATGACATCCCGACTCGTCCGGGCACTGTCGTCCACCACGTTCCCCGCATTGTCCACGATCACCAAGGCAGGAAACGACCGCTGCGGATTCAAAGGAACCCCCCGCGTCCCTCGATCATCAAAGTTCATCGCCACCCAATTCATCCTGTAATCCCGCATATACGCCAACATCTCTTCCTGATTGTCATCCTCATTGATCAAGATCACCTCAAAACTTGCACGCTCCCCCGACCCATCCCCTTTTTGCTCATCGTAAAATTTCACCAGCTTCGGCGTATAAGCCCGACACGGCGGACACCAACTGGCCGAAAAATAAAATACAAAGTAATCAGGCTCCTCCCCAGAAGAGAATACCACCTCCGTTCCGTCGGCACGCACCATCATCCCCTCTAACGACTCCGCCACCGTCTGCCCCTCCGGCAAATCCATCAGCACGTCCTGATCTATCACCTGCCCTCCACAACCCAACACACCCATCGCCACTAGTAAAAATACCATTCGCCCCATCATCACCCTAACCTACTCTACCGCCCGCCAATTCCTCAAAACTTTTTCCACCCACGCTCCCCAAAAAACAACTCTCTTCCCTCAATTCGCCACCACGTTCACCAACTTCCCCGGCACCACAATCACCTTACGCACGGTCAAGCCCTCCGTGTGCCGCTTCACATCCTCCAAAGCCAACGCTTGCTCCTCGATCGCCTCTTTGGGTGCATCCACCGCCACCATCATTCGGGCACGCACTTTCCCGTTCACCTGCACCACCATTTGGATTTCATCCTCCACCAAATACGCCTCGTCGTAGACCGGCCACTCCCGCCCACTCAAAAGCCCACTCGCCACGTTCGCAAAACGCGACCCCAGCTGAGACCACAATTCCTCCGCCAAATGAGGCGCAAACGGACTCAGGAGATGCAAAAAGGTCCCCAACACCCGCGCCGGCACTTCCTTCGCCTGCTCCAATTCCTTGTTCAAAACCATCATCTGACTGATCGCGGTGTTGAACTTCAAGGCTTCGATATCTGCCCCCACTTTCTTCACCGTCTCATGCAAGGCCTTCAACTGCCCCTTCGTCGCCTCGCAATCCGTGATCCGATCACTCAAACGCCAGTTCCCCTCCTGATCGTCCTTCATGAATAAACGCCACACCTTCGACAAAAACCGATGCACCCCTTCCACCCCCTTCATGCTCCACGGCTTCACCTGCTCCAGAGGGCCCATGAACATCTCATACAAACGCAACGAATCCGCCCCATACTCCTCAATGACATCATCGGGATTCACAACGTTCCCACGACTCTTCGACATCTTCTGCCCGTCCTCACCTAAAATCAGCCCCTGGTTCACCAGCCTCTGAAACGGCTCCGGCGTCGATACATACCCCAAATCAAACAAAACCTTGTGCCAAAACCGCGCATACAACAAATGCAAGACCGCATGCTCCGTCCCCCCAATATACAAATCCACCCCGCCCGCCTTCGTGCCATGGGCATCCTGCCCATGATCTCCACCCTCAACACCCGCCGCCCGTGCCGCCATTTCTTGCCCGACACCATTCGACCCAAGCAATTCTCCCCCCATCCAATACCGCTCCGCTTCCTCCCCCACAAATCGCTCCTCGTTCCTCGCATCCACATATCGCAAGTAATACCAACACGACCCCGCCCACTGCGGCATCGTGTTCGTCTCCCGCTTCGCCGTCTCACTATACGAAATCCACTCCGTCGCCTTGCTCAAAGGCCCCTCCGGTGTCCCCGTTGGCTTGAAATCCTCCAAGTCCGGCGCCAATACCGGTAGCTCCGATTCCGGAAGCGCTTCATGCACGCCGGCCTCCCACACCACCGGAAACGGCTCCCCCCAATAACGCTGCCGACTGAATAACCAATCCCGTAACTTGTAATTCACCGCTTCCTTCCCCAATCCCTTCTCCTCCAACCAATCCGTGATCTTTGCCTTCGCCTCCCCAGTCCCCAACCCATCAATCAAAGGCGAATTCACCGCGGTCCCTTCCCCCGTATAACACCTAACACCACCCTCACCCTCAGCACCCGTGCCACGGGCATCCTGCCCGTGATCAACGCCCTCCCGCTTCGCTGCCCAAACCCACTCCCCCCAGTCCTTCAATCCCGCCTTCTCTGGATTCTCCAAAACATACTTGATCTGATTCTCAAAATCCTGCTCATCGCGAATCAAATGATCATAATACTCTTCCCTCCAGAAACGTCCTGATCGCCCTAACTGCTTGTTCGCCTCCTTGGCCGTATACGACTTCCAAGAATGAACAATATCTTGCAAGGCGTTCTCTCCAATCGGCTGCAATACCACGTGCACATGATTTGGCATGACGCACCACGCAACTAGCCGATATCGCTCCCCATCAAAGTGCTCCAACGCTCCGCGGATAATACCCGCCACTCCCTCGTGGGCCAAGTAGCACTCGCCATGACCAGACAAAAGAGAACGCTCAATCTTCTTGGAGTACAGCTGCCTGAGACGCTTCGCTTCACTGGCCGTAAGCTCCCTGCCCTGCCTCTTCGCAGTCTCAGTGATCTCAACCCGCTCCTCTTTCCACTCTGCTAATACCTTCTCAGGCAATGAATCAGCCAAACTAAAGTTAACCGCATAAGTCCCTCCATCCTGCGTCCAGTGCGGCAAGTTTGCCCCCTTCCGCCTCACAACGCTCTTCGTCGCATCTACGCCCACCGTGCCACGGGCATCCTGCCCGTGATCACCAGCGTGACTCACCGCATCCCCTCCCCGTCCCCCTCTACCCTCAGCCTCCTTTTCTCCCCCCTCCGGCGCTTCCACCACACGCCGAATCTCAATCCCAAACTGCGTCGCAAATTCAAAGTCCCGTTCGTCGTGCGCCGGCACCGCCATGATCGCCCCCGTGCCATATCCCATCAATACATAGTCCGCAATCCACACGGGAATCTTCTCGTCGTTCACCGGATTCACCGCATACCCACCCGTAAACACTCCCGTCTTCTCCTTCGTCAATTCCGTCCGCTCAAGATCACTCTTCGCCGCACATGCCTCCCGATACGCCGCCACCGCTTCCGCCTGTTCCTCACTCACGATCCCATCCACCAAGGTATGCTCCGGCGCCAAAACCATATACGTCGCCCCAAATAAAGTGTCCGGCCGCGTGGTAAACACTTCCACCGGTGTCACACCTCCCGAATTCCCCACCACAGAAAACTGAACCTCAGCACCCACAGAACGACCAATCCAGTTGCGCTGCAACATCTTGATCCCCTCCGGCCAGTCCAAATCCTCCAACTCACCCGCCAAGCGGTCCGCATACGAAGTGATTCGCAACATCCACTGACGCAACGGCCGACGCTCCACCGTATGCCCCTTGCTACGCCACTCTTCCACTTCTTCATTCGCCAACACCGTCCCCAAGTCCGGCGACCAGTTCACCGGTACCTCCGCCACATACGCCAATCGGACCGCATCAATCTCATCCCGCGACCACCCCTTCGCCTCCAACTCCCTCACCGGCCGCGCCTTCCCCGTCTCCTCATCCACATAGCTGTGATACAACTGAAGAAAAATCCACTGCGTCCACTTCACATACCCCGGGTCCGTCGTGTTCACCTCACGCGACCAATCATATGAAAAGCCGATCCGTTTCAACTGCCGCCGAAAGTTGTTCACGTTCTGCGCCGTGTTCACGCGCGGATGCTCCCCCGTCTTGATCGCATGCTGCTCCGCCGGCAACCCGAATGCATCCCAGCCCATCGGATGCAACACGTTATACCCCGCCATCCGCTTGTATCGCGCTACAATGTCCGTCGCCGTATAACCCTCCGGATGCCCCACATGCAGTCCCGCCCCACTCGGATACGGAAACATGTCCAGGACATAATACTTCGGCTTCGACCCATCAAACCCCTCCTCCCCCGGATTCGGCACTCGAAAGGTCTCATTTTCCTCCCAATACGCCTGCCACTTGGGCTCAATCTCATCAAAAGGATACGCCTTGCGCCGCTCACTACTCATCGTCTCAAAAAATTAGGACCCCAAGAGAACCACGATTCCCTTCCTTGTCACCCCATTTTCTTCTCTTCCTCACGTGGCATCCTAGGATTTAAAAAATGGAAGATTGAATTCCATTTGGAAATTGGAGAGTGATTGTTTTCCCATAACAGGCTTGCCCCCACTCCTCCCGAAACAGTCCGCGCATCATCACGATCAAATCCTCCTCCCCTGACGCCTATCCGCTACAGCAGAGGACGTCTCACAATTAATTCACGCCATGCCCACCCTCGTCATCGCCACCAAAAACGCCCACAAAACACAAGAAATCGCCGCCATACTGCAAGACCTCGTGGATGACGTCACCGATCTAACCACGCACCCCGAAATCCCCGCCCCCGTCGAAGACGGCGACACCTTCAAGGCCAATGCCACCATCAAAGCCCTCGCCGCTTCCGCCGCCCTCCCACCCGATACACTCGTCCTCGCCGACGACTCCGGGATCGAAGTCGACGCCCTCAATGGCGCTCCTGGAATCTACTCCGCCCGATTCGCCGGCGAAAACGCCTCCGACGAAGACAATCGCTTGAAGCTCCTGGCAGAACTCGCCGCCACGGACGCCCGCGGGAAAGAACGTTCCGGTCGCTTCCGCTGCATCATGATCCTCGCCCAAAATGGCCAAACACTCGCCACTGCCGACGGCACGGTCGAAGGCATCGTCGCAAACGAACCGAAAGGTGACGGCGGCTTCGGATACGACCCCATCTTCATACCGAAAGACCACTGCGAAACCTTCGCGCAACTACCGGCCGATACCAAAAACCAAATCTCCCATCGCGCCCGGGCCCTCGAACAAATCCGCGACGCCCTAACCACCCTAAGGTAAAGTCGAAAACGCACTCTTCTCAGCCTAGGCGAAGAACGGGAAACGCCGCCCACTGGCCGTCGCTTGCGACGCACTCCAAAAATATCCCAGTGCCCCCGCGCCTCCGCGTGAGTCCCACTCCCGGCCTCACACCAACGCATCCAACTTCGCCGCCAATGCATCCTTCGGCTGCACGCCCACGACCTGATCTTTAATCTCCCCCCCCTTGAAAAACAAAAGCATCGGAATGGAGCGCACCCCATATTTCGCCGCGAGCCCCTGATTCTCATCCACGTTCACTTTCGTGATCTTAACACTGTCACCTTTTTCCGCCGCCAACTCGTCCAGCACAGGTCCAATCATCTTGCACGGCCCACACCACTCCGCCCAAAAATCCACTAACACCGGCACCTCTGCATTCTCAACTTCCGCGGCAAAGTTCTCCTCATTCAAATCTACAATCGATTCATCAGCCATGCGCGAACCTTTCACCCCCCTCCCCAACCTGTCAAGTCCACGCCCAATTCCAAAACACCACCGCAGTCCCCGTCAGTAAGCCAACACGGTCGGCCCTCCTCAAGCAATCTTTCGCACGCTCCGACGATACCTTCCCCAAGATATCCCCCACCCCTAATACTCGCTGGGTCGCGAGGACTGTGCGCCCCTGGTAGCTCGAACGGAAACCGGCGCCTTCATCGTTCAACTCTTCAAAAGCGCGCCTCACGAGCCATCTCAATCCCGACTCCCGTAGGCAAGGGACGGCATCGAAAAGCCTCGCGGCTTGGAAGTAAGCACGTAAAACCCCTTCGGAGCCAACGGCCCGTCGCTTCATCGATCCACAGGCGCGAAACGCGTCTAACGATCAATCAACTACCAAACTTCGTCCAAAGCTCAATGCCCAGAACGACAATGGCCAGGATCAATACAAGAATAGCAAAGGGCATGATGTTGGCTTCCGCGTCTTCTTCTTCAATGGACTCACTCACCGCTGTCGCGGCCACCGCAGGCGCCGGAGCTCCCGCTTTCTGCAATTCCGCCGTCGGTGGCTGTCCCGCCGCCAAGGGCTGAGACTTCTGCAACTGCACCGTCGCTTTCGGAAGCGGCCGGGCCCCGCCGGGCGTCGCCGGTCGCACCGCCGGCGCTTTCGCCAGCGGAATCGTCTTCGCCCCCGCAGGCCGCGCCGCTGGCGCCTTCGCCAACGGAATCGTCTTGGCTCCCGCAGGCCGAACGGGAGCCGCCCCAGCCGCCTTCGCAGCAGGAGCCACCGGTGCCGTGACCGTATCCTCACTCACCCCGCCAGGAGCAGGGACCGCCGGCGCTGTCGGAGCCGTCGTCGTCGGAGTCGTCGTCGTGTCATCATCACCGGAAGGCCGAGCCTTCAAGGTGATCCGCACCGTCTCTTTCTTCAATGGAACGGTGCTCGTCTTGTGCTTCGCCGCCGCCTTCGGCGGCGGAGGTGGCTTCGGGGTGGGGGAATCAGAATCTGCCATACTGCTACTCGTCTTTGTCTATAAGGGGAGGGTGGAAAATTCTAAAATTTTCCAGTTTTCCTTTATCGCAAGCCCCACTCCCCCTGTCAATCCCTTAAATCATCCCCTCTCCCATCCCCGAATTCTTTCCTTGCCGCCCCCAAACCACCAGATTACCTTCCCACCCCTTGAAAATCCTCGTCACAGGTGGCGCCGGATTCATCGGTTCACACACCGTCGAAGCCTGCCTCAAGCAAGGCCATGAAATGATCGTTATCGATGATTTCAATAATTACTATTCTCCCCAGATAAAGCGACAAAACATCGCCCCGGTCCTCAACCAAATCGAACTCGTCGAAGGCGATATCCGCGATCCCGAAATCATCGCAAACGCCTTCGCCAATACTCAAATCGATACCATCATCCACCTCGCTGCCCGCGCCGGCGTCAGACCCTCCCTCGACGACCCCGAACTCTACCTCTCCACAAACAATCGCGGCACCTTTCACCTCCTCGAGGCCGCCAAAAAAAATAAGGTCCCCAAGTTCATCTTCGCTTCCTCATCCTCCGTCTACGGCGTGAACGAAAAAGTCCCCTTCGCCGAATCAGATCTCATCGCCGCCACCATCAGCCCCTACGCCGCCACGAAACTCTTCGGAGAACAACTCTGCTCAAACTACGCCCACGTCTACAATATCCGCACCGTCTGCCTCCGCTTCTTCACCGTCTACGGCCCTAGACAACGCCCCGACCTCGCCATCTCCAAGTTCACCCGCCTCATCTCCGAAGATCTACCCATCGATCGATACGGCGATGGAACCACGGGGCGCGATTACACTTACGTCGAAGATATCGTCCAAGGCATCATGGCCGCCTTGAAATACGAAGGTCCCATGTTCGACATCTTTAATCTCGGCGGGTCGGAACCCGTCCTCCTCAACGACCTCATCGCTGCCATCGAACACACCCTCGGAAAAAAAGCCACCATCAACGAACTCCCCGAGCAACCCGGCGATGTCCCCCGCACCTCCGCCGATATCTCAAAAGCTCGTAAGCTTCTCGGCTATAACCCGCAAACGCCTCTCTCCAAAGGCATCCCCAAATTCATCGAGTGGTATCAACAAACCCACGCGTCCGGCGAACCATACCCCAAACCCGCTTCGGTCGCCTGAACCCACCTTTCCCTACCCATCTTCCATGAACCCCCACGACGCGATACCCCACTCCGTCGTCGCACTCCTCCAAGACCTTATCCGCATTCCCTCCGTCAATCCTGATGGAGACCCCGGTATGCCACCGGAGCAAACCGGTGAACAAACCTGCGCCGAGTTCGTCGCCGCTTTCCTCGAATCCTGCGGCGCCCAAGTCTCCCTCGATCAAGTGCAACCAGGACGTCCCAACGTCATTGGCCGCTTCCCGAACAACAATCCCGCCTCCAAAGGAAAAAAAGGTATCCTCTTCGGCCCACACCTCGACACCGTCAGTGTCGCCGGAATGACCATCGAACCCTTCGCCGGCGATCTCCGCGATCAAAAAGTCCACGGGCGCGGCGCATCCGATACCAAAGGTTCCATGGCCGCCATGCTTTGGGCCCTCTACCAATGCCGTGAACGCATCCCCGATCTCCCCGTCCCCATCACCTTCGCCGGATTCATGGGAGAAGAAACCGGCCAGTTCGGCTCTCGCCACTTCGCCGAACAATACGGCCATCACTTCGCCTTCGCCCTCGTCGGCGAACCCACCGATGGCCACATCGTCCACACCCACAAAGGCTGCCTCTGGGTCCAGGTCGACGCCACCGGAAAAGCCGTCCATGGCTCCACACCTGAACTCGGCGACAACGCAATCACCAAAATCGCCACCCTCATCTCCGCCCTCGACACCACCTTCCGCCAACAACTCGCCCTCCACTCCGATGACGCCCTCGGTCATTCCACCATCAACATCGGCCTTATCGAGGGAGGCTCCCGCACCAATATCGTCCCTGACCACTGCCATACCACACTCGATCTCCGCCTAACACCAGACCTTCCCCCCTCGCAAGCCCTCTCCCTGCTCAAGGATTTTCTCCACGATCACGACCCCTCTCTCACACTCACCCCTATCCTCGAGTGCACCCCGCTCGCCACCGATCCAAACCACCCCGTTATCCAACAACTCCTCGAAATTCCCAGAACCCGCCACAAAAACGCAACCACTACCAGCCTCACTTCCGCCCCCTGGTTCTGCGATGCTGCCATCCTCGCAGATGCCGGTATCCCAAGCATCGCCATCGGCCCCGGCTCCATCAACCAGGCCCACACCAAAGACGAGTTCATCGCCGTCAAAGACCTCGAAGATAGCGCCGCCTTCTTTGAAAATTTCCTCCTCTCCCTCTAGCCCGGTTCTGTTTTGATGCGCCCCTCCCTTGCCATCGTCGTCGCCACATCCGCTCTCCACATGGCGACCGGAAGCGACACCGCCGCCAAAAATCAAAACTGGCCCCAGCCCGCCGGCCCCAACCACAACTGGCAAATCGACGGCAAAGCCCCCACCCACTGGAGCGTCACCCGCAACGAAAATATCCGCTGGCGCACCCCCATGCCCGAAGCCGGCATGAGCAGCATCACGATTTGGAATAACCGCGCCTTCACCACCACTCACGTCCCCATCGAATCGGAGGATCAGAAAAACGCCGTCACCGACATCATCGGCTTCTGCCTCGACGCCAATTCCGGAAAAATCCTCTGGCAAATCACTCTCCCCGGCTCCGCCCCCATCTCCCTCGCCGGCGGCTTCACCGATGGCACAGTCTTCGCCCCCGTCACCGATGGCACCCACGTCTGGTTCTTCAACCGCTGCGGCGCCATCGCCTGCTACGACTTCGAAGGAAACGAAGTCTGGCTCCGCCAATGGAAACCCCGCTTCAAACACAACAACCGCCAAGCCGAACCCTTTCTCCTCAACGACACACTCATCTACGTCGAAGTCGCCGATAAAACCCAAGGCGCCAAAATACAAAAATGGGACACCCCAGGCATAAAATCCAAATCCACCGACGTCCCCGAAGGCGTCGACCCCATCCAAGTCTGGACCTACATCCACGGCCTAGACAAAAACACCGGCGAAGTCCTCTGGCGCGAAAAGGTCGGCACCTCCGTGCACAATACACCCGTCCTCGGTCTCACCGCCGATGGCTCACCCGCCATCGCCCACGCCCGCGGCGGCCCCCATGGCCCGCTCGAAGAACCATACGGCCATAGCCTCACCAGCCTCGCACGCGGCCAGGAAGGAGTCACACTCTGGAGCACCGACCTCGATCGATACAATCCCTCCTTCGCCAGCCACTGGAATCATCGATACACCTTTGGCTTCCAGAAGGGCAAACATCTCATATTAGATACCAAAACGGGTGCCGTCCTCCGCGAACAACCCCTCTACACCGACGCCACCCTGCACAGATACGATCCTGACAATGATACCTGGATGACCACCGCCAACACCGACGTCAAAGCCGGCAAAGGTCACCCTAATACCAACCAAACCAACATCGCCATCGGTGAATATCACTGGTTCCTCGCCCATAACTTCCACTACCTCGGCCGCGTCCACATCGAAACCGGTAAGGTCGAATACCTCGAACTCCCAGCCCAACTCTTCGCCCACCCGAAATCCCGAGAAAAAGACAAACTCCTCTGGGGCAAAGGACACCCGTCTAACAAACCCCTGAACGCCCAAGGCTTCGCCGTTGGCGATAAAGGCCACGCCGGCACCGGCTGGGGCCACATTTCCGCCGCCAGCCCCATCCGCGTCGGCCAATACCTCTACTGCCCCGTCGTCACTGGCACGGTCTACGTCATCGATACCCAGGCAAATCCCCTCGACGAAAAGGCCATCGTCGCCATCAACGACCTCGGCCCCGGCGGCGAAACCTGGACCCTCGCCTCCCTCTCCTTCGCCAACGGCCGCCTCTACGCCCACACCATGCGCGAAGTCATATGCATCGAATAGACTTGCTCCCTTATTACACTCTCCGCCCCCTCGACATTCTCCCGCGCCATCTCCACCAATTCACCGACCCATGTCCTAACACTGGCCTTACTCACCATCCGGGGCGATCACCCGAAAACGCCCCGCCATCCCCACAACCCGCTTCACTTCACCGAAATCCGCATCCACTTCGGCCATCCCTCCATATACAGAGGCCCTGCTGAGCAATCCACCCGAAGTTGTAGGCGGAACACGCGCCCTCGCATGATGGCCGTCCACGTCCTCTTCGACCGGCACTTCCGTGAACTGAACCAGTTCCAATCGCTTGCCTAACTCTTCACCAAGCACGGCCGCCTTCCTTTTCAGTCGCTGCAGGGCCTCCCTCGCCGCCGCCGTATCCAATTCGGACGAAATGCTCTCATAATCAATCCGCCGGCTCCCGTATTCCAAAGATTCGTTTTCGTCCACAATCCCCGCGACCGCCACAAATTGCTCCTCGGAAGTAACCGCCACCTCGATCGTGTTCGATATCGTATAGCTCTTCACTTTCCCCGAAAATTTTCCGTAAGACGGCGTCGACGAAAACTTCTCCAACTTGATGTCACTCCTCGCGATCCCCGCCTCAACGAGCGCGTTCACCACCGCCGTTCGATACTCACCGTTCTTCGCTAAGGCCGCAGCCAATTTGTCCTCCTTCGTCTCCACACGAAGCCTCACCAAGGCCCGCGAAGCCTGCTCCTCCGATTCGCCCGTCGCATACAAAACAATCAAGTCCTCCCGCGGCTCACTCAATTCCACTTCCAAACCCAGCACCAAACCCGGACTCCCAAAAACAACCAACGCCAAACCAAAGACTACCACGCAACAACACCGACAACCAATACTCCCAAATCTCGTTCTCATGGCTCCTTAGACTGCAATCCCCCGAGCCCATTCAATATTCATTTCACCAAATACGTCTGCCCATCATCCCTTCGCTAGCGCATCACCTTGCGGTATTCCCGCGGCGTCATCCGCGTCGCCTTCTTGAAAACAACGCCCAATCGCTTCGCATCCCCAAAACCCACGCGCTCGGCGATCTCCGCCACCCGGTAATCCGAAGCCGCCAGCAACTCCTTGGCCCGGTCCACCTTTGCATGCTGGATGACCTCTAATACGCTCGCCCGCAGTTCACTCCGAAATCGCCGCTCCAATTGCCGTCGCGATACCCCAACAGCCCTCGCAACATCATTGACCTGCGCCCCCCTCACGGCTTTCCGCTCAATAACACCCAATGCCTCACGCACGGTCTCATCCACCGCGGCCCAACGATCAGTCGATGCCCGTGTCACCACATGCAGAGGCGGAAAATACAAGGCCTCCCCAGGATCTCCTCCCACCTCCATCCTCTCCGCAAGCACCCTCGCCGCCTCATAGCCGATCCGTTCCGCCGGCGTATCCACCGATGAAAGCGGCGGAAACGAAAGGCGACATTCCGATTCATCGTTATCCACGCCCAGGATGGCCACTTCATCCGGTACACCTAATCCGCCGCGGCCACAGGCCTCCGCCACGCGTCGCGCCGGAAGATCATTCGAACAAAACACCCCCACCGGTTTGGACAACCCGCAAAGCCAAGATTCAAGACGCTCACTCGAAGGCCTCCAAATCTCAGCCGCCGGCGGCATCGGTAAAAACTCAGCATGCAACGTCTCGCAATCATATCCTGAAGGCCCTAACACTTCTCGAAAACCCGCTTCGCGGCTCCGAGAATACAAAGCCCGCCGACTCCCGTAATACGCAAAAGATCGAAACCCCCGCCGAAGAAGATAACGCGCCGCTTCCCGCCCCACTTCCACGCTGTCCACATCCACCAAGGGAACCCCCGATCCCGGTAGGGTATCCGTCGTGCTCACAACCGGACACCCCACCCGACTCAGTCCGCCCGCCAGATGCCGATCATAAAGCTGCGCAATAATCCCATCAGGCTTCCACCGAAGCAGTCCCGGCAACAGGGCTGCATCAGGAGGTCCGTCGCGAAACTCCCAGTCCCCCGCCTCACCCGCAAAACGCAGAATCCCAGAAAGCACCCGCCGGCAATAACCCAATTCCTGACCCATCAAAACCGCTACACGCCGTCGTTCTTGCCGCAAAACAGGTGCTTTATGGCGCAAAATATCGATCTTTTCGAGCGTTTTCTCAATCACACTCATCCCAAGGTCCAGAACCCGCCTCCTCATCTCCATCCCAAACCCCAAACCGTGAACCGCCACCTCTCCGGCATCATCCCCCCTCTCGTCACCCCACTCGCCGGACGGGACGCCCTCGATCATGCCGGCTTGGAAAAGCTGCTCGAACACCTCATCGCGGGCGGCGTCTCCGGCCTCTTCCTCCTCGGCTCCACCGGTGAGGCCCCCAGCTTGAGCTACCGCCTTCGCCGGGAACTCATCGATCGCACCTGTAATCAAGTCGCCGGCCGCCTCCCCGTCCTCGTCGGTATCACCGACACCGCCTTTACCGAATCCGTCTCCCTCGCCCATCACGCCGCAAACTCCGGAGCCGACGCCCTCGTCCTCACCACGCCCTACTACTTCCCCGCCGGACAACACGAACTCACCGACTACATCGAACACCTCATTCCCGAACTCCCCCTTCCACTCATGCTCTACAACATGCCGAGCCTCACCAAGGTCTGGTTCGAAATCGACACTCTGCGCCGATTCACCGCCCACGAGAAAATCATCGGCATCAAGGACAGCAGCAGCGACATCGACTACTACAGCGACATTCTAAATCTTCGCCGGGAGCGCCCCGATTGGAGATTCTTCATCGGACCGGAACACCTCCTCATCGAATCCCTTCGCCTCGGCGGCGACGGCGGTGTCAACGGTGGCGCTAACATATTTCCCAAAGTCTTCGTCGATGCACATCGCGCCGCTAAAGACAAAAACACCGACGAAATGACCCGCCTCCAGGAAGCCATCGACGCCCTGCAACCCATCTACGACATCGGAAAATACGCCTCCCGCCATATCAAAGCCACCAAGTGCGCTCTTTCCCTCCTCGGAATCTGCGACGACTTCATGGCCGAACCCTTCCACCGCTTCAAAGCCCAGGAACGCGCACGCGTAAAGGCAATCCTCGAAGAACTCGCACTCACACCCTCTCGATGAACAGCCTGCACTCCGTCGACTGGATCATCATCGCCCTCTACTTCGGCGCGATGGGCTACCTCGGTTACTATTTCTCCAGGAAAAACGACGATACCGAAGAGTATTTCGTCGGCGGCCGCTCCTTCAAGGGTTGGGTCCTCGGCCTTTCCATGGTCGGCACTTCCATCAGCTCAATCTCATTCCTCGCCTACCCCGCCGACGCCTACCGCACCGCCTGGGTTCGCATGCTCCCGAATTTCGCGATGCCCCTCGCCGCCATCGTCGCCCTCCTCGTCTTCATTCCCTTCTACCGCTCCGGCAAAATCACTTCCGCCTACCAGTATCTCGGACGCCGATACGGTGACGGTATTCGCATCTACGGAAGCTGCGCCTACATGGTCACCCAGTTCATCCGCCTCGGCATCGTGCTCTTCCTCGTCGGCAAACTTCTCGAAACCATGGTCGGCTGGCCTATCTGGACCTGCATCCTTCTCGCCGGCATCGTCGTCGCGGCCTACACCGTCGCGGGCGGATTCGACGCCGTCGTCTGGACCGATGTCATCCAAACCTTCGTCCTCGTCCTCGGCGGCATCGCCATCTTCATCGCCATCCTTCTCCACATCCCCGGAGGCCTCTCCGAAATCATCACAACCGCCTCAACCGACGGCAAACTCGCCTTCTCGGAATTGCGCGAAGAAAAACTGATACCCATCGGATGGGGCTGGGCCCTCTCCGAGAAAACCGGCCTCATGATGCTCATCCTCGGCCTCACGTGGTGGCTTCAGGAGTTCGCCTCCGACCAAACGGTCGTCCAACGATACTGCTCCGCCGCCAGCGAACCCGAAGCTCGCAAAGCCGTTTGGTGGAGCGTCTGCAGCCGCCTCCCCATATGGGCCTTCTTCATGTTCCTCGGCACCGCGCTCTACGTCTTCTTCAAACTCAATCCCTCCGAGACCGCCACCACCATGCTTACCGGCGAGGAGAAGCCTGAGGGCATCCTTCCCTATTTCGTGATGAACTTCATGCCGCCGGGCATTGCCGGCCTCATCATCGCCGCCGCCATCGCCGCCGCCATGTCCTCGCTCGACTCGTCCATGAACGCGATCTCCGCCGTCTTCGTCACCGATATCTATCGCTCAAAGATTCAAAAAAACCGCGATGAAACCCACTACCTGCGCGTCGCACGCATCATTTGCTGCCTCGCCGCCCTCGTCATGATCAGCCTCGCCACGCTCCTCGCCTACACCGACACGAAAACCCTCCAGGACGTCTCGTCAATGCTCGGCGCCGTCTTCGGCGGCGGCATCCTCGGTCTCTTCGCTTTCGGCTTCTTCACCAAGTGGGGCGACGGCCGCGCCGCCGCGACAGGAATCATCGCAACCCTCGTTTACACGATATACATCCTTCTCGGAAAAAACGAACTCGTCCCCCTTCCCCCCTTCGACCTCTACTACACCGCCATCATCGGCAACCTCGTGATGTTCATCACCGCCGCCCTTGCTTCCCTCTTCTTCAAACGCTCTCCCAAACACTCCCTCGAAAATCTAACCGTATGGACAATGCAAAGCTCATGAAACGTCTCATCCAAACGCTTCCTCTTCTTCTCCTGACGATCACCTGCACCGCAAAGGCGGCGGACCTGCCCCCCGTCGCCGCCCCCGGCGAAGGCGCGCTCGTCTCCAGCGAACAAATCTTCGACCTCGCCAACAAACCCACCAAAGAATGTCACGCCTCCACGATCACCGAAACGCCCACCGGCCTCGTCGCCGCCTGGTTCGCCGGCACCCGCGAGCGCGACCCCGACGTCGGCATCTTCGTCTCTCGTCAGGTCGACGGCGCATGGACCGAACCCGTCGAAGTCGTGAACGGGGTCCAATCCTCCAATCTCCGCTACCCCTGCTGGAATCCCGTCCTCTTCCAGCCCAAGGAAGGCCCCCTCATGCTCTTCTACAAAGTCGGCCCACACCCCCGCGCTTGGTGGGGCATGCTCACGACTTCGGAAGACGGCGGCGAAACCTGGAGCTGGCCGACCAAACTCGGCGAAGCACACACGATCGGTCACCTCCTCGGACCCGTAAAAAATAAACCCATCCAATTGAACGACGGCACCATCCTCTGCCCCTCAAGCACAGAGATCGACTACGAAGACGGCAGCTCCCATTGGCGCGTCCATTTCGAAGTGAGCCGCGATCTCGGAAAAACCTGGGAAGTCATCGGTCCCATCCAGACCGGTGAACACTTCCACGCCATCCAACCCAGCCTCCTCACATACCCCGACGGCCGCATGCAAATCCTCTGCCGGAGCCAGGAAAAACGCATCGTCCAAAGCTGGTCCATGGACGAAGGCAAAACCTGGGGTGTCCTCACCGCCACGGAACTTCCCAATCCAAATTCCGGAACCGACGCGGTGACGCTCAAAGACGGACGCCAACTACTCATCTACAATCATAGCGAAGGCACCGTCAGACAAGAGGAAGGACCCATTCTTAAACCACGCCGCATCCTCAATCTCGCCATCTCCAACGACGGGGTGGCATGGAAACCGGTCCTCACCCTCGAACACGAAACCGGGGAACATCCCGAAGACCCCGAACGCCGCCGCCACTTCGGCGAATATAGCTATCCCGCGATCATCCAAACGAAGGACGGACTCGTCCACGTCGTCTACACCTACAACCGCGAAGGCGTCAAACACGCTGTTGTCGACCCCAAGAAGCTGTAAGGCCGATCTCCAAGCCTGAAAATGAAAGGCCTCTTTCTAGTCACACTCCTGCTCAGCCTCGCCGGCCTTTCCCCGGCGAAGGCGGAATCGGATGAATCGTCACAGCCTCCTAACATTGTGTTAATTCTCGCTGATGACCTCGGATACGCCGACCTCGGCTGCTACGGTTCCACCACCAATCACACCCCCAACCTCGACGCCCTCGCAGCGGCCGGCCTCCGCTTCACCGACTTCCACAGCAACGGCACGATGTGCTCGCCCACCCGGGCGGCACTCCTCACCGGACTCTACCAACAGCGTTTCGGCAGCCAGTTCGAAACGGCCCTAAGCGCCGTGCGCAACGACCCCGGCCTCCCCCTCGAAGCCTTAACCATCGCTGAAGTCCTTTCAGAAGCAGGCTACGCCACCTCCTGCTTCGGCAAGTGGCACCTCGGCTACCAGGCCCCCTTCCTCCCCACCAACCAGGGCTTCAACGAATTCCGCGGCCTCCTCTCCGGTGACGGCGACTTTCACACCCAGGTCGATCGCTCCGGAAATCCAGACTGGTATCACGATGGGGAGCTCGCCCCCGAGAAAGGTTACACGACCGACCTCCTCACCCACCACGCCGTCGACTTCATCGACCGCTATCGCGATTCATCCTTCTTCCTCTATGTCCCACACTTGGCCGTCCACTTCCCCTGGCAAGGCCCCGAAGACCCGCCCCACCGCAAACCCGGCACCGAATACCACAAAGACAAATGGGGCATCATCCCCGACCGCTCCAACATTCACCCCCACCTCAAGGCCATGATCGAAAGCCTCGACGACAGCGTCGGCGCTATCACGTCCGCCCTCAAAAAATATGGCCTCACGGAAAACACCCTCGTCATCTTTACCTCCGATAACGGTGGCTACCTCTCTTACCCCGGCGGCTTCCAAAACATTTCCGATATGGGACCTTTCCGCGGCCAAAAAGCCCAAGTCTACGAAGGCGGCCACCGCGTCCCCGCCATCATTTCTTGGCCCGGCAAAATTACGCCCGGCCTCTGCAAAGAAACGGTCATGACCCACGACCTCTTCCCCACCCTCGCCCGCCTTGCCGGTATCAACCTTGAAGAAAAGGCGCCCGACCTCCATGGCCCGAAAGACCACGCACGGGACGGCGTCGACCTCACCCCACTCCTCCTCGACTCAAAACCAATCGCGTCCCGAACCCTCTTCTGGCGAATGGGTCCCAACCGCGCCGTCCGTAGCGGCCCCCACAAACTCTGCCTCCTCGGCAAAAAGGCGCCCGAACTCTACCACCTCGAACAAGACCCCGGCGAAACCACCAACATCGCCGCTCAACATCCCGAACTCGTCTCCCGCCTCACCCAGTCACTAATCACCTGGGAACAAAACGTCGACCAATCCGCCAAAGCACATCAATGAAAGCCCTTGCATCCATTATCCTGCTTTCGGTGCTTCCCTGCCTTGCTTCGGCCGAAAGAGAATTGAAAAGCAAAGAAACAGCAACGGCAGCGGCGCCACCCAACATCATCTTCATCCTCGCCGACGACCTCGGTTACGGCGATCCCGGTTGCTACGGCGGCCAAACCATCGCCACCCCGAATATCGACCGCCTCGCCGCAGAAGGCCTCCGCTTCACCCAAGCATATTCCGGCGGACCCGTCTGCGCTCCCGCCCGCGCGGTCCTCATGACAGGAATGCACAACGGCCGTACCCCCGCCCGCGACAACGTCCCCCACTACCATACCTATCTCCGCGATCATCACGTCACTCTCGCCGAAGTCCTCAAAGAAGCCGGCTACCAAACAAGCGGCGTCGGCAAATGGTCCCTCGGCGACGCCGGCACCGAGGGGCGCGCCACCGCCCAAGGCTTCGACACATGGTTCGGCTATCTCAATCAAGATCACGCCCACTACTACTACCCCGAGTACCTCGACGACAACAACGGTCGCCTCGAACTCAAAGACAACACGACCACCCGCAAACACTATTCCCACGACCTGCTCACCGAACGCGCCCTCCAGTTCATCCATAAATCCAAGGACAACCCGTTCTTCTTGTATGCCGCCTATGCCCTCCCACACTTCTCAGCCCGCGACGAAGATCCCGATGGCCTCACCGTTCCCACGACAGATCCCTACTCCGATCGGAACTGGGATGAACGATCCAAGAAATACGCCGCAATGGTCCACATGCTCGACCGCGATGTCGGCCGCATTCTCGACCTACTCGACGAACTCGCCCTCACCGAAAACACCCTCGTCATCTTCACGAGCGACAACGGCGGTCACAAAACCATCCATGAACGCTTCGACACCAACGGCCCCCTCCGCGGATACAAGCGCGATCTCACCGAGGGCGGCATCCGCGTCCCCTTCATCGCCCGCTGGCCAAAAGAAATCCCCGCCGGCGAGACCAGCGACGCGGTCATCGCCTTCCAGGATATGCTCCCCACTTTCGCCGATCTCGCCGGAGCAACCACCCCTTCCGACCTCGACGGTATCTCCGTCACCAACGCTCTCCGCGGCCAACCCCTCCCCGAACGCACCACCCCACTCTACTGGGACTACGGCCACTGCCGCGGCAAACAATACGCTCAAGCCGCCCGCATCGGAAAATGGAAAGCCATCCGCTCCCTCAAAACAGACAACCAAATCGAGCTCTACAATCTCAACACCGATCTCGGAGAATCCGACGATCTCGCAGCAGCCCATCCCGAACTCGTCGAAAAATTCGCCGCTTTCATGGATCAAGCTGTCGTCCCCGACCCACGCTACGAAATCGGCACCACTTACAAAGGCTCCGCCATCTGGAAAAAAGAAGCCGCCCCCACCCTGGCCCCGAAATGACACCCCCGAGCCATCACATCCTGAGACACCTCGCCTGCCACAGTAGACACCTTGTCCTCTGCCTGGCTCTCGTTGCCATATCACTCGCCGCGCAAGCCGAAGATTCCGACTGGAAACTGCGCGCCCTTGAATACAACAACCCCGGCCTCAAGGTCGACCTCGGCGTCGGCCTCTGGGCATGGCCCCTGCCCGTCGACTACGATAACGACGGCGACCTCGACCTCCTCGTCTCTTGCCCCGATAAACCCTCCAACGGCGTCTACTACTTCGAAAACCCCAGCCAGGACCCCTCCATCGCCATGCCCGTCTTCAAAGCCGGCGTCCGCCTCGGCCCCGCTCAAAAGAACTTCCAAATCAGTTACGTCGACGGCACACCCCGCCTCCTGAATGAAAAATGGGAGTTCCCCCACTTCCTCTCCGGTGATTTCGAAACCAAGGAGATGTTCTACCCCACCACAAACATCCACAAAGGCAAGACCCGCGCTCGCATGTGGCGCTTCGTCGACTACGACGGAGACGGCGATCAGGATCTCATCGCCGGCATCGGCGACTGGAGCGATTACGTCTGGGATCACGCCTACGACAACGAAGGCCGCTGGCGCAACGGACCCCTCCACGGCTACGTCTACCTCATACAAAACCTCGGCAACGACGCCAAAGCAAAATGGGCCAACCCCACGAAAATCCTCGCCGGCGGTGGCGAGATCGATGTCTACGGCTGGCCCTCTCCCAATTTCGCCGACTTCGATCAGGACGGAGACCTCGATATCCTCTGCGGCGAGTTCATGGACGGCTTCACCTACTTCCAAAACATCGGCTCCCGCGAATCCCCCGTCTACACCACCGGCCAAAAACTCATCGGCGCAGACCACAAACCGCTCATCATGGACCTCCAGATGATCACCCCCACCGCCATCGACTGGGATCGCGATGGCGACATCGATCTCATCGTCGGCGACGAAGACGGTCGCGTCGCTCTCGTGGAAAACACCGGCACCTTCACCGACGCCAACCCCGTCTTCAATCAACCCGAATACTTTCAACAGGAAGCCGACACCCTAAAGTTCGGCGCCCTCTCCACCCCCTACGCCTACGATTGGGACAACGATGGCGATGAAGACATCGTCTGTGGAAACACAGCCGGAAATATCGCGGTCTTCGAGAATCTCGGCGATGCAAAAAACGGCCTCCCGAAATGGTCCGCGCCTCAACTCCTCGAAGTCGATGGCCAACCCTTCCGCATCCTCGCCGGCCCCAGCGGCTCCATCCAGGGGCCTGCCGAAGCAAAATGGGGATACACCACGCTCTCCGTCGCCGACTGGGACGGCGACCAAGACCCCGACATCATCTACAACTCCATCTGGTCCAAAATCGGCATCCTCCGCAACGATAACGGAACACTCGTCGATACCGTCCCCTCCACCGGCATCGCCGAAGCCCCGCCAAAATGGTATTGGTGGCAAACTCACTCGAACGCCGCGCTCACCCAATGGCGCACGACGCCCATCGCCATCGATTGGGACAATGACGGCGCCATGGACCTCATCGCCATGGACCAGGAAGGCCGTCTCGCCTTCCGGCCCAAAGGCGGAAAAGCCCAACACATCTTCGTCGACGAAAATCTCGAACCTTTCTACCTCACCCACGGCACCGCAGGTCGCTCCGGCCGCATCAAGGTCGCCATCGTCGACTGGGACGGCGACGGCCGTCGCGACCTCCTCACCAATTCCGAAAACGCCACCTGGTTCCGCAATTGCAAAGACACGAACGACGGCAAGGTCGTCCTCAAGAAAATCGGCAACCTCGCCCGCCGAAACGTCGCCGGCCACACATCCAGCCCCGCCGTCTGCGACTTCAACAAAGACGGCAAACCCGACCTCCTCGTCGGGGCCGAAAACGGACGAATCTACTACGCCGCCCACGACGATTGCCTTACCTTCTCAACCGAAGAACTCAAATACCAATCACCCGAACCCATGGCCCCGCCAAAGTTCCCCGGCTTCGTCAGCGAAGAGTTCGTCTTCACCAAAGCAAGTTTCCCCCAATGCCACGCCTCCACCATCTGCGAAACGTCCCGCGGCCTCGTCGTTGCCTGGTTCGGCGGCACCAAAGAAAAACACAGCGACGTCGGCATTTGGTCGAGCTATTCCGACGGCAACAACTGGAGCACCCCAAAAGAATGGGCGAACGGCATCCAACACGCCGGCCACCGCCACCCCACCTGGAACCCCGTCCTCTTCCAAGGCCCCGGCGACGCCCCCACGCTCCTCTTCTTCAAAACCGGCCCCGATCCCCAATCCTGGTGGGGCGAAATGATGATCAGCTACGACCGCGGACGCTCCTTCCGCGAACGCCGCCGCCTCCCTGAAAGCATCGACGGCCCCGTCCGCTGCAAACCAATCCTCTTGGATGACGGCAAAACGCTGCTCTGCGGTTCCTCCACCGAATACGATGGCTGGACCGTGCATTTCGAAAAAATCGGGCTCGACGACGGGCTTCCCGCCGGTAACTGGAAACGCATCGGCCCTATTAACACCACAGAAGAATTCAACGCCATCCAGCCCACCTTCCTCCGGCATCCCGACGGCAAACTCCAAGTGCTCTGCCGCACCAAAGAAGGCGTCATCACCACCAGCTTCTCCGAAGACGACGGCGAATCCTGGTCAAAAATGGAGGCCACCAATCTCCCGAATAATAACTCCGGCGTCGAAGCCGTCACCCTCCGCGACGGTCGCCATCTCCTCGTCTACAACCACCTCGACACCGGCAATACCGGCTGGGGGCGCCGCGGCCTCCTCAATCTCGCCATCTCCGACAACGGTATCGACTGGCACAAAGTCGGCGTCCTCGAAAAGGAACAAAAAGGGGAGTTCAGCTACCCCGCCATCATCCAATCCAGCGACGGCCTCGTCCACGTGACCTACACCTGGAATCGCCAACGCATCAAGCACGTGGTCATCGACCCCGAAAAAATCAAACCCGGTCCGCCCCTCGCCCTCAAACCTTGGCACGAAAGCAACTGATTCCTACTCGCCATGTCTCGCCACGTCCCAATTCTTCTCATCATCCTCTGCGTCGGAGTCTACCCGCCGGGGCGGGCACTTCTGCACGAAACCCAAGCAGCGCAGTCACATCTGGATGCAACGTCACGTTGCAACGTCCTCTTCATCGCCATCGACGACCTCCGCGCCGAACTCGGCTGCTACGGCAGCGAACACATCCACTCCCCCAACATCGATAAACTCGCCACCCGCGCCACTCTCTTCGAACGCGCCTACTGCCAACAAGCGGTCTGCAACCCCTCCCGCGCTTCCGCCCTCACCGGCCTCCGCCCCGCCACCCTCGAAATCTGGGACCTCCCCACCCACTTCCGCGCCCGCTTCCCCGATATCGTCACCCTTCCCCAGCACTTCAAAAACAACGGTTACTACGCACAAAACGTCGGCAAAATCTTCCACAACTGGCGCCAAGACGATTTCAAAGGCGACCCCTCCTCCTGGTCCGCTCCCGAAGTCCTCCACTACAACACCCACGGCGCCGACAAACCCATGGTCGAAGGTGAACTCCCGCCACAACTAGAGGAACGCCCCAAGCTCGACCGCCGCGACGTCCCCGACGAAGCCTACTTCGACGGCCGCGTCGCCGATCTCGCCGTGAAAGCCCTAACCGAACTCAAGAAACGCGACGAACCCTTCTTCCTCGGCGTCGGCTTCTGGAAACCACACTCACACTTCAATGCCCCCGAGAAATACTGGCAGCTCTACGACCGCGAAAAACTTCCGCCCGCCTCAAATCCCGACCCCCCCCAAGACGTCCCCGAGATCGCCCTCCACGACGGCCGCGAAATCAATCGCAGCTTCAAAAACAATCCCGACGGTCGCCCCACCCCCGCCGAAGCCGCCGCCATGCGCCACGGATACTTCGCCAACATCTCTTACATGGACGCCCAACTCGGTAAAGTCATCGACGCCATCGACCGCCTCGGCCTCCGCGATAACACGATCATTGTCGTCTGGTCCGACCACGGCTTCCACCTAGGCGAGAACTCCCTCTGGGCCAAAACATCCAACTTCGAACTAGACGCCCAAGTCCCCCTCCTCATCGCCACCCCAAACCACACACCCGGCCAACGCACCCAAGCCCTCGTCGAGCTCCTCGACCTCTACCCCACCCTCGTCGACCTCTGCAACCTCCCTGACCCCGATCACAAACTCGAAGGCACTTCCCTCAAACCCCTCCTCGAAAACCCAAACCAAAGCGTCAAAGACGCCGCCTTCACCTGGCACCCCCGACCCGCCTACCCTCCCGAGCGCTCGAACCCGGACGCCATGGGCTTCTCCATGCGCACCAACCAATTCCGATACACCGAATGGAGAGATCACCAAACCGGCGCTATCTTGGCCCGAGAACTCTACGACCACCAAGTCGATCCCCAGGAAACAAAAAACCTCGCCAAACACCCCGACCACTCCGCCTCCATCAAATCCCTCCAAAAACGCCTCGAAAAAACCCATCCTCCAAAAAAGAGCTGAACATCCACACTCCTGATTGCGTCATGAAAAACACAACCCTGGCTCTTTGTCTCTTGTCTTTCCTCTGCGTCTCCGCGGCTCCGCGTGAGACCTCCGCAGCCGATTCAGCGGCGAAGCCGCATCAGGATGAAACAGCCCGCCCTGAGCCTGCCGAAGGGGCACGTTTCCCGAACTTCATCCTTGTGATGGCCGACGACTGGGGCTACGGACAAACCGGTTACTACAACCATCCCGCCCTCAACACACCACACCTCGACGCCATGGCCAAAAACGGCCTCCGCTTCGATCGCTTCTACGCAGGCGCCCCCAACTGCTCGCCCACCCGCGGCACCGTCATGACCGGACGCACGAACGACCGCGTCGGCGTCCAGGACCACGGTTACCCGCTTCGCCTCCAGGAACACACCCTCGGCCGCGCCCTCCGCGACGCTGGTTACGCCACCGCCCACTTCGGCAAATGGCACCTCAACGGTTACTCCGGCCCCGGCGCCCCCCTCCTCAAAGAAGACGAACGCACGCCCGATGCCTTCGGCTTCGATACCTGGCTCTCGGTCTCCAATTTCTTCGACATGAACCCCATCCTCTCCCGCAACGGCGAGTTCGAAGAGTTCAAAGGCGATTCCTCCGAAATCATCGTCGATGAAGCCATCGAGTTCATCCGCGCAAATAAAGACTCCGGCAAACCCTTCTGCAAGGTCATCTGGTATGGCACCCCGCACAGCCCCTTCATGGCTCTCGAAGAAGACATGAAAGCCTTCGCCGATCTCGACGAAACCTCCCAAAAACACTACGCCGAACTCGTCGCCATGGACCGCAGCATCGGCACGCTCCGGAAAGCCCTGCGCGATCTCGAACTCGCAGAAAACACGGTCCTCTGGGTCAATTCCGATAACGGCGGCCTCCCCCGCATCACCCCGGGAACGGTCGGCGAACTCAGAGGCCACAAAGGAACGGTCTACGAAGGCGGCCTCCGCGTCCCCGCCGTGATCGAATGGCCCGCCGCAATCAAACAAGCCCGCGTCACAGAGTTCCCCGCCGGCACAGTCGATATCTTCCCCACCCTCGCAGAACTCGCCGGCCTCCCCGACTCCGTGCTCCTCCAACCACAGGACGGTATCAGCCTCGCCGCCCTCCTCACAGCCACGAAAAACCCGAAGACCCGCAAAAAACCCCTCGGCTTCCGACACAAAGGCCGCGCCGCATGGATCGATAACCATTACAAACTCGTCACCCAAAACGTCGCCGACGGCGAATACGAACTCTTCGACCTCGAAAACGACACCAGCGAAACCACCGACCTCGCCAAAGAAAAACCCGAGGTCCTCGCGAAGATGCAAAAAGCCTTCGAAAAATGGAACGCCAGCGTCGATCGCAGCGTCGCCGGAAAAGATTACCCGGAAGGCAAAGTCACCGACACCAAAACCGAACGCGAAAGCTGGCCCGACACCGAACTCTACGACCAATGGCGCGATGAATGGAAAGCTCGCCCCGAATTCCAACGCTACCTCAATAAGACTCGTCCCAAAGAAAAACGCTAACTCACCGTCTCAACACTATTTTCCCCATGAACTCCTACTCCAATACACTCCCGAAATGCCTCCTCTTCGATCTTCGTCATTCGTCATTCCTTCGTCATTGGGTATTTCGTCATTTGTCATTTTCTATCCTCCTTTGCCTCGGCGTCTCCGCGTCTCCGCGTGAGACCTCTGCCTTGGAAAACCCAAGTGTTCTGTTCATCCCCGTCGACGACCTCAACGCCTGGGTCGGATACACCAAGCAATACCCCGATATCAAAACCCCCAACCTCGATCGCCTCGCCGCCATGGGCGTCGCTTTCACGAACGCCCATTGCACCGCCCCCGCCTGCGAACCCTCACGCGCTTCCCTCATGTCCGGCCTCCGGCCCTCCACCTCCGGCTGCTACATGAACGGCGATACCTGGAAAGACTTCATCCCCGAAGGGATCTCCCTCAACGCCCACTTCAAAGACAACGGCTACCACGTCGCCGCCATGGGTAAACTCTATCACTCCAGCTCCGGTGGCATCGACAAAGTATACGCCGCCGAGTTCGACGAATACCCGCGCACCAAATCAAAAAACAGCGCCGGCCGCGGTCCCGAAAAATACGAAGGCTATCACGAACCGCTCCCCCTCGACCTCAAGGACGATGACCTCCCCGATTGGCACACGGTCGATTACTGCATCGAAAAACTTCAGGAAGAACGCGATGAACCGCTCTTCCTCACCTGCGGCCTCATCAAACCGCACCTCCCCTGGGCCGTGCCCAAAAAATACTACCAGATGTTCCCCCGCGAAAAAATTCAGCTCCCCCCACACCGCGAAGACGATCTCGATGACATCCCCGAAGCCGGTCTCAAGATGGCCAAACCCGACGCCGATCACGCGAGGTTCCTCGAGTCCGGCCGTTGGAAAGACGCCGTCCAGTCCTACCTCGCCACGATCGCTTACGTCGATATGAACGTCGGCCGCCTCCTCGATGCCCTCGAGGAAAGCCCCCACAAAGACAACACGATCATTGTCCTCTGGGGCGACCACGGCTGGCACCTCGGCGAAAAACAACACTGGCGCAAGTTCGCCCTCTGGGAAGAAGCCACGCGCGCGCCCCTCATCATCGTCGCGCCGGGCGTGACGGAACCCGGCGGCATCTGCGATCGCCCCGTCGATTTCACCGCCATCTACCCCACCCTCTCCGACCTCGCCGGCCTCCCCCTGCCCAAACACCTCGACGGCGTGTCCCTCCGCCCCCTCCTCGAAAACCCGGAAGCCGATTGGCCCGGGGTCGCGATCACCACCCACGGTTACCAAAACCACGCCGTCCGCGATCAAGACTGGCGCTACATCCGATACGCCGACGGCTCGGAAGAACTATACGACCACCGCAACGACCCCAATGAATTCACCAACGTCGCCAACGATCCCTCCAAACAAAAAATCAAAAACCGCCTCGCCCATCACCTCCCCGACCCCAACCCCACCCCCACCCCCCAACCCAAAACCAACCACAACTAGCCCTCTCACATCAAACGGACCCGTGCCACGGGCATCTTGCCCGTGATTGAGCGCCATGCGCATCTCTTCTCCAAGCCCCCCCCACGAAGTCCACCTCACTGACCTCTCCACCCTTCATACCAAAGGCCCCCTCGCTCATCTCCCTACCCAAGCTACCTTCGCCGCTCCTTCAGAGTATGGACGATCGTCCCGATCATCCGCTCCTCCGTCGCCCAAAGACGGCGCACTTCCCTACCCTAGGAGCGCAGCGCTCCCACGGCGCCGCACTCAGCCCAATCGCGCCTCCTCTCCACCAGCCACTCAACACCCCGGCACTCCCTCCCTCCCCAAATTTCATCATTGGGTATCCCCCCATCCGTCATTTATCATCGCCCCCCATGCTAGAAGCCAGCCACTACTACTTCAATAAAGCCGCCGACCTCATCGATCTCTCCGAGAAAATCCGCGGCATCCTCCTCTCCCCCAAACGCACCGTCAAAGTCGATCTCGTCACCGAAACCGACGACGGCAAACTCCTCCACCACTTCGGATATCGCGTCCAACACAACGACACCCGCGGCCCCTTCAAAGGCGGCCTCCGCTTCCATCCCTCCATGGATGAAGATCACGCCGGCGCCCTCGCCAATCTCATGACCTGGAAAACCGCCGTGGTCGATGTCCCCTTCGGCGGCGCCAAAGGCGGTATCAACTGCGATCCGAAAAACCTCAGCCAACGCGAGCTCGACGAAATCACCCGCGCCTTCGTCCGCCAAATCAAAGAAATCATCGGACCCGCCATCGATATCCCCGCGCCCGATGTCAATACCAACCCCCGCATCATGAGCTGGATCATGGATGCCTACTCCGCCCACTACGGCTTCTCCCCCGGCGTCGTCACCGGCAAACCCCTCGAACTCTTCGGCTCCCCCGGCCGAAACGAA
>JBCDBW010000047.1:0-29513 GCA_039182965.1 Verrucomicrobiota bacterium
ATTTTTATTAATTAAAATTCTAATTGTTGTGTCGAAGCCTTATCGCTTTCCGGTCTGTTGAGGCTATTTGCCGTTTATCGCTTGAGCAATGGGCTGCGATTAATTCTGACGGTTAGGGGTTTCAACTTTTGCTTTCCAGCCCTGAGACGGCATGGATTATGCTTGGTTGCAGGTCGTCGGTAAACAGTCTGAAACCTCCAACGATGCGAGCCCTTTCGGCGGCTGAAGTCGCTGAACGGCTCGTTTTGGGTGTGTCCGGGCTTAGATCGAAAAGCGATGGACAACACGATTTCGCGGATTATCGCCAAAGTGTATGAAAACTACCGCTCTTGTAATGAGGGGACTGTAGCGGATTATATTCCGGAACTGACGAGGGCTGACCCCAATTGGTTTGGTATTTCGGTGTTTACGACGGATGGGTATGGGTATGCGATCGGTGATTCGGAGCAACCGTTTACGATTCAGTCGATATCCAAGGCGTTCACCTTCGGGATGATTTTGGATGATCATGGGCCGAAGGCGGTCGATGCTCGAATTGGAGTTGAGCCATCGGGGGAAGCGTTCAACTCGATCAGCCTGGATTCAGAGACCGGTCGTCCTTTCAATCCGATGATCAATGCCGGTGCGATTGCGGCGACCGGCATGGTACAGGGGAGCGGATTTGAAGACCGGTTTGAAAAGATTAGGAGGCGGTTTAGTGCCTTTGCGGGATGTGATCTGGGTGTTGATGAAGCGGTTTACCGTTCGGAGAGTGCGACTGGATTTCGAAATCGTGCGATCGCGAACCTGTTGCGGAATGTGGAGATGTTAGATGACCCGGTGGATGAGGCTGCGGAAGTCTATTTCAAGCAGTGTTCAATTTTGGTCACCTGTCGTGATTTGGCGGTGATGGCGGCGTCACTCGCAAATGGGGGTGTAAATCCGGTGACTGGTGAGCGGGTGTTGCAGTTGGAGAATGTTGAGAAGGTTCTCAGTGTCATGAGTACGTGCGGGATGTATGATTATTCGGGGGAATGGATTTTCCGGGTGGGCTTGCCGGCGAAGAGTGGTGTGGGAGGTGGAGTGCTGGGGGTCTTGCCCGGACAACTGGGGGTGGCGGTTTTCTCGCCGCGCTTAGATGCGAAGGGGAACAGTGTGCGAGGGGTGCGGACCTTTGTGGAGTTATCGCAATCCTTCAATTTGCATCTTTTCAATTACCCTGTGATTTCGGGGCATGTTATTCGCCGGCATTACAAGCTCAGTGAGGTGGGGTCCAATCGGCAGCGATTAAAGAGTCATCACGAGGTTATTCGTGAGTATGGGAATGCGGTTCGGGTGATCGAACTGCAGGGGGATATTTTCTTCACGGCTATGGAGCGGCTTGTGCGATTGCAAACGGAGCTTCTCGAAGAAACGGACACATTTGTCGTGGATATGACCCGTGTGGGGCTCATTGACCGGGCGACGGAGGATATTCTTTTCACCGTGACTGCAGATATATCCGAGGCGGGGAAGCAGATGATCTTGATTGATCCCTCGGAAGTGATTGATCGTGGTCGGTTTGATTCTGAGACTGTCAACGTGGCCTTTGCGAGTGATTTGGATACGGCGCTGGAATTCTGTGAAGATCGTTTGATTGACGAGCATGTGGAAGCTCCGATTGTTGCCGGTTTGGTTCCCTTTCACGAGTTTGAGCTTTTCCAGTCGCTTAATTCCAAGGAGCTGACGCGAATTGAGGGACTGCTTGAGATGGAGAGTTTTGCCCGGGATTCGAAGATTGTGAGTCAGGGTGAAGAGCCGGATTACATGTATTTGTTGGCGAAGGGTTCGGTAGGGATTCATTTGAAGCCCAAGAACGGTGCGCTGCGTGGCCAGAGGGTGGCCGCATTTTGTTCCGGGGTGTGTTTTGGGGACCTGGCGGTTGTCGATGGTAGTAAGCGGTCTGCAGATGTGTGGGCGAATGAAACTTCGATTTGTTACTTGTTATCGCTTGAGAAGCTTGGGCGTCTTGCTGAGGAAGATCCCGCGACTCACTCGAAGATTCTGCGGAACATCCTCCTCATCAACATTGATCGGTTGCGCCGGTGCAATCAGGAGATCGGATCGCTTAAGGCCTAAGGAACTGATGGTGGTGACATGATGTGGACCCATGATGGACGGTTACCGGTCTTGTGCTGCTCGATTTTGCCCAGGGCTCCTGTTTCGGGGTCGATCCGGTAAGCACCCAAGGTATTGTCGCCTTGACCTGCGACATAAAGAAAACTCCCGGATTCATCGATGGCGAACGAGCGTGGCACGTGCTCGCAGGGGTAGTGGTCAATGAGGGTGAGTTCACCGGTGGCTGAGTTCACGGAGAACGCAACGATGGAGTTGATGCCGGAAGTGGCTTGGCGATCGGTGACGTCCCGGTTGGAGACGTAGAGGAATTTATTATTTGGGGTGAGGTGGAGATCGGCGGTGGTGGTGATGCCGTCAAAATCTCTGGGTTTCGTGACGATATTCTGGATGGTTCTGAGGGATTGAGTGTCCGGGTCCCATGACCAGACGCCGACGCCGGGGTGTTCCCGTTCGTTGGTGGTATAGACGATATCAAGTTCCGGGTGAAAAATAAGGTGACGGGGTTGGCGGGCTTCGCCATCGGCTTGAGGTCCGTCGGCGTAGGGAGGGTTATTTGGAGTGACTTCGCCGGTGGCGGGGTCAAAGGTCAGTTGGAACACCTTATTGGGGCCGGTCGCCGGGATGAGAAGGGATGTGTTTGAGGGCGCGAAGACGGCGGAGTGTGCTTTTGGTTCGAGATCGATTTCCTGAATGGTTTCGCCTTGGTAGACTTGGTCGTCCAGTTTCCAAACGGTCACTTTCCCGGGACCGTAGTGGTTGCCGGCCAGGAAGGTCCCGGTGGCGTCCGTCTTGAGGTAACCGGGTGCGAGATTGGCAGGAGCTGTCTTCAGGTGTTCGAGGGTGCTATCGGCTTTGACTTTGAAGGTAGCGAGCGCGGGTGACTTCTTTTTGGAGTTGGGATTGGGGGATTGGTTTGCCGTGATATAGAGAAACGATTTTTCGGGGGACACCGTCATGGGTCCGGCGCCGGGGAGGGAAATCTCCTGGAGGAGATCAAGTTTCCCGGACTCCGGATCGATATTGAAGACCGTGATTTTGTCGCCAGCGGCGAGGTAGAGGGATTGATCCGCCGCGGCGATGCCGGAAGCGGCGAGGCAAACGGCGGCGATCATGGTGAGGAGCTTGTATGTTTTCATCGCAGAGAGTATGGATGAGGGACTTATGACACGCAACTTTTGAGGCAGGAACGAGTGGGAGGGTGAGCGGGTTAGCTTATTTGATTATGAAGGAGATAGGATTGGTATTTGTCGTTTTTTTCTTGGTGCTGGGAATCGTTCCGGTGAGTGGTGCTGAGCGCCCCAATATTTTGATCATCGTCGCCGACGATTTGGGGTTCAGTGATCTGGGGTGTTACGGGGGTGAGATTGAGACTCCAAACTTGGATAGGTTGGCAGCGGGAGGTATTCGGCTGGCCCAGTTTTACACCATGGCGCGTTGCTGTCCCTCGCGGGCTAGTATTTTGACGGGGCAATATCCGCACCGGGTGGGATTGGGGCATATGACGCAGGACATCGGACGTCCGGGTTATCGTGGGCGCTTGTCGGAGAATGCGCGGACGATCGCGCAGGTTTTGGAACCGGCGGGGTATCGTTCATTTATTTCTGGGAAGTGGCATTTAGGGACGGAAGACCCAACTGAGCATGGATTTGAGGAGTTTTACGGGACTTTGACGAGTGCGAAGCGTTTTTTTGATTCGGATCATATGATTCGCAAGCCTGATGGGGGGGAAGTGATTTCGTATGGGGAGGATGAGTTCTATGCGACGGATGCGGTGACCGATCATGCGCTGCAGTTTTTGGGGCAGGCACGGGAGACGGCGGCGCGACCTTGGTTTTTGTATTTGGCTTATCATGCGCCTCATTTTCCATTGCATGCACGGTCGGAAGACATTGCGAAGTATGCCGACCGGTATCATGGAGGCTGGGATGAAATCCGGGAGGAGCGGTTGGAGCGGATGAAAGCATTGGGAATTGTGAGCGAGACGATGGAGTTGTCGCCGCGTTCGCGGTATTGGAATTATGGGGAGACGAAGACGGGTGTGAACGGGGCGTGGGACGAGTTGCCGGAAGCGCGGCGTTTGGATTTGGCGCGGAGGATGGCGATTTACGCCGCAATGGTGGACGTGATGGATGCGAACATAGGGCGGGTGTTGGAGGATTTGCGGGAGCACGATGAGTATGAGGACACTTTTATTGTATTTTTGTCAGACAATGGCGCCTGTGCGGAGTGGGATCCGTTCGGTTTTGACAACCAATCGAGCAACGACAATGTGTTGTATAAAGGCGATGCGCTGGCAGAGATGGGGAGCGCGGGGACGTTTCACAGTGTTGGATCGGGTTGGGCGAATGCGTCGAACACGCCATGGCGTTTGTACAAGCATTTTTGTCATGAGGGGGGGATTCGCTCGCCTTGTATTGTGCATTGGCCCTCGGGGCTCGAGGACAGGACGGGGTCGATTTTTCGCCATCCGACGCATATTATCGATCTGATGCCAACGGTGGTGGCGTTGGCGGAGTTGGAAGATACGGGTGAGCTCCCGCTGCCCGGGCGGGATTTACTCGGCTATTTGGGGGAGGATGTGGTAGGAGATGAGCGGGAATTGTATTTTGAGCATGAGGGGAACCGCGCTATTCGGGCTGGCAAGTGGAAGCTGGTAGCTTTGCGGGGCGAGCCGTGGGAGCTGTATGCGATGGACGGGGTGCGGACCGAGGTTGACGATGTCTCGGCGCATTTTCCGGAGGTGGTGGCGGCGTTGTCGAGAAAGTGGAGTGTGTGGGCGGAGGAGAATTTGGTGACGCCTCTGCCGGGTGATTACGAGGTGGATTATTTGCGGAAGGAATAGAGGGGTAAGGTTCGGCGTTTACAATCGGGAAAGGGGTGGCAGGGTGAGCGGTGCGAGTAGTTGGATTACTGGGGGCGATATGGGGGGCGGCGGGAATGTTCTGGATGTTGGGGTATGCGGTCTGGGGCTTGGCGCCGATTGCGTGGGATGCCTATTCCGGCGGATTTACCCGGGTGCAATGGGTGGCGTGTGGGTTGTGGGTGATTTTCATGGCGCATGCGGAAGGCTACAAGGGTTTTCAGAAGAGTTTTTCGCCGCGCACGGCTGCGCGCATTCATTACTTGTGGACCAAGCCCAATGTGCTGCATTCCATTTTGGCACCGTTTTTTAGCATGGGGTATTTCCATGGGACGAGGCGGACCAAGACGGTGGCTTGGTGTTTGAGTCTTGGGGTCTTGGGTTTAGTCTTACTTGTGGGTTATTTGCCGCAGCCATGGCGGGGCATTGTTGATGTGGGGGTTGTGGTGGGGTTGAGTTGGGGCATGATCTCGTTGGCAATTTTTTTGGTGCGGGCGTTTGTGCGCGGAGAGCCCGATGCTTCTCCTGGGGTGCCGGAATAGAGGCTGAGGGCGGAGCGGATATTATCTCTTGGACGGAGCGGACGGATGGGCTTTAGTTTGCGGACTATGAAAAATTTGGTGATTTTTGTGTTGGTTTTTTGGGGGGTGCAGCCGCTGGCGGACGCGGTGGAGAAACCCAACGTGATTGTGATCATGGCGGATGATTTGGGATACGGAGATTTGTCCTGCTATGGAGCCACTGAATTTGAAACTCCCCATATTGACAGGCTTGCGGCGGAGGGCGTGCGCTTTGAGAGCGGCTATTGTTCGGCGTCTACTTGTACTCCGACGCGGTATTCGTTTTTGACGGGAACCTATGCGTTTCGGCGGGAGGGGACGGGAATTGCGCCGCCAAGTGCCCCGGCGGTGATTCAGCCGGGAGTAGTGACGATTGCTGATTTGCTCAAGGAAGCGGGTTATGCGACGGCGGTGGTGGGCAAGTGGCATTTGGGTTTGGGGGGCGACGAGGGACCGCAGTGGAACGATGAGTTGAAGCCGGGGCCGCTGGAGATCGGGTTTGATTACTGTTTTCTCCTGCCGACGACAAATGACCGAGTGCCGCAGGTGTATGTGGAAGATCATCGAGTGGTAAATCTTGATCCGAATGATCCGATATGGGTTGGGAAAGAGTCACCGAGTCCGGAGCATCCGACGGGAGAGTCCCACCGGGACACACTGAAGATGGATTGGACGCATGGTCACAATCACACGATTCACAATGGGATCAGTCGGATTGGATTTTATACGGGAGGCAAGGAAGCCCGCTTTCGAGATGAGGAATTGGCAGATATGTGGGTGGAAAAGTCGATGGAGTGGCTGAAGGCGAATCAAGAGGGGCCGTTTTTTTTATTTTTTGCATCGCATGATTTGCACGTCCCGCGTATGCCGCATGAGCGTTTTCAAGGGGCGACGAATTTGGGGTATCGGGCCGATGCGATTGTGCAACTGGACTGGTGTGTGGGCGAGTTGATGAGGGGGTTGGATGAACTGGGAATCGCAGAGGACACGCTGATTGTGTTTTGTTCGGACAATGGTCCGGTTTTGGATGACGGGTATGCCGACGACGCGATTGAGAAGATTGGGAGTCATCGGGCGGCGGGTATCTTTAGTGGGGGGAAATACAGTATTTACGAAGGGGGGACGCGCACGCCGTTTATCACGCGGTGGACGGGGCGGATCGAGCCGGGGCAGGTTTCTGATGAGATCGTGTGCACGATTGATTTGGCGGCGAGTCTGGCGGGGCTGACGGGAGTGGCCTTGCCGGGGGATGCGTGCTTGGACAGTTTTGATGTGATGGGTGCGTTTCTTGGCGACGAGGGGGCGGAAGGGCGAGAGAGTTTGATCGTTCAGGATAACGGGAAGGGAAACAATTTTGGGTTTCGGGTGGGCGAATGGAAGTTACAACGGCATGACTCGAAGAAGGCGCGAAACGTGGTGGTGGAACAGAAGTTGGAAAACACGCCAGTGCCTCAATTTCAGTTATTTGACCTCGAAAAGGATCCGGCGGAGAAGAACAACGTGATTGAGGAGAATCCGAAGGTGGCGGTGCGGATGGAGAAGGAGTTGGCCGAGTTGATTGAGGCTGGGAGAAGTCGTCCCGAGTAGGACTTTACTGGTTTGATTCGGTAGGGCGGAAGGTGAGGTGGATGCGGAAACGTTTGGCGACCGGTTCGTGTTCGACCTTCGGTTCTTGAAAAAGGTAGAAGCCACGAGTTTCGTAGAAAAGGATTGTCTCGCGAATTTCCTCCTGGAGGGTTTCGATGTCTTTTGATTCGGGAGTCCAATTGGTTTGATACTGGAGGCGGCGTTTGACGTCGCAAAATCGTTCGATCAGGCGATCTTCGATCTGTTGCATTTCGGAGAGCTTGGGATTTTTTGGGGATCGATGTGAGGTGGCCATGGAAGGAAAGGATACGTGTGAGACCTGCTATGAGATCAATCTCAAGTTTTGGGGTTGATTTGGTCTTTTGTAGGAGGCGGATGTTCTGCGGAAGTTACGGATTGGACGGTTTGAAAAAGGGATTGGAGCGGTTTGTGGAAGGCTTTATGGGATAGGGTTTTGCTGTGCGAAAGCTTCGCAAGGCGTCAGCCGTTACAAGGGGGGACAAATATCGTGTTTTTTCGGCAAAGTATTGGGTTTTTCGGATGTGTAGGTGCAGAAACATGGACTTCGAATTTCGAGTCATTTTAGTGATCTTGTTGGGGATGGTGTCACCGGTGATGGCGACGCCCAATGGGGATGCTCAGGCGGGCGCTGCGTTTTTCGAACGTCGGGTGCGACCGATCCTCGTGGAGCATTGCTATTCCTGTCATTCAGAGGTCGAGGATTCGCGCAAGGGAGGGCTTTTGTTGGACCGGGAGTCGGGTTGGTTGGACGGGGGAGACAGTGGGAAGGCGGTGATACCGGGTAATTTGGCGGGATCACTTCTCATAACGGCGGTGCGCTATGGAGATGAGGACTATGAGATGCCCCCGAAGTATCAATTGGAAACGCAAGAGGTGGCGGTACTGGAGGAGTGGGTGAAGCGAGGGGCGCCTGGTCCGGCGGAGGACATGGGGGATACGGAGTTTTCTCAATTGGGAGATCAAGAGTTGCTCTCGAGAGAGGCGAGAGAGCATTGGGCGTTCCAGCCTGTGGCGGCTAGCGAGCCCCCGAGGGTGAGTGATGGTCGATGGAATGGGAACGCGATCGATCGTTTTGTGTATGCAAAGCTGAAGGAAGTGGATTTGGCACCTTCATCGCGGGCTGAAGAGCGTGATTTAGTTCGGCGTTTATACTTTGACCTAACGGGATTACCACCGGATGTGACAGCGGTGAGGGACTTTGACCATGCTGAGGTTGGGTCGCTTGTGGATAAATTGCTGGAGGATACCGCCTTTGGTGAGAAATGGGCGCGCCATTGGTTGGATGTGGCGCGTTATGCCGACACTGATTTGACTTATCGTTTTGACACGGAGTCGCCGAAGTATTTTCCGTTTGCCTTTACTTACCGGAACTACGTCATCGATTCGTTCAACTTGGACAAGCCTATTCACCAGTTCATTCGCGAGCAGCTGGCGGCGGACTTGATGACCGAGCGAAAGGATGCGCCGGAACTGGCAGCGCTTGGATTCATTGGGATCGGGCCCCATCTAAACAACCGCGAGGATTATATTGACGATGTGATTGATACGACGACACGCGGCTTCATGGCAGTAACGGCGGCTTGCGCCCGCTGTCACGATCACAAGTATGAAGCGATTCCAACGGAGGATTATTATTCATTGCACGGGATATTTTCTTCGGTGACGCGACCGCAGCCGACGAGGATCGAGGAGTTTCCGGTGATTGCGGGATATGAGCGGACGCCGGAGCAGCTGGCGGATTACCAACTGAAGCTTGCGGAGATCAAAAAGGAGATCAAGGCGAGTGAGGGGAAGAGTGAGGGACCGAACAAGCGGAGCGTGGTGCAGAAACTTGAAGATACAAAGCAGGCGGAACTTGTGATGAATCATGAAGGGGCGCCGCCGCGAGCGACATGGGTAAAGGAGAACCGTGAGCCAAAGGAATCGCCGGTGTATATTCGCGGTGATCGGACGAACCGTGGTAAGGTGGTGCCGCGAAGGTTTTTGCGATTATTGGATCCGGAGCAAGAGACGTTTTCCCGTGAGAACAGTGGCAGGTTGGATTTGGCGAACGCGATTGCGAGGGATGACAATCCGCTTACCGCGCGCGTGTTTGTCAATCGGGTGTGGGGTCAATTAATGGGGAGTTATCTCGTGGATACGCCATCGGATTTTGGCTTGCAGGGATCCCGTCCGACGCACCCGGCGTTGCTTGATTGGCTGGCGGCTGATTTCATTGAGAACGGATGGTCATTGAAGCGGTTGGTGAGGATGATTGTGATGTCGGAGACATACCGTCAATCCAGTCGTCATCGGGCAAAGGCGGCAGCAATTGACGTTGAGAATGACTTGTTTTGGCGAGCGAATCGGAAGCGGTTGACGGTGGAGGCGATGCGGGATGCGACGCTGGCGGTAGTCGGTGAGTTGGACCGGACCGAGCGGTCTCGTCCGCGGCCTTTGTGGGGTGAGGACTACACCAAGCGGCGGGCGGTTTATGGATTTGTGGATCGATTTAACATTGATCCGACGCTGCGCGCTTTTGATGTGCCGGCTCCGACGCAGACGGTGGGATCGAGGACGGAGAATACGGTTCCGCAGCAGGCTTTATTTGCGATGAACTCTCCGTTTATGATCGACCAGGCAAGGGCACTCGTCCGGCAAGAGGGGTTCATCGGGGCGAATAGTCGAGTCCCTCGCATTGAGTATTTATTTGAGAGGGTTCTGCAACGTGCGCCTTCACCTGAGGAGACGGAACGGGTGGGCAAGTTCGTGGCGGCGCAAGCGAGGGTTGGGAATCAGGCTTGGCCTCTAGTTGCGCAATCGCTGTTGATGTCGAACGAGTTTATTTATTTGGACTGAATTGGAAGAAGTCGTGGGGTATTTGAATGAAGAACGGTGAATCGGGATCGGATCGGCTGACGCGGCGCGAATTATTGCGGACGCTTGGTTTTGGAATGGGGGGCGTAGCGGCATCGAGTCTATTGGGGCGTCCCGGGGAATTGTTCGCATCGGAGGCGGAAGTGGGGCCATTGGCGATGAAGCAGCCGCACTTTCCGGGAACGGCGAAGCGGGTGATTCACATTTTCATGAACGGCGGGCCTTCGCAGATTGACACTTTCGACCCGAAGCCGGCCTTGGAGAAGATTGATGGGAAGCCGATTCCGGATTCTATCAAGGCGCAGTTGCAACCGGTCCAGAGGAATCGTGTCGGTGTCGGATTTCCATCGCCGTGGGAGTTTAAAAAGCATGGTGAGAGTGGGTTGGAGATCAGCGAATTGTTTCCGCATGTCGCGAGGCATGCCGACGATTTGTGCGTCGTGCGGAGTATGGTCAGTGAGATTGCAAATCATTCTCCGGGGTTGTTGATGATGAATACGGGCAACTCGTTGCTATCGCGGCCCAGCCTGGGATCCTGGGTGTTGTATGGCTTGGGAACGGAGAGCGAGGATTTACCGGGTTATGTCGTATTGTGTCCGAAGGGTTCGCCGACGGCTCAGTCGAAAAATTGGACGAGTGCCTTTTTGCCCGGGGTTTATCAGGGGACGCACATTGAGACGGCGACGAATTCTGATGAGTTGATTCCGAATTTGAAGCGAGAGGACATCTCTTCTGGGACGCAGCGGGCGCAGATGGCGTTGACGCGATTTTTGAATCAGAAGCATCGAGCGGGGCGTGGTGAGGATGATCGATTGGAAGCGCGGATCCACTCGATGGAACTGGCGTTTCGAATGCAGGGGGCGGCGACAGATGCGTTTGACGTTTCCAAGGAGCCTGAGGATATACGTGAGATGTATGGAAAGACGCCTCATGGGGACATGCTTTTGATGGCGCGGCGTTTGGCGGAGCGTGGTGTGCGCTACATTCAGACCTATCACGGCAACGGTCAGCCTTGGGACAGTCATGCGGGTATTCGGAAGGCCCACGCGCGGAATGCGGAGCAAACCGACAAGCCGATTGGTGCGTTGCTTCAGGATTTGAAGAACCGGGGGATGCTAGACGACACGCTGGTGATTTGGGGTGGAGAGATGGGCCGGACGCCGACGATTCAGGGGGCACAGAAGGATCCGAACAAAGTGGGTCGTGATCATCACGTTGATGGCTTTACTGTGTGGATGGCGGGAGGGGGCGTAAAGGGAGGGATGGCGTATGGCAAGACGGATGAGTTTGGATTTGCACCGATTGAGAATCCAGTTCACGTGCATGATTTGCATGCAACGATTTTGCACACGCTTGGGTTTGATCACAAGCAGCTGACTTACCGGTATTCGGGAAGAGATTTCCGGCTTACGGATGTCTCGGGGAATGTTGTGAGCGATATTCTCTCGTAGACCTTATCCCCATTCAGCGTGGGCGAAGCGTTATGGCGTGGGCGGAGACATCGTATCGCATATCGGAGAGACCGGTGACGTATTTGAGCACGTCGCTGAGGGGGACATTTTTAAGTTTGAGGGTAACGGCGGGTGGTGGTTCGGGGAGCGTACCACCGATGACAAAGTTGACGCCTTTGCTTCCAGAGCTATCTGGAGAAGGGTCAAGCTGAACGGCTTTTTGGCGCAGGAATTCCACGGCATCTGGGAGAGGCGTATCGTAGAAGTCGATGGTAGGGATAACGATGTGTTCGAGTTTTCCGCGGAGCCTGATGGAGGCTGCCGTGGGGGTGGGGGCAGGTGTTGGCGGGGGCGAAGGAGTCTTAAGTTCTTCGGCGATTTGCTCCGGCGTGGGTGTTGCTTTGGGGCGATAGATGATGATTGCGTTTCGATCGACGCGGTAGCGATTACCGGTGAGGTCGCAGACGTAGCCGAGGACGGCGGAAAGAGGAGCACTCTTCAGGGAGAGGGAGGCGACGGGTTGGGTGCGGTCAATTTTGCTATCGACGACGATATTGATTCCGAAACCATCTTTGTCGAGTTCGTCGCTTTTTTGGCGAAGATATTCGATGGCATCCTCGAGGGGGGTCTGGTTGAAGTCGACCGAAGGAATGATGATCGCTTTCAGTTTGACCTGGTTGGCGATCGTGCCTGAGGCGGCATGCAGGGAGGGAGCGAACAAAGGGACCGTTGCGAGAAGACAGAAGAGGAGAAGGTTTGAGAAGGGGGAATGATGACTCATACGAAACAACTTGTCACAAGAGGCGAGCTTGCACAATGACGATCGCCCGTTCGATTGCCTTGGTAGAAGGCAGGATTATGGTTCGTACGGAATGGGCTTGGAGGTCTCGTGCTGAAGGTTGTGTTCGAAGTCTTCTCCGGCAAAGGCTGAGAAACTAATTTGGTTGCCCGCGATCGTCTTGGGAACGTTGAAGGTGACTTTGAGGGTGCCCTTTCCGGAAACTTCGAGCACCTTACGCTCAAGGCGTTTCCCTTGGGTGCCACCCTTGAGTGTGACGTGGAACTTTGTCGGACCGAGTGTTTGGGGAAGGTCGTGGGGAATCTCGACGATCACGGCTTCACCGGGCGCGAAGGTTTTTGGGGGACTCAACTGAAAGAGGTTCGTTTTTTTGTTGTTATGCCTTCGTTTGGCGGCCTTACGATCGGCGGCTTGCGTTTCTTGGACGCTCATGAAGGCTTCGAGGGCTTCGGGATCGGTGCGCACTTCAAAAGCTGCGAGCGCGTAGTCTTCGGTACGGGTCATGTGCTGTTTGAGGGCTTGGCGATGGCGCTTGAGTTCGTCTTGATATTCGGGGTCATCGACGAGGTTGTGAAGGCCGTCGGGATCGGTTTTGTAGTCGTAGAATTCTTCGGGGACGCGATGGTCGATGAGGCGAACGCGACCAGCGACGTATTCATCGGTTTTGGCGAGCTCTTTCATTTTGCGGTAGGTGGCAGTGCCTTGGGTGGCGGTTTTCATGAAACGTTCGCCATTGGACCATGGGTTGAAGATGTATCCGAAGCGTTTGCCTTGGACGCTGCGCATGGGTTCACGGGTGCCGGCGGAGTTTTCGTTGTATTCTTTGAAGGCAAAGTGGCGTCCTTTTTGGGATTTCCCGGAGAGTGTGGGTGCGAAGGAGCGGCCGTCGAAGCCGGTATCCGGGTGTTCGATACCCGCGATATCGAGGAGGGTGGGTGTGAGATCGACGGCGGAGAGAACGTGTTCGTTATCGACGGTGCCGGCGTTGGTGACATCGGGGTATTTGACGATGAATGGAGTGTGAGTGCTGTGATGATAGAGCTGGGTTTTGGCGAATGGCAGCGGCATCCCGTGATCGGACAGGAACATGACGACGGTATGGTCTTCCTGGCCGGATTTTTTGAGGGCGCGGAGAATCTCTCCGACGCAGTCATCTGCGCGGCGGACAGATGAGTAGTAGAGCGCGACTTCTTCGCGGATGGCGAGGTCATCGGGAAGGAAGTTGGGGACGGGGACTTCATCCGCGGTGAAGACGCGTGTGGGGACGTGAGGGTCGTCGAAAGTGCCTTTTCTTTTGCTTTGCGAGTAGAACGGTTTGTGGGGATCTGAGATGTTGATGATAAGGCAGAACGGTTTCCCGGCTTTCATGGCTTTGGCGATGCCATCGCGGGTGGAGAGATAGTAGGACCTTGCATCTTTCATGTGGTGTTTATTACCTTGGGCATCGGTGTCGAGAATGGCGTCCCAGTGATAGGGGTGGTAGGGAGTTGAGTGAGAGACCTTTCCGCGGATGCCAATGAAGTATCCGCCGTCCTGCATGAGATCGACGAGATGGGGGTAATCGGGTTCGGGAATGGGGTAAAAGCCTTCCACGCCGGTTGTGTGGGGATATTTCCCGGACCACATGACGTTGCGTGATGGCATGCAGTTGCCGACGACGACGTGCATGTGATTAAAGCGGAGACCCTGGGCGGCGAGTTGATCAACATTAGGTGATGTATTGGGGAGTTTGCAGCCGAAAGCGCCGATTGAGTCGGCGCTCATGTCATCGACGGTGATGAAGAGAATATTCAAACCGGTGGCTTGATCGTCTTGCGCTTGGGCGGTGTCAGCCGTGAAGGAGGCCAGGGTTGCGAAGGCGATGGTGAGAAAACTAGTGAGGAGGGAAGGTTGCGTCATGGCGAGTTAACTTAGGAATGGAGGGAAATCTTTCGGGGTTTTCGAACCGAGTGGTGACGCGTTCTTCAGTGTTGCCTTGAAAACGTGAAGTCGATCGAAAGAATGTGGTCATGAGAGTTTGGAAGGCAGTGGGGGGTCTATTGACGGTCGTTGGAAGTGTCTGGCTTGCAGGGGGAATAGGGATGGCCCGAGGGGAAGAAGAGCTCCGTGAGGCGGTGGGGGCGATTGCCGCGGAGTGGGTAGATTCCAAAAAAACGGCGGGTTTGAGTATCGGGGTGGCAAAAGGCGGGGAGGTGTTGGTGGCGGAGGGATATGGGAGTGCGAATTTGGAATTGAAGGTGCCCGCGCATGCGGAATCGGTGTATCGGATCGGTTCCGTGACGAAGCAATTTACGGCGGTGGCGATTTTGTTGTTAGTGGAGGAAGAGAAGATTGGTTTGGACGATTTGCTGTCGAGATGGTTGCCGGACTTTGACACTCGTGGGTATGACGTGACAGTGCTGCAGCTGCTGCAGCATACCTCAGGTATCAGGAGCATGACTTCGTTGTCGGCTTTCCAGGAGCAAGTGCGAGAGGATGCGGGGCGAGAGGAAGTTTTAGCGTTGATTGAGGGTGAGACGTTTGATTTTCCACCTGGGCAACAGTTCAAGTATAGCAATTCGGGGTATTACCTATTGGGCGCAATTATTGAGGCAGCGTCGGGTCAGGCGTATGGGCAATTTTTGCGGGAGCGAATTTTTGAGCCATTACGGATGGAGTCCACACGGGTGGGCGGCTGGCGTCCTTTGATCTCGAATCGTGCGAGTGGGTATGCGCGTTGGGGAGTGTATTTTCTGAATGCTGAGCCGATCAGCATGACGCAGCCTTTTGCCGCAGGAGCAATGGTATCGACGGTCGGGGATTTAATGAAGTGGCAGCGTGGGCTGGTGGAGGGGGAAATGCTAGGTGATGCGTCGTGGGAGATGATGACGACGAGGGGCGTCACAAACAAGGGCACTGAGATTCCGTATGGCTGTGGGGTGTTTGTTCAGCGCTTAGCGGGGCGATCAGTGATCCGCCACGGTGGGGGGATTAAGGGGTTTCGGAGTGAATTGCTCTATTTTCCGCGGAGCGACGTGACGGTGGTTGTTCTGGCGAATACGGAGAACGTTGCAGCGAATGAGATCGCGGAGGCGGTTGCTGGTGTGGTGTTGGGAAATTGAGCGAAGCTCAGGATTTTGAGAGGGATTTTTTCGCGTTAGCGAGCCATTCATTCCCGGGAAGAGCGTAGGGGCGGAAGGTTTCGAGGTATCCTTCTTGTTCGTTGTAGAAGAGGGCACGGTTGAGGCCGAGGTTGGAGGCTTTCGGCGTATCGATGAGCGAGGCGGAGTCGTTGGCGCTCATTTGGAAGAGGACGCGCATTTCGAATTCGGTAAGGGCCTTGCGGCTTAGGAAGCGGTTGACGTTGTTGAAGGAATCGACGGTGGCGATGAGGTGAATTCCGGTGCCGGCGCCTTCGCGGATGAGGTGATCGAGCTCGGTGCCGGGTTTTGCGGGGCCTTCGTCGCTTGAGAATCCGAAGTCTTCTTCGAAGCGCAGCTTCTTGAATTTCTGGAGTCCCAGAATAAAGACGAAAATGGCGGGGGCTTCGGTAGCGACCGCTTGATCGTCTGAGCGAGAGCGCATTTCGTTGGCTAGATTGGTGATGACCGATTCCACCTCGTGACCTTTGGCGAGGGAGAGGTCATGGGAGATAGAGGCAATGGTTTGGTCTAAGAAGTCTTGTTGAGGAGAGCCGGGTGGACTGGCGTCAAGGATGACGAAGCGGGCGGCTTCCTTGGGGTATTGGGCGGCGAGTGACACCAAGGAAATCGTCGCGATGGCGAGGGCGGATTCGTCTCGTTGGCCAACGACGAGGAGGTTGTTTCCGCTTTGGCGATGGAACACGGCTTCGGTGGGTCCTTTGATGGAATTAGGCGAACCGAGGAAAGCGCGGGCAGCGGATGGAGCTGCTGTGGGTGGGCCGTCGCCGTTTAGCATATTGGCGAGGATCACGTTTTCATGGATATCGGCGGGAACGTTGCCTTCGAAGACGATAGGTTTGGCGTATGTCTTGTCACTTTTCTTGACGAGGTCATGTGTTTTGGCAAGCCAGGATTCGCGGACTTCATCGGGAAGCCAAACGACTTGAAACGGGCTGTTTCCTTCCATCATGCCGGCTTGGTCGTTGTAAATGCCTTCGCCCGGGCGGGTAAGCATCCTTGGGGCGGGGTTACTGTCGTCCATGATGAGGTAGGCATCGGCCTCGTTGCATTGAAGGGCGATGCGAATGACCATTTGACCGAGGGTGGTGCGGGCGAGGGTGAAAGCTCCGCCAAGTGTTTGGGAACCGAGAATGACGTGGATTCCGAAGGCGCGACCTTGGCGGACGATGCGGTCGAGGAGGACCGCGGCATCTTGGGCGATGCGGTCGTCTTCGACGAAAAACTCCTGGAACTCATCGATCATGAGGAGGGAGCGTGGGACGGATTCGGTTCCGCCTGCCTTTTTGTATCCGGCAATATCCTGAACGCCGAGGTCGCGGAACATGTCGCCGCGGCGTTTCAGTTCGTCGTCGACGCGTTGAAGGACGCTGAGACCGAACTCGCGATCGGACTCGATGGCAATGACGCGGGCGTGGGGGAGTTGGGCGGAAGCGTAAGCTTTAAATTCGACGCCTTTTTTGAAATCGACGAGGTAGAATTCAACGTGATCCGGGCTGCACCAGAGGGCGAGGTTGGTGATCATCACGTGAAAGAGGGTTGATTTACCGGAACCGGTTTTACCTGCGATGAGGGCGTGTTGGCAGGTGCCTTTTCCGATGGCGAGGTATTGGAGTTTGGTGGCTCCGGTGCGGCCGATAGCGACGGTGAGTTCGTTGGTGGTGTCCTCGCTCCAGAATTCATTGTCTTTGGGGGCGACTTGTTCGAAGGGGACTTCAACGCGATTGGAGTCGACGCTGGCCTTGCCGATACGATGGGTGAGATTGGTGGCGAATTCGGGGTCGGGTGGAGGGTCCAGGATGAGGGTGGCGCCGGCGATTGGGGAATCGTTTAGGGCGAGGGGACCATTCTTTCGACACTTGATCCAGACACCGGCATTGCGTAGGTCTTCGACGAGTGTGTTCTGCGGGAGGGGTTCACGGCTATCCCAGTGGATGAGAGTATAGACGCCGCAGCGGGCTCCGGCGGCTGCGATACTTAGAAGGCGTTGGATCGATGTTTCGCTGAAGGCTGAGGGGAAATCGGCGACGACGAGGAAGTGATACTTTTCGGCGATCGTACCGGCTTTTTCGTTGTACTCGGTAATCGTTTCGTATTCGTTGCGGAGATACATCTGGATGACTTTCTCCATGTGCTCGTTTAGTTCGCCAAGACGCTGTTCGATTTGGGTAGATTGGGTCCAGATACGGCTATTGATGAGGTGATCTTCGTAGTCGGCCAGATGCATGACGCCAGCGAAGTTTTCGCCTAGGCCGACCGGGTCGACAATCGTAAAGCTGAGGCGACCGGGGGGGGCGTTGGAGAGTAGGCGGAGAATAATATTATTAAGGGAGCCGATGGCGATGGCCTGTCCGGCGGGGTCGTTGGATTCGATGAGGAGAGAGGCGGAATCTGGAATATTGAGGAGGAGGGGGGCTTTGAATTCGGGGGAACCGGGCAGGGCGAGTCGAGGATCTTGCGGGATTGCTCCGGCGAGCTCTGGGATATCCACATTCAGATGTGCGAAGCGCGTAATCTCAGATAGTTGCGTGGGTGGGGACCAATTTTCCCACAGAGAGCACGACCAATCGGGGAAGCGTTTTTGAGTGGCGTCATAGGTCGCGGAGATCTCCTCATAGATGGGTTCGATTGATTCTTTCCACTCTGATTGCAGTGTTTCCCAGCCGGTTTTGTAGTCGGCGTCGGCTTTGGCGGCGTCGGCATCACGGGTATCGTTCAGGGCCTGGACACGATCACGGGCCTCGTGATTGATTAGATCGTATGCACTGATGCGATCGGGATCGAGGGAAGCGAGTTGGGTTTGATACCATGCCTCGTGTTTTTCGCGGAGGCGATTTGCTTTTTCTTCGATCAGTTCGGGGCGAGAACCGCGCATTGCATCGGCTTCTCCGACTGCTTGGTTCCATTTTTGGTCGATTGCTTGGGAGACTTTCTCGAAGTCGGATTCCAGCGCGGCTCGATCTTCTTCGTATCTTGCTTGGGCGAGCGTCGCAGCGGAATCGTGGAGAGGGCCGGCTCTGGAGAGGGCTTGAGCGACTGTTTGGGCGGCGGGGAGGGCCTTCCGTTTTGTCGTGAAGTGGAGGGCGGCGATTGCGCCGATAAGAATCGCCGCGGGGATAGCGATGTGGAGGTAGGAGATCCATTCTTCGCCAATGGAGTGGAGGTAAGGGACGATAGGGATGGCTGCGACCGCGATGACGACGATGATGAGCCAGGCGGGCAGAATCTTGAAGAGGTATGGGGCGAGTTTTTTACGCCATGCTGTAAGGGTAGAGGAGGCCGATTTCAACTGGGAGTGGAGCTCTGCGGCGAGCTCGTTTTCATCGTTTGAGGACGGTGGTGGAGATCCTTTGTTGGCGGCTGCGAGTTCTTTTGGAAAATTCGCTAAGCCTCGGAAAGCGCTCTTTGATTTTATGAGGAGGCTTTCCAGGGAGGCGCGGCTTTCAGAGAGGGAGGCCAGGAAGGCGTTGTGATTCTTTTCCAGGACGGAGATGGCGGCATCGTGGGAGCGGGTGGTATCGAGCGCTTCTTTCTGAAGGCTGTATTTTTGTTGGCCTTCGGCAGAGGCAACTTCAGTGAGGAGTTTCTGTTTCGTTTGTTTGTGTGCGCGAGCGATGGTAGCGGAGCGTATTTCGTATTTCTCTTTGATATGCGCTTTTCGTTTTTCGAAGAGCTCGTTCGCCCGCTTCATTTCGTCGGCGAGACGTGCTTCTTCACCGATGGTGGCTTCTTCGAGATCCGATTGAAGCGATCCGGTCTTTAAGCGGTAAGCGCGTTCGAGTTCTGCCTCCCGTTTGGCGATATCGCTGACGGAAGTCTTCAGTCGTTCGATGAACTCGAGTGTTTGGGAGACGCCGGGGAACTTATCAGTCACAGTCTTTACGTATTTTCCTGAGGGCTTTATCGAGTTCCTCGATGACGCTTCCGGTAGAGCTAACCGCGTCGAGGAGGGGCTGGATATATGCGGCTTCGAACTCCTGGCATTTGGCGTCGCGCCAAGAATCCTTGGTTTGGTGCCATTTTTCGGCGAGGTCTTTTGTTCGTGCTACGACGGCGGCGCCACTGACATTCGTGCTCATGATGTTGACGGATCGGTAGTCCCTGACGGGGGGCTAGATTCTGAGGTTGAGGACGGTTTCGAGGAGGGGGTCGAGAGTTCGGCGTATTCGGCGAGGGTGTCGGTGACTTGGGAGAGGTAGGAGACGGCTTTACCCATGTCGTGGGTGATGAGGAAGCGGAGAGATTCGACCTTTTTCACGAGGGGTCCGACGGTTCCGTCAAAATCGCGACTCCATTTGGCAATGGCGCGCAGTTTGTGTTCGGCTTCTTCGAGTGCCGCCTTGGTGCGGCGGACGGCCTGAAGCTGAGCGGCGCTCGCGTCGTGCATCCCGGATAATCTAGCGGAGTAGAGGTCTTGTTGGGCCTGATCGTGAGCACGTTGGCGACGTCGGAGTTGGCTTGTCCAAAGGGAGCGTTGGTCATTTTCGATCCACTCGCGGGTGCGTTTAACCTCATCGGTGATTTCATCGAGAGCTGTGCTGGCTTTATCGAGATAGACGACGAGCGAGGTACGGAAGAGCTCGAGGTTTTCGATGGAGGAGATGTTGGCTTGTTCGGCCACGGCCTTAACCGGAGATTATGAATTAGTAGTCTTTGACTGATAAAAGGGGGTTTGCATCACGCAGAGCCCAGGGAATGCGATATGGCTAGCGCTGGTTGAGGTAGTCTTCGATTCTCTGGGCTTTGCGGAGGAGATAGGGGGTGTGCTGGTTTGAGACTTCGATAAACTTCTTTAGGGCTTTCACGGTGGTTTTGAATTCCTCGTCGAATTTGACATGTTCAGCGTCCTGCCACGTATCGCCGAGCGACGCGAACCGTGCTTGGAGGCCAGTGAGGTTGTTTTGGAGATCTCCGTTGAAGCGTTTGAGTTCTTCCGCGAAGCGACGAACCTCATCGGGATCCATGATTGCCTGAGCCATGAGTATTATTTACACGAGGAAGGGGGGGAATTCGAGGGAAGATTTTGGTGAGAAACCGAGCCTAGAACCTGAGTATCAGGAATTGAAGAGACCTCTCTTGTTTAGATTGGATCGGGTGTCTTTTGGCAGGTCACGGACGACCACGTTGTGGCAACTCGATGCGAGCGCTATGTTTAGAGTTGGCTAGTGCCGTCCTTGCGTGCCGAGGAGTCCACGGAGGGCTCTGAGAGGAGTGGTGTCGAAACCGATCACCCCACGAACCAAAGGACAGGTTCAGATAATTGACCTTTGGTAGGGTGATTTATTGAGAGGAAGGCAGCGTCCTATAAAAGCGGGATATTCTCCAGTCTTAGAAGAAAATATCAGTGCAATCAGTTGGGTCGCCGTCGTCCGGATCCGGTTCTGGATCTGGGGTTGGGGTAGTATTGGTGGGCGAAACGGGTGGCGGAGGCTTTGGGGGACGTGGGCGATCTCCACCGCCGCCCGGCGGTTCTGGCCGCACTCCTGGGGGTAATTCCGGGGCGACGGGAGCGATTGCTCCGAATATACGCGCCACGGAACCGCTGAGTGGGCCGAAACCGATCAACTGGCCGCCGAGGAGGGCATCGCCGAGTTTGGCGTAGACCCCTTGGGTGAGGGAATCGTTCATGTCGTGAGGTAGTTGTGAGAAGTCGATGAGCGAGATGCCGTTCCCATCTATGCGGACTGCGTCGTCGGGCCCTAGCATGTCTCCGCCTTTGCCCCATCCTTGGTTGCCCCCCACCACACCGGCGCCCCCGTTTGCGTAGCCTCCTTTTCCGGTTGCGGCATTGCGAATCGTTCCGGCAATGACGCTTTTCATGGATTCGTCACCGGTGCTGAGAGCGACAAAAGAAATTTCGCCAATGAAGTCATCATCTGCATTTGTGGCTTCTACGGTAGCACCGGCGAGCCATGGGGCACAGGCGCGATCTTGTTTTATGGCCTCTTCCAGCGCTTCGAGAATTTTTGATTGGTCGCCTTTGAGACTGGCGATTTTCTCTTTGAGTGCGGCGATGGAAGCGGCGCATTCGTTCCGTTTTTTTGCGTCTACCGCATTGGCGAGTGGAGTTAAGGCAATGCCACCGAGCAAAAGGGTGGCGAGAAGTGTTCTGGTGAATGTGGTCACGGTGAGATGCTTAGGCGAGTGTTGTGATGGTGAATAATGTAGCGTAGAGAAGGTGCGAGAGTTTTGAATGGTAAGGGGGTGGATGTCAACACGGGAAACCACACGTGCTTGGAAAAGTCTGAATTCTGGCCTGTTATAGTGATTTTAGTGGCTCCAAAAGTTGCCATTTCGAGAGGCTTCGACATCAGGAGTTGCGGGCGAGGACCGCATACATGTTATCACTGGTGGGAAGGCGGTCGAGCCAGTTGGAGCGCTTGATTAAGAGGTTTGACCGTTGGGCGAGGGATCTGAGTGATGCAGGGGTGAAATAGTTGACGTGGTCAGGGTAACGGAAGCCGCACCAACTGCCTCGCGTGAGGAGGCGATTCCAGCAGGCGTAATTGGGTACCTTCAAGACAACGATTCCGTCGGGCGTCAGGGTGCGATGGATCTGATCGAGGACGAGTCGTGGTTGGTATTCGTGCTCGAGGTATGCGGACATGATAACGATACCGCTTTGTTGGTTGGGAAGAGAGGATAGGGCAGAAAGCGCATCGGCGTGCAGGCAGGTTCCTTTTATTTTTCTGAGTTTGCGTTGGGCGATTGCGGCAAGGTCGGCTGAGATTTCGATACCGACGGGTTTTGTGTTGTGGCCCGCTTCTTCGAGTTCTTTGCAGAGGCTGATGAGAGTGTTGCCTTTCATACAGCCGATATCGACGACGGTGCCTGGATTGGCGGGCATGTGCTTAACGACGAGGTCACGAATTTTTCGTCGTTTGAGAATCGAGCGACGGAGATTTTTGGTGGACTTGGCGACGGCGGCTTGTACGGGAGCCTTCGTATGGCGTTTGGCGGTGACTTTCTTGGATGTTTTCTCCCACGCGAAGTCACTTTCGAGTTTCTCGTAGGGTGGGGGATTTCGCAGGAATACGAAATCGCACTTACGGCATTGCACGACCTGCCAAGGATTTGGGGAAAAAACATCCAGGACCTTCAGATCAGGATCGGTGGCGTCACAAATATCGCACAAGCGATCGACGTTTAGAGAGGGAGCGGCGATGGGCGAGCGAATTAGAACGTTAGGGAAAGGTTGGCACCGACATAGGGTGCGGGATCGTAATCGGTCTTAAAGAGGCCGCGATCGTCGTCTGCTTCGAGACGGAGTGAGTTTCCGACTTTGAGGCCTCCTATGAAGGAGAGGAGGATGTGGTCGGTGGCCTGCCAAGAAAGGGCACCGAAGAGAGGGATGCCGCGTTCCTCGCCGACCCCGCCCGGTGCGGCGGGATTGTTTTCGTCCAAGCGAAAACGGAGTTTTTCGTATCGGGCGCCGAAGGACAGGCGGAGCTCGTCGTTGACGTCGTAGTTCAAGGAAAGGCCGGGTCCGAGGGTGGCACCGACAGAGGGGCCAGTGGTAATACTCAGCCGCCCGTTCAGCTTCCAGTCGACGAGGACAATGGGGAAAATGGAAGGGTCGTCCTGAAGTTGGGTGATATAACCGATGCCGGGGCCGAGCGTGAGATTTTCGCTGAACTTGTAGGACACCCCGAGGAGACCGCCGCCGCCGATTGTATCAGAGAAATTGGCGCCGCTTTCTGCTGTGCTACGGATATTGGGGAGGGCGAAGAGTTTCCATTCGTCGTTGAGGGTCCAATTGATGAAGGCGCCGAGGTGGATAGAATGGATGGTGTGCCACGGGTCGAGCGCGGCGAGGCTACCGGGAGGGCCGTCTTCGAAATGGTAGGAATTGAGGCGATAGGAAGCGCCGATGCCGATGAAAAGGTCATCCGTGTTTACGGCGGGGAGACCGCCGGTCGCGTGGAAGAAGTGACGGGAGACTTGTCCGCCGTCATCGATATCGGACTTGAAGTCGTAGAGGTAGCCGCTCTGGAAAGGTGAACGTTCCTGGGCAGACAGTGTGGTAACGACGCCTAGGGTAATGCAAAGGATAACCTGAAGGGCAATACGATTCATGGTTTATAAGTCGGGAGGTTACGCGGCAATCGGGGTCTTGTCTGCTGAAAAAGAAACTATTCGTGGCGCGGAAGGCGGGGTGTTGTTCTTTAATGAGGGTTTATCTGCCTTCCAACTAGGTTTTGAAGTGTCGGTGGGTGCCGGAGTCGCGAGCGAGCGAGGCCCCTGTGGGTGAGATGGTGAAGGGGATGATCACGTAATGATGAGATTCTCGGAAGCCATGGCTTTTTCGATATCCTGGCCACCACGGAGGAGCGTGTTGCCTTCGAAAAGGGCGGTGGGGTCGATTCCCTTAGAGTCAGCCCAGTCGTTTTCTTTGACCTGGCCGGACTGGCCGTAGGCGGCGAGGGGGTTTTGGTAGGTGACTTGTTCGATAGCATCGGTGGAGATGCCGGCTTCATTCATCAGGGCGGCGGTTTTCGGGACCGCTAAGGCGTCGGAGATGCCCCAATCTGCGGCGGAATCGACAATGATTTTCTCGGCGCTGTATTCCTTCATGATTTCGATCATGCGTTCGTTGCCGAGTTTGGTGTGGGGATAAATAGTGAACGCGGCCCAGTATCCGCGGTCGAGGACTTCTTTGACGGTTTCTTCGTTATTGTGATCGATGATGACCTTTTCGGGAGCGACACCAACGTCTTCGAGGACATCCATGGTGCGTGTGGTGCCGGTTTTTTTATCGCGATGTGGGGTGTGGATTTGGATGGGGAGATCCGCCTCGAGCGCCATGACCGCTTGAGCGCGGAGGGCGTTTTCTTCTGCCAATGTTTGATCGTCGAACCCGATTTCTCCGATTCCGACGACTCCTTCTTTGCAGATGTAGAGGGGGAGGAGTTCGAGGACTTCTTCGGCGAGGCGTTCGTTGTTGGCTTCCTTGGGGTTCAGACCGATCGTGCAATAGTGTTTGATCCCGAACTGGGAGGCGCGGAATCGTTCGAAGCCGATGAGAGTATTAAAATAGTCTTGGAACGTACCGACGTGGGTGCGTGGTTGGCCTTGCCAGAATGAGGGTTCGATGATGGCAACGGTGCCGGCAGCGGCCATGCGTTGGTAGTCGTCGGTGGTGCGGGAGACCATGTGGACGTGGGAATCGAAGAACCTCACTGCGTTCGGTGGTTATTGGTGATTGGTTGTGTGCGGTTGGGCATGGGAGAGAATTTACACCACGAATCTCGATTCATTGACACTAATCTTTTTGAGAGGCGGCCCGCGCTTTCGATGCCAGGCGGGTGGAGAAGCAATACCTCGCCATTGAGACGAGTGTCAGGCGAGAATGTCGGTGACGACGCGGCCGTGGACATCGGTGAGCCGGAAGTCGCGACCGGCGTAGCGGTAGGTAAGGTCTTCGTGGTCGAGGCCGAGGATGTGGAGGATGGTGGCGTGGAGGTCGTGCATGTGGACCTTATTCTCGACGGCTGCGAAGCCGAACTCGTCGGTAGCGCCGTGGGCGTAGCCGGCTTTCGTTCCGCCGCCGGCGAGCCAGGTGGTGAAGCCGCGGGGATTGTGGTCGCGGCCGTTTTTATTTTGCGAGAAGGGCGTGCGTCCGAACTCGGCGCCCCACCAGACCAGCGTATCGTCGAGAAGTCCGCGTTGTTTGAGGTCGGTGAGGAGGCCGGCGATGGGTTTATCGACTTGGGCGGCGAGTTCTTTGTGTTTGGGCATATTATTGTGTTGGTCCCAAACGGGGGTGGCGGAATTGTCGCAGTGGCTGACTTGGATGAAGCGGACGTTTGCTTCGGCGAGTTGGCGGGCGGCGAGGCATTGACGGGCGAAGCCGTCGGTCGTTTCGTTTCCGATCCCGTAGAGTTCATGAGTGGCGCGGGATTCGCGATCGAGGTCGACGGCGCCGGCGGCGTGGTTTTGCATCCGCCATGCGAGTTCGAGAGAAGTGATGGCGCCTTCGATGGCGGGATCGTTTTGCGCTTGGGTGGCTTTGATTTGGGCTTGGTTGAGTTTGGTGAGGAGATCGTATTCGCGATTGGCTTGGAGCTTGGGGAGGGGGCTGGTGAGATTGCGGATGGCGGGGTGGGCATTGGGATTGCCGGGTTGGCCGAGGACCGTGCCTTGATGAATGGCGGGGAGGAAGGCGTTGGCATAATTGCGCGGGCCACCTTTGTTGGCTGGGGGGTTGACGGTGACGAAGGCGGGGAGGTTTTCGTTTTCGGCGCCGAGCCCGTACGAAATCCATGCGCCCATGGAGGGGCGGATGAGGTTGGTGGCGCCGGTGTGGAGAAAGAGGGTTGCGGGCCCGTGGGCCACGCCTTCGGTGTGCATGGAGTGGATGAAGCAGAGGTCATCGACGTGCTTGTTCATTTCGGGGAAGAGCGTGGAGCCGTATCGGCCGGATTGGCCGTGTTGTTGGAAATCCCAGAGGGGTTTAAAGATTTTCTTTGTTTCGACGGTGCGGGTGCGGGGATTGAGGAAATCGACTTCTTTGTCGGCTTGTTTATAGAGCTCGGGTTTGTAGTCGAAGGAATCGACGTGGGAAGGGCCGCCCTGCATAAAGAGGAAGATCACGCGCTTGGCGCGTGGGGCGTGAGGGGTGAGTTGCGGGGCGAGGGAGGAGTTGGAGGCGGCGGCGAGTTGGTGGGCGAGGGAGGAGAAGGCGAGGTATCCGAAGCCGCAAGCGGTGTTCTTGAGGACGTGGCGGCGGGTTAGGGAATTCGTGTGCATGGGGAGTGGCTGGACAGGCCGGGTATCAAACGGGTAGTTTAAGTGATCGGCGGACGAATTTAAAGGGTGGAAGTGGGCGGTGTTTAGCAGCTTTGTTCGGTTATTGAATATAGCGGAAGTCGACGGAGACGAAGAGGGTTCGGTAAAGGGCGGCCCAGGCGGCTTGTGGGTTGTGTTGGTGGTCTTGGAAGTAGTTTTTGACGAGCTGGAATTCTTCGGGGTGAGGATCGCGGGCGAGGGTTCGTTGCCAGGCGAGGCGGATTTCGGCGTTGGGATTAGGAGCATCGAGAGCGAGGAGTTGTTTGGCTGCGCCGGCGGCGTGGGAGTGGACAAATTCGTTGTTCATGAGGAAGAGGTCTTGCGTAGGGATGGTGGACTCGGCGCGGTCGCCGACGGTGAAGTTGGGATTCGCGAAGTCGAAGGTGCCGAAGATTTCGTAGAGGGAATTGCGGAAGACGGGGATATAGACACTGCGTTTGAGGGAGGTGAATTTGTATCCGAATTCGGATTTGAAGTTTGCGGGGAGGGAGGGGCCGCCGCGATCGGGGTCGAGTTGACCGGAGAGAGTGAGGATGGTATCGCGGAGGGTTTCGGCATCGACGGGGCGGCGGTTGCCGCGCCAGAGGAGGCGATTTTCGGGGTCGGTTTTTTCCGCGGCGGGATCGAGGTGACTGCTGGAGCGGCGAAACGTTTTCGAAGTGGCGATGTGGCGGATGAGTTCCTTGGTGGACCAGTTGTTTTCGATCAGGTAGGAAGCGAGGTAGTCGAGGAGTTCGGGGTGAGTGGGGGCTTGGCCGGTGAGGCCGAAGTTGTCTGGGGTACGGACGAGGCCTTCCCCGAAGAGGTGGAGCCAGACGCGATTGGCGAGGACGCGGGCGGTGAGCGGGTTCTGCGGTGACACGATCCATTCGGCGAGTTCGCGGCGGCCGGAACCGGCGGTGATGGGGGCGGGTTGGGCGTCACCGGGTTGGGTGACCTGGAGGAAGCCGCGGGGGACGGTGTCGCCGAAGTTGCGGGTTTCGCCGCGAATTCGGACGGAGGTGTCGGCGGGTTCATCGGATTCGATGACGGCCATGGCGACGGGGAGCTTGGGGGCGGCTTTTTTGGCGGCGTCGAGTTTCTTGGTGAGGTCTGCCTGTTTTTCTTCGAGAGCGAGAACGGCGGGAGACTTTTTGGGCTTGGTTTTGTTTCCCGGGGAGGTGGGATTTTTGTCCTTGGCTTTTTCTTTGCCAATGGGGATGAGTTGGACGGCATCGGCGATGACGTGACCGTCATTGGTTCCTTCCGTGGTGATGCGGATGAACGTATTGTCGCCGGCATTGAGTTCGAATTTTCCGAGGGGGTGGAAGAGGCCGTCATTTTCCGGGGTGAGTCGTTGGTTGACGATGATTTTGCTGCGGCCGTTGGCGTGGGAGACGGTGACGGGGACTTCGGCGGAGCGTTGTTTTCCGGAGCTGTAGGAGAGGAAGATATTGTATGTTCTGGCTTCTTTGAGGTGGGGTCGCCAGGTGACGGATTTTTTTCCTTTGTCGGTTCGTTCGTCGTGGAGGTAACCGTCTGCGACGAAGCGGGGGCTATGAACGGAATCGGACCATTCGCCGACGAGTTTGGCGTCGGTATTGTCTAGGACGATGCCGGGGAGGGCGGCGAGGAGGACGGCTTTTTCGGTGCCGCCGGCGCCGACGCCGTGTTTGGCGAGCTGTGACTTGGTGGTCTTTAGTTGGTTTTGGAGGGATTTGATTTTCTCTTCGTGAGCGGCGAGGGCGGCGGCTTCTTTTGGGGTGGGGGGGAGGGGCGTGGTGTTCCACTTAGAGACGTTTGAGTGTGTGATGGCGTTGGTGCTGGTGAAGATGCCGGTGAGCGCGTAGTAATCGCGGGTAGGGATGGGGTCGAATTTGTGGTCGTGACAGCGGGCGCAACCGATGGTCATACCGAGGAAGGCGCGGCCGATGGTGTCGATTTGTTCATCGGCGATTTCGAGATCGAGGAGTTCTTTGTCTTGGTTTTCGTAGTTATGGGGGCCGAGAACGAGGAAGCCGGTGCCGACGATGTTGTTGATATGTTCTTCGCGGGATTTGTGGGGCAGAAGGTCGCCGGCGATGTGTTCCTGGATGAGGCGATTGAGGGCGCGGTCTTCATTGAAGGCGTCGATGACGTAGTCGCGGTAGCGCCATGCGTCGGGGAGCGGGATGGCGCGTCCGCCGCCGGAGGAGTCGGCGTAGCGGGTGAGGTCGAGCCAGTGGCGGCCCCAGCGTTCGCCGAAAGCGGAGGTGTCGAGGAGTTCGTCGGTGCGATTCTTGATGCTTGATTCCGGATGTTTCTTGAAGGCGGAGCGGAAGGACTTGATGTCTTTGGGAGAGGGCGGGAGGCCGGTGAGGGTGAAGTGGAGGCGGCGGAGGATGGTATCGGGGGAGGCGTCGGGGGCGGATGAGAGATTTTTGGATTTTAGTTCTGAATCGATGAAGGCGTCGACGGGGTGCGTTGTTTTGTTAGGGTTCTTTTCTTTTGCCTCGGGTATGTCCGGATGGGTGATGGGTTGGAAGGACCAGAATTGGCGGCCTTCATCGAGGTCGATGGTTTCCTTGGCGAGGGAGGGAGCGGCGTCGCCGCGAGGGTCGTGAGCGCCGTCGTTGATCCATTGCTCGAAGCGAGCGACGACGCTTTTGGGCATTTTGCCATCGGGCGGCATTTCGAGGTCGGGGTCGTGATAGCGGATGGCTTCGACGAAGAGCGATTCGTCGGCGTTGCCGGGGACGATGGCGGGACCGGTGTCGCCGCCGATTTGCCAACCGGCTTTTGTGTCGAGGACGAGGCCGCCTTTTTGTTTATCTGCTTCGACGGAGTGGCACTCGTAGCAGTGGGTGATGAGGGCGGGGCGGATGTGTTTTTCGAAGAACGCGTTTTGGTCTTCTTTTGGGGCGGCGGGTGTTAGCAGCGAGAGAGAGCACGCCAGGGCAATGGCCCATGCTGGGAGTTGGCGGGACGGTCGGGGCATAACGTTACTACCCAAGAACGTTGAAAACACCTAGGGTTTTTCAGGGGATGTTCGAGCGGGAAGGACCGTTTCGAGGAGCCAAGATTTTACTTTCTCTTTTTCTTCGGGGATAAATTTGTGGCCGGTATCGGCCATTTCGGATCGGGTGACGATCATGCCGGCCGACTCGGCGGCGTCGGCGGTTTCGACGGTCATTCTTTTGTTGTCGCTCGTCTCGCCCCAGCAGGCGTAGGCGTGTTTGTCTTTTTGGAGGCGTCGTTGCCAATCGGGTTCGTAGGCGCCCACTCCATCGCCGGATACCTCAACCAGGTCGAAGAGGATTTCGCCGAAACCTTCAACGTCTGCGTTTTCGGCGATGGTGGCGCCTACGAACCCGATTGGCAACGACGCCTCCAAAA
>JBCDBW010000048.1:0-29429 GCA_039182965.1 Verrucomicrobiota bacterium
CCCCCCCCCCCCCCCCCCCCCCCCCCCCCCCCCCCCCCCGCTCCCGCCACCACGGCGCCTCCCCCCCCCGGCCCCCAAGGGGGCGATTTTGGTGATCGATACGCCGGAGAAAGTGATGGCGGCGGCGGCGGCGATGGAGGCTTTGAATGTGCCACCTCCGAATGTGGCTTTGAATGTGGGGGTTCGGACAGGTGGTCAGCCTCGGGTGATGGGGCCGGTGAATGAGACGGCGGGATTTCCCTATCCGACGCGGTATTTGCCACCGCGAGTGCCGAACAGTGTCGTGGGGCCGGGGCTGTTCCCGGTGCTGCCGGCGCATCCGACGGGGTTTGTCACGCGGAATGTAGGGGACACCATGGTAACGACGCCGGCGGTGAATCCGGACGGGAGTATTACCTTGGATGTTAATTTGGAGAGCACGGAGTTTGAGGGTTTTATCAATTACGGGTCGCCGATTTTGCGGCCGGGGGTGGGGGGACGGGTGCCGTTGTTGAATCGGGTGCGCGTGCCGCGGTTTTTGGATTCGTTGATTGAGAGTGAGATTGGCGTCCCGGTTTTTGATACGATCCGGTATTCCACCTCGGTGACGTTGACACCGGAAGTGGCTGGGGGGCGGGTTTTCGTGGATGTGGTGCCGGAGATGTCGATTGTTGATGAGGCGAGCGAGATCGAGCCACGGCAAGTGGATTTGAGTGAATATCGGACGGTGGTGGAGGTGGAGAGCGGCAAACCGAAAACCTTGGCGGGCTTGGAAGGCGCCAGCGCGGAATTTAACCGGGCGTTTTTCGCCGATGAAAACCAGCCGGATGGTGAGACGGCATTGGTGATCAAGGCGCAGCTTCAGCCGGGGGCCGTGGAAGCTGAGGCCGCATCGGCGGTGGGGGCGGAGGGGAACGCGGAGTGAGTCGGGGATACGCGATTCGGCGGATGGAGCCCGGCGATCGCGATGCGATTGCGGCGGTGATCTATCATTCGTTGAACGCGTATTACGTGTCGATCGGACGGGGAGAGGTCATGACGGGGGGCGAGGAGACGGCGGCGATTTTTTTTGATGTGTATGAGAAGATCGATCCGGGGGAAGGGATTATCGCGGTGGATGATGAGTCGGGGGCGATTATCGGGTCGTGTTTTGTACATCCGCGAGAGACGCATTTTTCATTGGGGATCATGACCGTGCACCCGGAGCAGTTTGGGCGCGGGGTGGCGCGGGCTTTGTTGAGCGAGATTACCGAGCGGGCGGCGGGGGAGGGGAAGTCGGTGCGTTTGGTGTCGAGCTGTTTTAATTTGGAATCGTATTCCTTGTATACGCGGGCGGGCTTTGTGCCGTTTGCGACGTTTCAGGACATGATGGTGGCGGTTCCCGAGGACGGGTTGGGTGGGGAGGCGCCGGAGGGAATGGACAGTGTGCGGGCGGCGACCTTAGAGGATGTCGAGGCGATGGCGGCGGTGGAGATGGAGGTGAGCGGGATTTCGCGGCGGAATGATTACCGGTATTTCATTGAGAATTCGGCGGGGTATTGGAGTGTGTCGGTTTACGAAAGCGCGGGGGGTGAGGGGGTGGACGGGTTTTTGGTGAGTTGTGGGTCGCCGGATTTCAACATGGTGGGGCCGGGGGTGGCGCGGACGGAGGGGCAGGCGGCGGCGATGGCGTATGCGGAGTTGGATGGGCAGCGGGGGAAGAGTCCTATTTTGCTGGCGCCGGTGGGGTGTGGGGAATTGGTGAAGTGTTTGTATGAGTGGGGAGGGCGGAATTGTGAGATGCATGTGGCTCAGAGTTTGGGGCCGGTGGCGGATGTGAAGGGGGTGGTGATGCCGACTTTTCTTCCTGAGAGTGGGTGAGTTCGGCGGGGACGAAGTTTCGCAGGTACGCAGTTTCACAGGTACACAGGGGAGGATGGTTTGGGGGGCACTGTGGGTGGAATGAATGAAATGGGGTAGGGGGATGGGGCGTTTGTTTTGGTATGAGACGTTTTGTTTTGTTTTTGGTGGCGATGATGGTGTTTGGGGTCGGGGGGAGTTATGGGGAGGAGGGGGGGCGGTGCAATGTGGTTTTGATCTTTGTGGATGACATGGGGTATGGGGATTTGGGGTGCTACGGGAACGAGGTGATTAAGACGCCGAATCTGGATCGGATGGCGGTGGAAGGGCAGCGGTGGACGAGCTTTTATTCTTCTGGGGCGACCTGTGTGCCGAGTCGGACGGGTTTGATGAGTGGGCGGCATCCGAATTTAATCGGGAAAGAGAAATTGCGGTCGGATCGTGAGGCCTTGATGCCGGCGATGTTGAAGCGTCAGGGGTATGCGACGGCGATTCTGGGGAAGTGGCATCTTGCAGGGTATCCGGAGGATTTTGCACGGGACGAGATGCATCCTTTGGAGTGCGGTTTTGATTATCATTTTGGGACGCCGGGGAGCAATGATGTGCCGGCGCCTCCGGGGCGAAAACAGAATCGCGATTTGTTTGACGAGAGCGGGCCGACGACCTTTCCGGTGCCATTGATTCGTGGGCGGGAGATGGTGGAGTTTCCGGTGAACCAGGAATTGTTGACGAAGAAATACACTGAAGAAGCGGTGGAGTGGATTGTAGCGCACAAGGACCAACGTTTCTTTTTGTATCTGGCGCACAACATGCCGCATGCGCCGGTTTTTGCGTCTGAGGCTTTCCAAGGGCGGAGTGGCGCGGGGGTGTATGGTGATGTGATCGAAGAAATTGATTGGTCGGTGGGGCAGGTGATGGAGGCCTTGGAAGCGGCGGGGATTGCGGAGGAGACCTTGGTGGTGTTCACGAGTGACAACGGTCCGTGGACGATGTTCGGGCCGCATGGGGGGACAGCGGCGCCGTTGCGCGGGGAGAAGGGGACTTCTTGGGAGGGTGGGTTTCGCGTGCCGGGGATTTTCTGGTGGCCCGGAACGATTGCACCTGGGGAAGTGGAAGGGATCGGGGCGAACCTGGATTTGTATGCGACGTTTGCGAGTTTGGCGGGCGGGGCGGAATTGCCGGAGGACAAGGCGGGGTATCACTCGAGGGATTTGAGCGCGGTCTTGTTGCGGGAGGAGGCGAGTCCGCGGACGCAGTGGTTGTTTGGGACGAGTGCGTTTCGCTCAGGGAAGCACAAGATTCATTTGAGCACCAAGAAGCGTTCATCGAACCCGGACACGCGGCAGCGGGAGCCGGTGGAAGCGCATGATCCGCCGTTGTTGTTTGATTTGGAGGTGGATGTTAGTGAGACGAGAGATATTGGGAGTTCTCGTCCTGAAGTGGTGGAGCGCTTGCTTGAGGAGATGCGGGATTTTAGGAGTTGATCGAGGCGAAGTTACGCAGGTACACAGTTGCGCAGTTTCGCAGGGTGTGATGGGGATTGAATAGAATTTTGGTGGGGGGCGTCTATTGGGATGAGCCGGGTGATCGGCTCTTTGAAATCGAATCCCAATAGAAATGAAAACGAGCATCGTTATGCGAATGACGGCGGGGGTGTTTGCTCTCGGGATAATGAGTCTGTCCGGTGCCTGGGGGCATCATAAGAATCCACTCGTGGGAATGGCGCATCGGGCGCAGGATCATACTGAGGACTTGCGATACGAAGTGAAGCGGCACTTTCGAGCGAGTGGAGGGTATCGATATCTGATGGAAGATCTAGGGGCGATTGACGACGGACTTGGTCATGTCGAGAAGCTTGCGGATCATCTTTGCCACGATTCGCTTCGGCAGATTCGGCGACACCTGGTGGAAGTGGACCGGAGGGTGCGTCAGTTGTCGGACGTGTTGGATGGAATTGAGCGGGGGCGGTATGGGCGGCGGATTGATTGCGACACGCGGAAGGTGAAGGAACTCTTGTCATGCTTGGGCAAGTCGGTGCATGAGATGGAGGATTTTGTGGATGGTGAGCTGCGTCGCTATGGACACGGTTCCGGTCGTGGACACGAGTATAGGGACCGAGGCGTGCGAGGTTCTTCGTTGAGTTGGAGCTGGCAATCCGGCAGTGGGCGTGAAGTGCGCGGGCCAGATGTTTTGAGGGAGCTCTTGCTGCGATTAGGTTCGCGGTGAGGAGGCGAGATTACTGATAAACTGCCGAGAGGCGATCCTTTGCGGGGTCGCCTTTTTTTGTGCGGGGATGGGCGTGGAACGGGAGGTTTTGGGGAGGTAGGCAGGTTTTTTCCTCGCATAGCCCTTCGGGCTAAGCTGTGGAGGCTCCGTTCTTCGCTAAAGCTACGAAGGGCACGCGCTCGTCCCTACCATACCGTGGGAGAGAGGAGCATTTTTTGGAGGAGGCGGAAGAAGTGGGGGTTGGGGGGCGTTGGAGTGGGGTGGTTTTGTAGCCACGCGAACCCCTATTTTAGACGCATGAAATTGCTTTCTTTGGTTGTTGTTGGATGGATTATGGGATGGCTGCTGTCGGGGGATTGCTTCGGTCAGGTGGAGAACAAGGGCGGTGGGAGCAAGGGGTTGACGAAGAAGGAAGAGGCGGCGATTCAGCAGGCGGAGCGGGAGGTGGAGAAGGAGAAGGCGAGGCGGGAGAACTTGCTGGCCCGCGGGAGGTTGGTTTTTGATCGTGCGGGGTTGGAGGATCTACCATTGGTGGGAGAGGTCATGAAACTGAGGGATGAGATGGCGCAGCGGGATTTTCCGGTGGCGACGGTCGATGGGAAGGGGCGGTTGTCGGTGGCGTATGTGGAGCACGACGGGGAGCAGGATGTTTTGTGGCTGGCGAAGGAAGGGGGCGAGGGATTGGCACCGATGATTGCGGTGAGTGAGCCGGGGATCATTCATCATCCGGCGGTGGCGACGGCAGGTGATGGGACGATCTGGGTGATCTGGGGCCAAACGGGAGAGGATGATATTATGCACCTAGTGGGGCGGGCGGTGAGTCAGAATGGGGAGCTGCGAGACACTATGGAACTGGCGCGAAGTGGCGGGAGCGACACCTTTGCGGTGGCGGGGACGGATTCCGAGGGGCGGGTGTGGACGGCTTGGCAGTCGATGCGGACGGGGCGCGGGCAGATACGGTGCCGGTATTTTGATCCTGGGTTTGGAGGATGGTCGACGGAGATTGTCGTGTCGGAGAATCCACCGAGCGGCGAAGAGTGGGCCTGGGGGAGTTGGGAGCCGAGTATTGCTTTTGATGAAGAGGGCGGGGTTTGGGTTTTGTATGACAGCTCCAAGGGGAACGAGTTTAATTTGTATCTCGCGCACATTGAAGGAGAGGCGAACGTGACTCGTCGATCGATCGCGGCCTCGCCGAAGTACGAAGCGCGGGGGATGATCACGCCGACGGCGGACGGTGGGGGGTTTTGGATTGCGGCGGAGCGGGGCAAGGAAAAATGGGGGTTGGACAATCGCGCGCACAATGATTGGGACGGGCTTAATTCGCAGAAGCGGATATTGTTTGGGCGGTATGACATCGGGCTGGATGAGTTTGAGGAGATTCGATTGGGTGGAGCCGAGCAGCCCGTCACGCCGGGCAACCCGGTGAATCTTCCGACGGTGGGAGTGGATGCTGACGGAAATCCGTGGGTGGCCTATCGTTATTTTGACACCGTTTTGTGGTCCTTAGCGCTCACTCGATATGATGCTGAGAATGGGACTTGGAGTGTGCCGGCGATGATGCCGATGAGCCCCTTTGGTCAGGACCGGCGGGCGAGCTTTGTGGGGGGAAAGGACGGGAGCTTGCGATTGCTTTGGTCTTCGGATCAGCGCACGACCAAAGATGTCCGGGTGGCGGGGGTCTACTTCGCGGAAATTGACGCCGATTTTGATTTGGTGACGGCTTCGACGGCGGAAGTGCCGTTGCCCGACTATCCGGAGTTGGATCATTCACATCTGGGGGAACTCACACCTGAGCGGCCGGTGGACGATCGTCACGAGTGGACGTTTGACGGGGAAGAGTATGCGCTCTACTGGGGGGATGTGCATCGGCACACGGATGTGTCGAATTGCCGCACGGGGTTTGACGGATGTATTGTCGAGCATTTTCGTTATGCTTACGACATGGGGAAGCTAGATTTCCTTGGGACCTCGGATCATACCGATGTGGGGAAGCCTTATCATCCGTATGAATGGTGGCACAACCAGCGGATGGCGGATGCCTTCAACAATCCGGGGGTGTTTCATTCCCTGTATGTGTATGAGCGAGAGCAGAAGTGGCCTTGGGGGCATCGCAATGTGGTATTTGCGGAGCGCGGGGGGCCGATTGTCTATATTAAGAGGGAACTGTATCGGGCGTCGCCGTGGCAGGACTTGTATCCTGTGAAAGCGGGATTCGGTGAGATTACTCCGGATGAGCTATGGGATATTTTGGGTCGCACGGGGAAGGAGGTCGCGGTGATCTCGCATACCGGGGCGACCACGATGGGAACGGATTGGTCGCAGTATGAGGAAATTGGGATTGATCATCGTTTTGAGAATGTGGTGGAGATCTATCAAGGGGCGCGATTGAGTTATGAGGGGTTGAATGCACCACAACCGCCGATGGCGATTGGGCGAATGCCCTTGGATGAAGAGGCTCCCTTATTGACGGAGGCGGGACGACAAGAATTTGGGGACAAGAATCCGGGGGTGTATCAGAATGCGTTGGCACATGGGCATCGATTGGGTGTGTTTGCGAGTTCGGATCATTTGTCTGAGCATGTCTCGTATGGTGGGGTGTATGTGAAGGATTTCTCACGGGAGGGGATCATCGAAGGATTAAAAGCGCGACGCACCGTAGCGGGGACAGACAAGATCTACGTCGAGTTCAGCTGCAATGGGGAGATTTTGGGATCGATTTTTGAGTCGACGGAGAAACCTGTGTTCACGATCAAAGTGGATGGGACCGCGCCGATTGGCCGGGTGACCTTGGTGCGAAACGAGGAGGATTACGAAGTGTTTGGGGTGCGGGGGAAAGTGTTTGAAAAGGAGTATGTGGATGAGGCGCCCTTGTCGGGCGAGAACCGATACTATCTTCGAGTGGAGCAGTTGGATGGGAACATGGCCTGGGCGTCGCCGTTATGGGTGGACTATACGGGAGATGCGGTGGCGGCTGAGGTGGTGGCGCGGGAAGATTGATGAAATCTCCGGCGCTGACGCGCCGTTGAAGAGAGGCTGCGGGGAGCGGTGGAATTCCCGGTAATTTGCATGCATTTTTTATTATGAACGTGATTCTCCGATTGTTCTTTGTGGGGTTGATCTTGACTTTTGGCGCGGGCTTGGCGCGGGCGGAGTTTGATTTTGAGAAGGGTGACCGGGTTGTCTTGATCGGGAATGCGTTGGCGGAACGAATGCAGCATCACGGTTGGCTGGAAGCCTTGGTACAAGGTCAGGAGAAGGGCAAGAAGCTCGTTTTTCGGAATCAAGGGTTTTCGGGTGATCAGGTGAAGAATCGGCCCCGGAGCAAGGGATTTTTGACGGCGGAGGATTACCTGACACAAAGCAAGGCTGATGTGATTTTTGTTTTCTTTGGATATAACGAATCGTTCATGGGGGAAGCGGGCGTTGGGTCGTTTAAAGCGGATCTGGGTGAGATGGTGGATGCGTATCGGGAACTGAAGCCGAATGGTGAGGATGAGCCGCGGATCGTCTTGTTTTCGCCGATTGCGCATGAGGATTTGCGTGACCGGAACCTGCCGGACGGGAAGAAGAATAATGAGCGGCTGGCTTTGTATGCGGCGGCGATCAAGGATGTGGCGGCTGACAAGGAGACGGGGTTTGTGGATTTGTTTGAGCCGAGCAAGGTGCGATATGCGGCTTCGGAAGCGCCATTGACGATCAACGGCATTCATTTGACCGAGGAAGGTAACCGGCAGCTCGCGGAGGAAATTGGCAAGCAGCTTTATGGGGAGAAGATTCCGGCGGACGAGCGTTTACAGGCTTTGCGGTCGGCGGTATTGGACAAGAACTGGCATTGGTTCAACCGATATCGTGCCACGGACGGGAATGATGTTTGGGGGACGCGGTCGACGTTGACCTTTGTGAACGATCAGTCGAATGCGGAAGTGCTTCAGCACGAATTGGAGATGCTGGACGTGATGACGGCGAATCGTGACCAGCGGATTTGGGCGGTGGCGAGAGGGAAAGACCTTAAAGTGGATGACGGGAACGTGCCGGAACCGGTGCCGGTGATTTCGAATGTGGGGGGTGGGAGCAAGAGTTCCAACGCGGAGAAGGAGGGTTCGCTGGAATATCAGAGTGGTGAAGAGGGGCTTGAGACGATCACTGTGCCCGAGGGATATGAGGTAAACCTGTTTGCGGATGAGGCGATGTTTCCCGAGTTGGTGAACCCGGTGCAGATGCAGGTGGACGGGCAGGGGCGTTTGTGGGTGGCGGCTTGGAAGACTTATCCCAAGTGGGAGCCGATGAAGGAAATGAACGACCGTTTGTTGATTTTACCGGATGAGGATGGCGATGGGGTGGCGGACAGGGCGATCACCTTTGCGAAGGTGCACAATCCATTGGGTTTTGAATTTTGGAATGGGGGGGTATTGGTGACGCGGGGGCCGGATTTGTTGTTTTTGAGGGACACGGACGGGGATGATGTCGCGGACGAGGAGATTGTGATGGTGCATGGCTTGGGGACGTCTGACACGCACCATGCGGCGAACAACTTGATCTATGGGCCTGACGGTGCGATTTACTGGCAGAGCGGCATCTTTCTACACAACAATATCGAGCATCCGTGGGGACCTTCTTTGAACACGGGGGCGTCGGGAATGTATCGCTTTGATCCGCGTCAATTCACGATCAGTTATCATGCGGACAATCGGCCGAACCCGCATGGGACGAGTTTTGATTATTGGGGTTATCAGTATGCCAACAATGGGACGGGCGGCCATGCTTACCAAGTGCGACCGGAGGGGGATGGATTTAAAATGCATTTGCTTGCGACGAAAGAAGTGCGACCGGTGCCGGCAAACGAGATCGTATCGAGCGCGAACTTTCCGGACGATGTTCAGGGGAATTTTCTGATTTGCAACGCGATTGGCTTCCTCGGTTTGAAGCAGTATGAGCTGAATCGTGACGGGGGGAGCGTGCAGACGGTCACCACGGGCAAGGGGGAAAAAAAGAAGACCACCACGACGACAACGAAGCTAGGCGAGGTGTGGGGGGAGCCGGTGGAAGACATGCTCGTTAGTTCAGACAAAAACTTCCGACCGGCAGACGCCATTTTTGGCGAGGACGGAGCTTTGTATGTGGCGGACTGGCACAATGTGATTATTGGTCACATGCAGCATAATATTCGGGATCCGAACCGGGACGATAAGCATGGCCGCATCTATCGCGTGGTATACCAAGACAAGCCGTTGCAAGAACCGGCGGAGATCGAAGGGGCCTCGTTGGAGCAATTGATGAAGAATCTTGAGCACCCGGTGGATGGGGTGCGGCATCGGACGCGAGTGGAATTGAGCGAGCGGGATACGACAGACGTGATTGCGGCGGTGGAAAAATGGCTGAAGCAATTTGATCCCAAGAGTAAAGAGGACGCGCATCATTTTCTTGAGGCGCTCTGGCTGCATCAGCAACACAACGTGAAGAATCAGAAGCTCTTGAATATCGTTTTGCGGTCGCCTGAGCCGCATGCGCAGATTGCGGGGCAGACCGTGCAGCATCATCTTTATGTGGTTGATCATCGCAGCGGCGGAGAGGGGCCGACGTCGGAGGACCTGCTTCATGGGTCGACCTTGCCATCGGGGATTATTGCGAACACGCCGGAGCTGACGGAAGTGCGGATTGGGACGATTGTCGAGCAGATGCGTTTTGATTTGAAAGAGTTTGAAGTGCCGACGGGCAAGAAGTTGAAGATTCACTTTCACAATCCTGATTTTCTGCCGCACAACGTGGTTTTTGTGAATCCGAACAAGGCGGATGAAGTGGCAATGGCGGCTTTGCAGCTGGGAGAGAAAGGCTTTGAAGTCGATTTTCTTCCGGAGAGCGATGAGATCATCGCGGCGACGTCGATGTTGGACAACGGCGAGGAAGAGATCCTCGAGTTTACGGCGCCGGAGAAGGCGGGGGATTACGAGTTTGTGTGCACGTTTCCGGGGCATCACATTGCGATGCGTGGGGTTATGAAGGTGATTCGGTAGGATGAGAAATTCGGATGGTTTGGTCCGGACATATTTTGGGCCAAGTCACCCTGTCCTGTATTCGCTTGCGACCGGCCATTCTAGGATGGCTTCGCTGATATTGAAGTGTTCGTGCGTTTGAGAACTCCGCCAGCGGAGAGGGAAGGGACCACTCGCTTCGCTGGAAACCTGGCGGCCGGTTACAAGGTGACGAGGGCATTCCAGACGCGGACGATTTTGGCGACGATCTGCGTATCGGTGCAGTCGTGGTTGTTGATAAAGAGCGTGAACGCGTATTGATTGCCGGAGCGGGTGTTGGCGTAGCCGGCGTAGCATTTGACGCGGTTGAGGGTGCCGCTTTTAGCGTGGACATTGCCTTCGGATGGGGTGCCGCGGCCGATTGAACGGAGTGTTCCGGATTGGCCGGCGATGGGAATCGAAGCGTAAAACGGTTTGGCGTTCTCCGAGTGAATCATGTGTTTCAGGAGCTTGGTAAGTTGGCGGGCGGTCATGGTGTTGACACGGGAGAGTCCGCAACCGTCGGCCATGGCGAAGCCTGATGTATCGATTCCACGGGCTGACCAGTAGTCTATCGTTGCTTTGGCCGCGGCGGTTGTGGTGCCTTTGCCCGATGCCTTGTATCCAATCATGCGGTGGATGCACTCGGCGGAGAGGTTATTTGATTTGTGATTTGTAAGCACGATCAGCGATGAAAGTGGGTCGGATTCCTGAGTGAAGATGGTCGTACGCGCCGGGAGTGTTTCGCCGGCGATGTTGAGGAGGCGAACGGTGTTGGGATTGCTGGATACGGTGAGGTTTTGATCATTGAGGTATTTGGTGAAGGCTCGTGCGCAGAAGAAGGCGGGATCGGGGAGAGAACCTTTGATGGTGAAGGAGGACCGCCCCGCCGGCAAGGTTCCGCGGAGGTAGAGCAAATTCGCGTAAGCTGAGCCGAAGATGTATCCTTGGTCACCCGATCCTGCGGGGCCGACTTGCATTTCGTTGATGAACTCGATACCGGGGAGCTTTGGGTCGGTGTGCAACAGGGGTGCTGGTGAGCCTGACGACCCGGTTTGGAACGTCGCGGAGAAAAGGTTTTGGTGGAAGGTGAGACCGCAGGCGCCGGCAGCGAAATAGTTTCCGATGTGGTTCCATTGCCAAGAATCGGGGCGGAGTTGAGTTCCGAAAATCGATGCATCTCCGACAATTTGGCCATGGATGGCGTTTATTCCGGACTCGTCGAGGGCGTCTTTCCAGGGGGCAAACGTATTTATTATCCGGGACGCGCCGAGGGTAGGGTCGCCGCCGCCTTTGATGATGACATTTCCTTCGAGTGCCCCGTCTGGGGAGAGGGAGCCGGTATATTGGAGGTGTGTTTTGAAGGTGAAGTCTGGGCCGAGGGTTTCGAGACCGGTGGCGGTGGTGACGAGTTTCAGAGTGGACGCGGGGATCATGGCGGCGTCGGGGCGATAGCCGGCGGCGGGTGCGGCGTTTTGGGTGCTGACGGAGAGGGCGGCGAAACCGATGGAGGCGTGGATCATGCCGGGTTCGGTTTGGATTTCTTCGACGACCGCGAGGACGGGGGCGAGCGGATTTGCCGCATCTTCGGAGGCGTGGGCCGGTGTCGTAAGGAGAAAGAGGGCAAGGCAGGGGCCGGCGCGACGCATGGCGCAGGTTAACCGGAAGCGGCGCGAGGATCAATCCGTGATCTCTTTTGAGGGCGCTCTCTTTTGGGCTTCTTTCTTGGCTGCGGCGGCTCTTTTTCGGGCTTGGGCGAGCGCTTTTTGTCGGTTGCGTTGTTCCTCTTCCTTTTTCGCGCGGTCCCAGAGAAAGGTGCGGCCGGCAGTCAGTTCCTTCATATCAGGACCATTGTCACCGGGGACTTTATTGATGGTGAGATAGGCTTGTTCTTCGAGAATGGTGCCATCGGCGGCAGGGACAGCGAGGTTGATTTCCATCTGGTTGACGGGTTGGAGGCCGGGGATTTTGAGGAAGACGGACTTCCCGTCCGTGTTCAGGCTCACCCGTTCGATTTTGACGATGTCTTCGCCTTCCTCCCATTTGTCTTCGAGGGAGAACTGTTTGGATCCATAGTTGGTAGACCAGAGGTAGTTCCATTGGAAGAGACTGTAAGCTTCATTGCTTCGGGCGGCTTGGGGATCGAGTTTGAAGTTGAACTGGAGGCGGATTCCGTTTGGTCGCACTTTGACATCGGTAAGCAGTTTTTGAGGGGTGCCGGTGTAGCGGATGCGGTGGATACCGCCTTGGGTGAGGCCTGGGCGACCGCCGCCGTTCCACCCGTTGAGGCCGACAGTGTAGACTTGTCCATCGGCGGGATTTGCTTTGGCGCGGTGGATGCCGGTGATGGCATTGAGTTCGAGTTTTACGATCGCGGCTTGGGCAACGCCTTCCACGTGTTGGAGCATCATGTAGTAAAGCCAGCCTTTGCCGAAGCTGGTGTGGAGGAGGCGTCCGGAGAGAGGGCCCCAGCGGGGGTCGTCGATCCAGAGTTGGCCACCGGAAGAGTTATCGAACTCCTGAGGCATCCAGACGAGGGGTTGGTCGAAGGTATTCGGGGGGACGACTTGGGTGTGGTCGATGGCGCCGCCGTCGGGGGCCCACTGTTCAGTTGCTTTGTTTTGAACGTATCCGTAGAATCCGCCGGGGTCACAGAGGGAGATTTTCGAGGCGGGCATCCAGTTGCCTTGGTTGTCGCTTACCGTGGGACGGCCGTCGGGGAGGATGCCCATGCCGTTTGGTGTGCGGAATCCGGTGCAATAGACTTCGCGTTTGGTGCCATCGGGTGAGATTTTGACGACGGAACCGGGAAGGGCGTAGGACGTGTATTGGCCGGCTTTGGCGTAGTAGAGATTGCCTTGGTTGTCGCGTTGCAGGTCGAAATTAAAGGCGTGGAAAAAGGTGGAGACATCATCGTCGGCACTGAAGGATTCATAGAAGTCGGCTTCGCCGTTGCCATTGAAATCATGGAGGCGGGTGATACGATCTTTGCAGGTCACGTAGACGAGGTCGTCGACGACTTGGAGGCCGAACGGTTCATACAGGCCGGCGGCGAAACGTTTCCACTCGAGGTTTTGGAGGGAATCATCGATGCCGGATACGATCCAGACGTCTCCGCCATGGGTGCACACCACCATGCGACCATCGGGGAAGAATGCGAGGTCGGAGGTGCGGAACCAGGTGTTGTAGGGATTTTCTGTGTCGTTTGGGGGAAGCGTGAGGGTGTCGAGGGCGTAGGCTTTGGAGTTATCGCCGAGCGCACCGACGGTGGTCAGGGTATCAGGCCAGCGTCGTTGGGACGATTTTGTGAGGAGTTCAGAGGGTTTGGCGACGGAGTAGTCTCTGGATCTGATTTTCATTGAGCGGAGGTAGCCGGCGAACGATAGTAGGTTCCCTTCGCCTTCACCGGCGTGACGTATGATTTGGATTGTTTTTGTCTTCGTTGCGGCGGGTATATCGAGGACGAGACGGTTCTTTTCGTCGACGGACCACTTCAGGCCTTGGGTATCGCCATTGGCGACGGCGGCGAGGAAGGAATCGATGGCATCGTCTTTCGTGTTTCCGAGGACGGCGATGGGGCCGGACTCGTTAAGGTCGGCGGTTTGAGCGGCGTGGCTTATGAAACCGGAGACAGGTGATGGGGCATCCGAGAGTTTGCCGACGCAGAGTTTGAGCGCTTTACCAGGTCCGATTTCGAGGGTTTGTTCGACAGCTTTGAAGCCCCTTGGGGCGGCGGGGAGTTCGTAGACAGTGCGACCGTCTATTTCGTAGGCGAGGAAGAGCCGGTCGTTGTGGACGAAGTGCCCGAAGTAGTGGATCCACTCGGAGGGGAGCGGTCCCCTGGGCAGGAGGTTGTCCTTCGGGTAGTCAAGCGTTCCATCGTGGCCCCATTGCCAGGTTTGGAGGCCGGGAATGAGTTCCCCATCGCGTTCGGCGACGCCACCTCCGCGTTCGCGATAGTGTTGTGTGTTCAGCAGGTTCAGGAAGCCGCCGCTCCAGACGCCGGCGGTATCCATGGTGTGGAGATTGTAGGAGATAGTCGTGTCATCGTTCAGCTTTACGGATAGGACACTGGGGAAATCGCGTCCGAGTTGAGAGGCGAGAGCAGGGCCGAAGTCGCGAGCGACGGTATCGGATTCTTTGACGACGACATTGACGGTGGGGAGCGACTCGAGGTAACCGTCGTGTATTTCTTCAAAATCATCGCGAAGGGGGCGCATGAACTTTTCGCGGATGTAATGGATGACATAGTACCGTTCTTCGGGCGTCATCCAGGTTTGGGCTCCCATGAGTCCGTTTCCTTTGGTGAGGGTTAAAAACATTGCGTAGGGATCGGAGCCAAACTTGAGCTCGCCGGAACCGAAGGCGCGCGCGGTGGGGAGGGGTGGTGTGATGCCGTCGCCGCCGTGGCAATTGGTGCAGAGGTTTTTATAAATTGTTTCTCCGGCGGCGAAGGATTCGTCGTCTAGTGATTGGATAATGCCGGCGTGGTCAACGGCGTTAGGGGGGTCACTGACGACGGAGAAGGCTGAGGTCGCGGCACAAGCGAGGAGCGTTGTGGCCACAACCATAGGGTGTTTTCTGCGAGGGATCATGAAAGGCGTGGCAACAGACAAAATGGGGGTGAGAATTGTCCGAAAGTGATTTTTAGAAAGGGTCTTTCCGTGGACGAGTGTCTTTTGTAGATTCGGCGTGGGAGGGGTTAATCTTTCAAGCAATGAAGCGGTTTATCGTATGGTCAACGCTAATTTTTTCGGTGGTTTGGGAAATGGGGGCGGCGGAGACCAAGTGGGCATGGCAGGAAAGTCGGGTGCCGGACCTGGGTTTTGATTTCGATGGGGCAGCGGTGATACGCGTGAGCTCTTTGGAAACGCGGGGGAAGGGAACGTTGCGGGAGGCCTTGTCGATGGAAGGGCCTCGGATCGTTGTTTTTGATGTGGGGGGTGTGATTGATTTGGAGGAGAACGGCATATCGGTGATGAATGGAGATGTTGTGGTGGCGGGGCAGACTGCGCCGTCACCTGGGGTGACCGTGATCAAGGGGGGAATCTCGATTGGGGGGAGCCGGGTGCTAGTTCAGCATTTGCGTGTGCGGCCAGGGGATGCGGGGAAGCCGAGACAGAGCGGGTGGGAGCCGGACGGGATTGCGACGCGATCGGATGCGGAGAGGGTGTGGATTGATCATTGCTCGGTGACATGGTCGGTGGACGAAAATCTATCGGTGACGAGTTATGATGCACCGGCGGGGCGGCGGGCGCGGCGAGTTTTTGTGCGGAATTGTCTGATTGCTGAGGCTTTGAATCATGCGACGCACCGGGAGGGTGCTCATTCGAAGGGAACACTCGTTTTGGATGGGACGCAGGAAGTGGCGGTGGTACGGAATTTCTATGCGAGCAATGTGGAGCGCAACCCGTTGTTCAAGCCAGAGACGTCCGGGGTAGTTGTGAACAACGTTATTGCCAATCCGGGGGATCGTTCCATTCATGCGGCGCGGGACAAGACGGGGACGGGGCGGGAATTAGCGCGGATTGCCGTGGTGGGCAACGTGGTATTGTTTGGTCGCGAGACAAAGCGTTCATCGGCGATTTTTGAGGGCGATGCAGAGGGGTATTTTTCGGGGAACGAGGGCTTTGATTATTTTGGGGGCGAAATTCGCGAGTTGCGGGAGCCTTTTGAGGTTTTAACGGAACCGCCTGTGTGGCCTGAGGGATTGGAAGCAATGGACGCCATGCGGGCCTTGGTAGTGGTGTCGCGGACGGTGGGGGCGCGGCCGGCAGAGCGAGATGCGATTGATGCGCGGATCATTCGCGAGGCGCTGGTAGGGGAGGCGCGGATTATTGACAGTCAGGAGGAAGTGGGCGGGTATCCCGCGTTGGAGGCGGTGTATCGAGACGAGCCGTTGCAAGTGCCGGATGAGGGCCGGCGGGAGTGGCTGGCGCAGTTGGCAGAGGCGGTAGAGCGAGGGTCGACTTCGGGTGTGAAATAGATGGTGGAGATACGCGAGATGGAGTTGCGGTTGCGGCGGCGATGGGCGATTGCGCGAGGGGCGGCCGACGCGAAGCGGAACTTTGTGATTCGGGTGACGCATGAGGGGATCGTGGGAGAGGGCGAAGCGGCGTTTCACCGATTGTATGGGGAGGAGCCGGGATCGGTGCTTGGGGAACTGGAAGCGATGGGGAACCGGATTGTGCTTGGGCAAGAGGGGCCTGAGTTGGATGAGGATTTTAAAGGAGCGGCCGGGGCGGCTCTGGATATGGCTTTGTTAGACTGGCGGGCTAAGAAAGAGGAAAGGAAACTGGGTGAATATTTGGGCATTGCGGTTCCCGGAGAGAGTTTCGTGACGAGTTATTCGATCGGGATAGACGACATTGGCGGGACGGCGACGCGGGTTCGGGAAGCGGACGGGTTTAGGGTTTTGAAGGTCAAGTTGGGTTCGCGGTCTGGTGATGACCGGGAGCGGTTTGAAGCGGTGCGGGCGGTTACGGACGTACCGGTAAGGGTGGATGCGAACGGCGGGTGGGGGTCCGTGGATGAGGCGGCGGCGATGATTGAGTGGTTGGCGGCGCGTGGGGTGGAGTTGGTGGAGCAGCCTTTCGCTCCTGGGCGCTTGGAGGAGACGGCGGTTTTACGGGAGCGATCGGCTTTGCCATTGGTGGCGGATGAGGACGTTCGGGTGGCAGCAGATGTGGCGGGATTGGCGGGGATTTATGATGGCATCAATATTAAATTGATGAAGGCGGGGGGGATTCGCGAAGCGTTGCGAACGGCTCGGGAAGCCAAGCGGCTGGGGATGAGGATCATGTTTGGGTGCATGATCGAGAGTTCGCTGGGGATTGGCGCGGCATTGCATCTGGCGTCGTTGGGGGATTGGATTGATCTGGACGGTCATCTTCTAATTGGGAACGATCCGTACGACGGAATCCGGTGTGAAGGCGGAAGACTGCATTTGCCGGAGGGCCATGGAATTGGTGTGCATTTGAGAGCGTGAGTTTTCGATCGAGACAAGAGCGGGGGGACTTCGCTTCGGTGCCTGAACTGTATGGGCGGTCGGTGTTGGGGGCCCCTTTGGAAGTTTGGTTACCGGAATCGGGGGAAGCCTCGACGCTTTTGGTGGCGGGGCAGCATGGAGAGGAGGCGGAGTCGACGTTTGTTTTGTCGCGTGCCTTGCGGTGTTTAAGAGGGGCTCCATTGGCGGCGGGGGTGGTGTTGGCTGCGAATCCGGACGGGATGGCACGGGGAACGCGAGGGAATGCGAATGGTGTGGATTTGAATCGCAATTTTCCGACAGGTGATTGGATGGGGCAGGGCACGACGTACTGTTGGCAAGTGGGGGGAGAGAGTGAAGTCGGGTTGTCGACTGGGAATGGAGCGGGATCGGAGCCGGAGACGCAGGCGTTTATGGATTTGGTAGAGCGCTTGGATCCGCAGCGGGTCATCGCGCTGCATGCGCCGCTGGCGTGCATTGATGATCCGCAGCTATCGGATTTGGGGAAGGAACTCTCGGCGGCTTCAGGATTGCCGTTAGTCGAGTCGGTTGGGTATGCGACGCCGGGATCGTTTGGGACGTGGGCGGGAGAACGGGGGCTTCATGTGATTACGTATGAATTTCCGCGAGCTTCCTTGGAGGAATTGGCGGAAATTCATGTGCCGATTTTTTATGGGTTGATGGTGGGAGAGCGAGCGTGAGCTTGGGTGTTTTGGGAATCCGAGCGAGACCGAGGGCCTTTGAGCTACCCTTTTTTCCTCATTTGGCGATCTGATCTGACTTGGCTTCGCTTTGAAAGCAGGCAATAAATTGCCGGCAATTGCCCTTGCGGGGAAGGAACGAAAAATTGCGGATCGGATGACGCGGCTATTGAATAAGGCACCTTACGCTGCCCCTCTCCTCGTTGGAGAGGAAATGAGAGTCTCGAGATTTTAAGATGAAAGTGACGGCGTCTTGCCTGGTAATCCATATGGAAAAACTGAATGAGCGGGATTGAGAGTGACGAGTGGCGACAGGGGCGCAAGCGAGCGACGAACCGATGGAGGAGCTTGGTGCTTTTGGCGATTGCATTTGCTTTGTATTTCGGGGTGCGGCAGTGGTTTCCAGTTTCGCCTCTACCTGCGGGGGCGGATGCGGCGTTTGTGCGCGAGGGTTTGGCGATCTTGGTCTTTGCGGGATTCTTATGGTTCAGCGAGGCAATGCCTTTGGCAGTAACGGGTTTACTGGTGGCGGTGATGTCTTCCCTAGGGGGGCGGATCAGTGTGCAAGAGAGTTTTGTTTCCTTCGCGCATCCGATTATATTCTTACTGCTAGGGGGCTTTGGCTTGGCGGCGGCGTTGAGTCGCCATGGACTAGATCAGTGGATTGTGCGAGGGGCCTTGCGGATTGGGCGGGGCTATTTCTACTGGACAGCTCTGGTGTTGTTTTTGTTTACCGCGGTCCTATCGATGTGGATATCGAATACGGCGACGACGACCTTGATTATCCCGATTGCGTTGGGTTTATTGGATGGAATTGCGCGGCGTGAGGGGGTTGCAACGGCGGCGCGAGTGACGCCCTTTCTGCTGTTGGGGGTTGCGTATTCGGCGAGTATCGGAGGCTTAGGTATGCTCACGGGCACGGCGCCAAACGGGATAGCGGCAGCGCAACTGGGGGATATTTCGTTTTTGGCCTGGATGAAAGTTGGTTTGCCGTGTGTTGCGATATTGTTTCCGTTGTTGTGCATTCTATTGCTGGTTTGTTTTCGACCGGGCAGAGTGGCGGCGTTTGAGGTGCGGACGGAGCCACTAGCATTGACTCGCGAGGGGGTGGCGACGCTGTTGGTTTTTAGTCTGACGATTACCTGTTGGCTTTTTTCGCGCCCCTTGGCGACGTTCTTTGAAGTGGAAAAGTCGATGGATTCCGTGATCGCGATCGGAGCGGTGGTGTTGTTATCGGCTCTGGGCTTGGTGGGATGGAAGGATATTGATCGGACGACGGATTGGGGGGTGCTGATTTTGTTTGGCGGGGGGATCACCTTGAGCAAGATTTTGGGAAGCACGGGGGCGAGTTTGTATTTGGCGGAAACGATCCGGCATTTTACGGCGGGTTGGCCATTGTTCGCGTTTATAGCGGTCTTGATTTTGTTTGTTATTTTTTTGACCGAACTGACGAGCAACACGGCGACCACAGCCTTGTTTGTTCCGATTTTCGCAGTGGTGGCGCCGGTGATGGGGGTAGCGGAGTCGCAGTTGGTTCTGCCGATTGCGATTGCGTCCAGTTGCGCGTTTATGTTGCCGATTGCCACGCCGCCGAACGCGATTGCTTTTGCGACGGGGCGCATCACGCAGCGGCAGATGGTGCGGGTGGGATTGGTTTTGAACGTTATTTTTGCCGCGGTACTGACGCTGTTGAGCCGGGTGTTTTTTTGAAGGCGGTCGCCCTTGGTGAGGGCGTGGTGGATCGTCAACCTTGGTTCGTTTGACCGGCAATTCGGCGGTGAATGACTTCAATGGTGAGGATCACGACCACCCCCAAGAGGGCGAGTGAAAGCGCGATCCACCATTCGTTTGAGGAGAAGTCGGGGAGGCGATTGGGTTCTTTGAGGGGAACGAGTTCGCCGTGGCGATCTTCGATAAAGGTGGTTTTTTCGGCGTCTTTGAAGGGCCAGATTTTCCTGAGGGAGCCGGTCATGAAGCCGATAAGGGCGGCGATCGTGATGGCGTGGAATCTTTCGAGGAGCCAGCTGAGGATGCGGGCGAAGCCAAGGAGTCCGACGGCGGCGCCGGCTCCGAAGACAATGAAGACCTTGAGGTCCAGATTTTTGAGAGCCTCGATGACGTAGGCGTATTGGCCGAGGATGAGGAGAATGAAGGAACCGCTGATGCCGGGGAGGATCATGGCCATGATTGCGATCATACCGCTGAAAAAAAGGTACGGTGGGCTGTGCGGCATTTCGGAGGGAACGAGACCGACGATGAGATAGGCGATGACGATTCCAACAGCGAGCGCGATGGCGGCGGCGGGGTTCCATTTCACGTGCCTTCCGAGCGTAAAGATGGAGGTAACGACGAGGCCGAAGAAGAAGGCATAGAGGTAAACCTTTCCGATGGGATCGGCGAGGACGCCATCGATGAGGCCGGCGAGGAGCTTAAGTGTGATGAGTATGGAAGCGCCGAGGACGACAAGGAATTTCCAGGGGACGTGTTCGAAGCACTTCTTGATTTTGAATTTGAGGGCGAGCTGGGCGAGGCGAAGGTTGATCGTTTTGATGGCATTGAGGAGTTCCTCATAAATGCCCATGATGAAGGCCATGGTGCCGCCGGAGACACCGGGAACGATATCGGCCGCGCCCATGCAGATGCCGGTGAAGACGAGGTAAACGTATTCTTTAAGAGTGCGGGCGGGGCGTGTGACGTTTTCGGTGATATGGGGCGCGGGCATAGCAATTCGGCAAGACCCTAGCGAGCCTTGGACAAAGTGCGAGTGTGAAATTTCCGCGAAAGGGACGCTGAGCGACTTGGCGGCTCAGTCGACTTTGGCGGCGAGGAACACGGCCGGTTTGACGGAGCGATCTTTGGTGACGCGGCCCATGGCTTTGAGCTGGTGAAGCTTTTCAAAGACACGAAGTCGGAATTCGTCCGAAGTGGGGGATGTTTTCACGCCCATTTTCTTGAGCATATTTCCGCCTTCTTCGATGCACTGGTCGAGGTTTTTGGGGCCCTGTTGGAGGAACTCCAACAGACTTTCCTTCAGGTAATCTGGCTTGTTCGTTTTCAAGAGGGGAATATACATCAAGTTTGATATTTCGCCACAAAGTTAGTGATCTTTTCGTTAGATTAAAGTTGTATCTCATGAGCGCGGTGCACGGCAGGTACGGGTTGTAGATGGATGAGAAGGGCACCTGCGAATGATGGGATCGGTGCTGCTCCGGTTTCTTTCGCGGAATGATCTAATTGTCTCAAAAATGGGACGCGAAGTTGTGATTTCTTTCGGTTGGTTTGTGATTGTCGCGATGCCAGTTTGTTTTGCGGTATTTCTGGCAAAATACTGGCCTGGGAGGGAGGAATTGCGTTTGATAGGATGAAGATGAGAAATGTGTTACTGGCAATGGTGATCGGGGGGCTTGTTGTGGGCTCGAGTTTTGGTGTGACGGGCGAAGCGCGTCATATTTTGTTGATCATGGCGGATGATTTGGGGATTGAGGGGTTGGGGTGTTATGGGGGGACAGATTACGAGACGCCGCGGTTGGATGAATTGGCGGCGACGGGGGTGCGGTTTACGCATGCGTATTCGCAGCCGTTGTGCACACCGACGCGGATTGAGATCATGACGGGCAAGGAGAATCATCGGAACTGGCAATATTTTGGGATCTTGCCGCCGGAGGAGCGGACCTTTGGGCATTTGATGCAGGATTTGGGATACAAGACGTGCATAGCCGGCAAGTGGCAGCTGCAGTCGTATGATCCGCCGGATTTTCCGAATGCGGAGCGTCGTCGCGGGACGGGGATGCACCCGAAGGATGGGGGGTTTGATGGGTATTCCTTGTTTCACTCGTTGCACACCGAGGACAAGGGATCGCGTTTTGCGAATCCGACTTATTTGCGGGACGGCGAACTGGTGGAGGAAGTCGAGGGGGCGTATGGGGAGGATGAAGCGGTGGATTACATTGTTTCGTTCTGGGAAGCGAACGGGGACAATCGGACTTTTGTGTATTTCCCGATGGCGTTGCCGCATTGGCCGATGGTGCCGACGCCGGATTCCGAGGAGTGGGCGGATGAGGGACGGCGTCTGGAAGAGAGCACCGAGTATTTTCCGGACATGGTGGCGTATATGGACAAGTTGGTGGGGCGTTTGGTGGATGAGTTGGATCGGTTGGGCATGCGGGAAGAGACCCTGGTGATGTTTTATTCGGACAACGGGACGGATGCGCGGATTACGTCGCACATCGGGGACGAAGTGGTGGCGGGCGGAAAAGCGACGCCACTGCAGACGGGGATTCGGGTGCCATTGATTGCGAATTGGCCGGGGGTGATTGGGCCGGGGGTGTGCGGTGATTTGGTGGAGGCGTCGGATTTTTTGCCGACCTTGGCGGCTCTGGCGGGGGGCGAGGTGCCGACGGATTGGCATACCGACGGGGTAAGTTTTGCCCCGCAATTATTTGGGGGAAAAGGGACGCCAAGGGAGTGGGCTTTTTTTTGGTATGATCCGCGACCGGGCTGGGACAAGCAGCGTTTTACCCGTTCGATCTTCGCGTTGGATCATGGATACAAGCTGTATTCGGATGGGCGGATTTTTGATATCGCCGGCGAGACGATGCGGGAGGTGGAATTGGACACGGGCGATCTGAGTCCGGAGGCGGAGGCGGCGCGGGAGAAGTTGCAGGGTGCGATTGACGAGATGATGTCGAAGGGGCCGATATCGCATGCGGCGAAGGTAGAGGTGGATGCATACGGGGAGCCTTTGTAAGGATCGGTTGGGCTAAGGCCCGCCACAGAGGTGGAACTCTTCCCTTGCGCGTAAGCGAAGAAAGCGCGCCTGGATTAGTTTTCCGTGGAGAAGGCGTAGAGGTGGTTTTCTCCTCGGATTAATAGACGGCCGTCGACGGCGACGGGGGAGGCGATGATTTTTTCTTCGAGAGGGTTTTCCGAGAGGACTTCGAAGTCGTTTTTTATATCGGCGATGAACACGGTGCCGTCTTCGCGGGCGGCGTAGAGTTTTCCGTCGGCGACGAGAGGTGAAGCGAAGAAGCTCCCACTACCGCGGGGGAAGGCGTCGTTCCAGACGGTTTCGCCATCGGAGGGATCGACGCAGATGACTTCGCCGCGATTTTTAAGGACATAGATTTTGCCATCGTATGCGGAGAGTGAGGGGACTTCACCGCTGCCGTCGCGGGTCCAGGTGCGATTGGATTCGGTGACATCGCCTTCGCCGTGGAGTTTCATGCCGGCGAGGTGTTTGCCGCGGCCGAAGGGGATAACGGCGAGGTCGTCGATGATGACGGGGGTGGCGATGGCGCACCAGTTGCGGTTGCGTTCTTCGTCGGGATTGAAGTCGGCGGCGGACCAGAGGAGTTCGCCATCGGCGGCGTTGTAGGCGGTGAGGTGGTTGGCGCCCCAGATGAGGAGGGCGTCCGCGCCGTCGGTGTTTTTAAAGACAAGGGGGGTGGCATAGCTGTTGTCGCTTTCGTTGAAGTCTGGGTAGGTGCGATCGATTTTCCATTTGAGGGCGCCCGAGTTTTTGTCGAAGGCGGCCACGTAAGATTCGCCGGCATGCATGACGGCGGCGACGACGAGGTCTCCGACGATCACGGGCGAGGTGCCGAAGTCCCAATTCATTTTGATGTCGCCGTATTTGTCGATGAGGTTGACGTCCCAGAGGCGTTTCCCTTCGAAGTCGACGACGGCGAGGTTTCCGCTTTTGAAAGATACGGCGATGATTTCGCCGTCGGTGGAAGGGGAGGGGTTGCTGCCCGAGGCATTTTTGTGGCGGCCTTCGCGTCCGTCGCCGATATCGGTGGACCACAGGAGCTCTCCATCGAGGGAGTAGGCGAGGACGATGTCTTCTTCATCATCGACGGCGGTGAGGATAATCTGGTCGTGATAGACGATGGGGGTGGAGACGCCGTGGCCGGGGGTTTCGATTTTCCAAGCGACATCGTCTTCGGTGAGGGATTCGGGATATTGATGATCATCGCCTGAGGTACTGCCATGATCTGTCGGGCCACGCCAGCGGGGCCAGCCTCCCGAATCTACCGGAGATGGAGCAGAGCTTGTAGTAGCGTCTTGTTCCTTGATAAAGGTTAGGTCTTCTTCGCTGAGGATATTGAAGGGAAGGGTGAGGGTTTTCCCGTCGGCGCGACGGACGAGGACACTGTCGGCGTTAATTTGGACGAGCTCGGCTTCTAGGGTGCGGCCGGAATTGGCTTCGGTCCACGTTCGGGCGCCAAGAGGGCTGAGATTGCCGGCGAGGAGTGTGAGCGAGAGAGTGGCGATGAGGGCTTTGGCGCGCATGGATTCGAGGGTCAGGTTGGTATTGTTTGTGTCCCATATTACACGTCATTTGGCGCGGAATCTTGACAGAAAATGGATGCTTGCCGGCGTTGAAGGGGGCTATGAGCGGTAAGGTTTTTTTGTTGGGGGTCGCTTTTTCATTGGGGATTTTGAGCGCGAATGGCCAGGGGGCGGGTGGAAACTCGGCGAGGACCGTGATTGCGCCGGAGGTAGAGGCGTTATTGGAAGCGCATGAGGGAGTCACCTATGCGCGGTATGGGGATCGCGAGCTGCAATTGGATTTGTATCGGCCGAAGGAGTCAGAAGGGGATGTGCTGCCAGCGATCGTCTGCATTCATGGGGGCGGCTGGTGGAAGGGGGACCGGCGATCGCACGGGAATCTGGCGAAGGCATTGGCGGCTCGAGGGTATGTAGCGGTCACGATTTCTTATCGGTTGAGTGGGGAGAAGATGTTTCCAGCGGCGATTGAGGATTGCAAAGCGGCGGTGCGGTGGTTACGGGCGAACGCGGACGAGTATGGGATCGATCCGGAGAGGATTGGCGCGATTGGTTTATCGGCGGGGGGGCATTTGACGGCTTTGTTGGCGACCTCGGGTGGAGTGGAGGAGCTCGAAGGCGAGGGCGGGAATGCCGGTGAGCGGAGTGACATTCAGGCGGCGGTGCCGATGGGGGCTCAGACGCATTTGATGTCGGAGCGCAACAAGGCGCGATCGGCGGAAGCGGAGATATGGCAGCAATTTCTGGGGGGATCGCAGGCGGAGCAACCGGAGCTTTATCGATTGGCGTCGCCGATGGCGCATTTGGATGCGGGAGATCCGCCCATGTTGTTGATGACGGGCGAGAATGATGATCCGAGCACGCATGGGGAGGAGATTCGTGCTGAGATGGAAGAGTTGGGGGTGGGGTCGGGCTTTCGGTCGATCGCGGGTGCGCCGCACGGGTTTATCGGGCGGCAGGAATGGTTTGACGAGTGTATTGGGGGAGCGGGTGCATTTTTTGACGAGCACCTCAAGTAACCTTTCAGTTTTTCTTTGGTCGTTTGAAGTAGAAGACGGGCTCGGTGGAGCCGTCGTTGCGGATGGCGACGAGTTCCCACCCTTTTGCGCCGAGGAGATTAAGGGTGTCTTCGGACTGAGCTTCGCGGGCGCCGATATCGCGATTTAGGGAGCCGGACTGGCGGCGGTCCTGGATGCGGAGGGCGCGGTATTCCCAGAGTTGGTGGCCTGAGGGGGGGGTGACGGCTTTTTCTTCCTGGGCCTGGATATTTTGAGAGCCGAGGAAAGGAAAGAGGAAGGCGGCGACGGCGGCGGTGACGAGGGTCAGGGACAGGATTCGTATTTTCATGGGGGAAGTTTGGCAGGAAGGGAGAGCGGTGACAACCCTTGGATGGCCTTGAGGCCCAGGGGCTGCGGCAACCTTACCAAACGGTAATGGGGCGGTAAGGGACCGGTAAGGGGCGGGTGATACCAGTTTAACCGTAGAGAGAAAAGGCCGGTTGCGATCGGCGAATCAACCCAACCACAAACCAATTTACTACCATGCACTGTTTTACACAATACCTCGATGAAATCGGGCAGGCGCCGCTTTTGACGAGAGAAGAAGAAGTTGAGCTTTCGCGCCGTGCGCAGAAAGGTGACGAATACGCGAGAGATCGGATGATCCGCTCGAACTTGAAGTTAGTGGTGACGATTGCACAGGGGTATACGGGGCACGGGTTAGACTTGGAAGACCTTGTGGCGGAAGGTAACCGAGGTCTTATGAAGGCGGTGGAGCGTTTCGATCCTACCAAAGGTGCGAAGTTCAGCGTTTACTCCTCTTACTGGATCAAGCAATCGATGCGTCGTGCGCTTTCGAATCAGTCGCGGACGGTACGATTGCCGGTGCACGTGGTGGACAAGCTTTCGCAGATCGAGCAGGCGCGACATGCCGCCTGGGGAGATCTCGGGCGGGATCCCACCGGTTCGGAGCTTTCGAAGGCGACGGGAATCAAGGCGAAGAATATTCGAATGTTTGAAGAGCGTGCGCAAACGCCGGTGTCATTGGACATGCCGATTGGCGAGCGTCAGAAGGGCTCGATTGCGGAGGTCGTTCCGGACGACAGTTCGATGTCGCCAGACGAAAGCGTCAGCTTGACGGAGATGCTTGGTCAAATTGGCGGGATGTTAGACGTGCTTGATGAGCGCGAGCGCCAGATCATTCGCGATCGGTTTGGATTGGAGGAACGTCCTGTTAAGACGTTAAGCGAGATTGCGATGGGCTTGGGTGTTACGCCGGAGCGCGTGCGTCAGCTCCAGGAGATCGCATTGAAAAAGATGCGATTGGTGTTGGCTCAGCAAGAAGGGCGAGACCGAAAAGGGGGCAGCATGGCGATCGCAGAGGAAAAAAAGGCGTCGCAGGCGGCTTGATTGAACGGTTTTACCTTATTTTGAATTTCAATTCGTCTGACTTGGACGAGAGAGGAGCCGCGAGAGTGGTCTTTCGAGTCGGGAAACCTGGCGCGCTGTTTGGAGAGGCAGACGAGACCATTAGTGTTTCAAGAGTCGGCGAGTTGTAAATCCATGGAGGCGGGCGTCTCGAGAATCGGGGCGTCCGTTTTTCGTTTAGCCGGGGGTTTTCTTACTCTGCGACTGGGTGTGGGAAAGCGGCCGATTCTCTGATAGGGGTGTTCAATGAAAACAGCGCCGCTTGGGTTTTTGATCTTGGCAGGATGTGTTTTTTGGATCGTTACTGGTGATGCGCGGATGTTTACGGATTATAAAGGGGCGGGACGGGATGGGGGAGAAGTGGGCGCTGGAGGAGAGTCCGGAATAGGGGCCGCCGAAGAACATGCCTTTGCTTAGGCAGACGGAAGAGCAGGCGAAGTATCAGCACTATGATGTTGATCTGACGAACGAGAGTCCGCAGGACGCGTCGAACTTGACGATGTCGTATGTGATGTATGGAATCACAGTCGGGGAGCGAGAGCGTGGAATTGATCGAGGCGGCGGAGCGGAAGACGTTTCAGACGGAGGGAGTCACCCATGTGCGAACGAAGACGAGTGCAATGACGTTCAGTGTGGATCGGATTGGTGGATTATCGATGGGGACGGACACGTTCCGGGCATCGGAGCGGTTTGGCGGGGCATGGGTGCGGGTGCATGAATCGGATGGGTCCATTGTCGGGGAGGCGAAGCAATTGCATCCGGAGATTGCGCGCTTGGATCAGGGGTGGACGGGGCCGAAGGTGGCGGGTGAGGCCAGTGGAGTTGACGGCGAGGGCGGGTTGCCGGCGGGGGGACTTTGGGGGATGGAGTTGCCGCTGGCGGGTTCTTTTGCGAAGTTGGAGAAGTTGTCGGGCTTATTGGGGAAGATGAACGGAGAAGTTGCCACCGGGACCGCCGTGTTTGCCGGGACGGGGTGGATCGGGACCGCCATAGTCGCCGGGGTTTCTTAGTCCACCGGGTGGCTGAGGACGTGACGGCTGCGGAGTGGTGGGCGCGCCGGGGAAGCGACCAAAATTTTTTTTCTTGCTCTGAGCTCATCACTTTCGCCAATATGTTCACATGAACACTTATCAAGTCGCCCCTTCGCAATGGCAGCGATTTGTAGATTTGCTTGATGAGCACCCGAGGGTTCGACCCGAAGCACGGGAGTATTACGCCAGATGGGTTCGACATTGGTTGGATGCGGGAGGGGATCAATCGGAGCAACGTACTCTGGCCTTCTTTGAGACCCTAGGACGGAGTCGGGTATTGCTGGAATGGCAGTTTAAGCAAGCGATTCATGCGGTGGAGTTATGGACTTGTGGCATTGTTTGTTTGCCTTGGGGAGCCGATTTCGATTGGAGTGGGTTAGCAGACCAAGCGACCCAATTGGAGCGTGGTCACCGGACGCTTTTACGTGGCACTACCAGATCGATTTCTGCAGTTGGGCCAATGTCTCGTGAGGCCAAGAAGAATGATCGAATCGTTGCTCCGGGAGAGAATGAGGCCGTAACCGACTTGCTTGGTCGGCTACGATGCGCGATTCGCGTCGCAGGATTAGCGGTGACAACGGAGCAGACTTACGTCCAGTGGAGCGCCCGATTTTGTCGCTTTCGGATGAGGCGTTTGCGACACCAATTGACGGTTTTGGAAGCGGCTGATATGGAGGCATACCTTGAGTTCCTGGCATTGGAGAGGGAGGTGGCGCCGGCCACGCAGAGACAGGCGCTGAATGCGCTTATTTTCTTAGCAAAGAAAGTGTATGGCCTCGCGGAGATCGAATTGGATTTTCGACCTGCCGCTGGAAAAGGGCGAAGGCCTCCTGTTGTCTTGACCCGGGACGAGGTGAGAATGATTCTTGGGAGGTTGTGTGCGCCTTGGAAGCTTATTTGCGAACTGATGTATGGGAGTGGGATGCGACAAGCGGAAGTTCTTCGACTACGAGTGAAGGATATTGATTTCGGTCACGGAACGATTCATGTGCATGATGGCAAGCGTGGAAAGCATCGTGTGGTTCCACTGCCCAAGGCCCTAGAGTCGAGCTTGAGAGACCATATGAAGCTTGCGGAGGAAAAGCATCGTAATGATGTGGCGGATGGGCTGGGAGAGACCCATCTGGATCCGGCGCTTCGTCGGAAGTTTCCCAAAGCGGCGAGTGAGTGGAAGTGGCAGTTTTTGTTTTCTGCAGCCAAGGTATGTCATCATCCACGGACTGGGCAGGTTGCGCGGTATCATCTCCATGAAAAATCTTTGCAGCGGCAGTTTGCCCGGGCGGTAGAGCGATCTTCGATGACGAAGCGGGCAACTTGTCATTCGTTGAGGCACAGCTTCGCAACCCACTTGCTTGAGAGTGGAGTCGACATTCGAAGTGTTCAGGATTTGCTTGGACACGAAAGTGTCGCCACGACGATGATCTATCTTCACGTTATGAAAAAGCCAGGAGCGGGGGCGCCTAGCCCGCTTGACCTTTAAACTCGGGAAGGGCGGAGTAAGGGCTTTCAATCGATCCTGACACAAGCCAGAAAAAGCTTCTCTTTGCATCGTCTGTGGAATATTGTTCTTACAGTCTATGTTAGGAAGGGAGTGCGCCTTTCCGGGTCGCTTTTGCTTAGCATAATGGACTGTCCGGATTGCTTGTGAAAAGCGACGGCGGTATAATAAAACTGTTCGACCAATCACCCTACCAGTGATCAAACTACGAGGTGTGGTCGTTAGCGTTTTGGCTTTACAGAAGTTTCAGGATGTTTATCATCGCGCCGTGGAGCACGGCGAAAAGCGAATGCTTTTCAGGTCTGCACCCAAGCGATGATAACCTTTGAGAGAGACTGGTGTGAAGGGCAAGGGCGGAAGTCGATTGGCACCTCGAAGTTTAATCAAGGAGATAAGTTTTGCCTTCAGGACTCAGGCAAAAGTTCCAAAACCAAGGGGACGAATGAAG